>DXHX01000090.1 GCA_019113205.1 Candidatus Pseudogracilibacillus intestinigallinarum | reverse complement strand
TTATATACTAAGTCAATTAAGACGATAGATTTATTATCACCGATCAAAAATACCATTACATAATAAACGAGAAGATAGTTCGTTCTTTCGAAATATTTTTGAATTTCCACGTTTTTTAAAAAATAAAGGAGTGTTCGCATGGGAGCTTTTAAGGTGGAGCAAGTGGCGGTAGGCTATTCGAATATGTTAATTATAGATGAATTAAGTGTGTCGATTCCAAAGGGAGAGATTACGACGATTATTGGACCGAATGGTTGTGGTAAATCCACGTTGTTAAAGGCTATTTCGAGAATTCTTAAAACGAAAAATGGTTCAGTATTTTTAGACGGAAAGGATATTCATCGATTAGGAACGAAGGAAGTGGCAAAAAAACTAGCAATTTTGCCACAAACGGCAGAAGCACCTGGTGGCTTAACAGTGTATGAACTTGTTTCATATGGTCGTTTTCCACATCAAAAAGGTTTCGTATCACTTAAACGGGAGGATTACGAATATATCAATTGGGCAATCGATGTGACAGGATTAAATGAATTGAAAGATCGGTCAATAGATGCGTTATCAGGTGGTCAAAGACAGCGGGTTTGGATTGCGATGGCACTTGCACAAGATACGGAAATTTTAATTTTGGATGAACCAACAACGTATTTAGACTTGGCACATCAGCTTGATATTTTATTACTCTTGCAAAAACTGAATCGTGAGGAAGGAAGAACGATTGTTATGGTACTGCATGATTTAAATCATGCGTCACGCTTTTCTCATTATTTAATTGCGATGCGTGATGGTACTTTAATTACGGAAGGAGTGCCAGAAGAAGTGATGACATGTCATCACTTACAGAAAATATTTCATATAGAGGCAAGTTTAGCTACTTGTCCATTTAGTGCAAATCCGATTTGCTTATCTTACCAATTGTGTAAGGAATCAAATGTTATGCAATAAGTTGTTGTATGTGATGGATGCGTATGCAGTTCAACATAGTAATAATTAACTTATTTGCTTTGAAGGAGGAAGAGAATGATTGTGTCATCACATTTGTCAGTCTCTAAACAACATCGTCCTCTAAGAGCGATGGTCATTTTAATAGTAGGTCTTGTCGGATTAATTTTAGCTATCGGATTATCGATTTCATTAGGAGCAGCAAATATCCAGTTAACTACCGTTTGGACTGCGGTATTTCATCATGATCCAACATTAACGACACATCAAATTATTTGGGAAATTCGCTTACCACGAGTATTAGGTGCTGCAATGGTAGGGGCTTGTTTTGCAGTAGCTGGTGCTTTAATGCAAGGTATGACACGGAATCCATTAGCAGACTCAGGGTTGTTAGGTATCAATGCTGGCGCTGCATGTATGCTTGCGATTTGTTTTGCTTTTTGGCCAAGTTTACCTTATATGTATTTGATTTTGTATGCATTTTTAGGTGCTGGTGTAGGTGCATTTATTGTATATGGTGTCGGTTCTATGTCGAGAAGTGGTTTAACACCAATGCGACTCGTTCTTGCTGGTGCAGCTGTAAGTGCTTTACTTGGTGCATTAAGTGAAGGAATTGCCTTATATTTTCAAATCGGTCAAGATTTAGCTTTTTGGTATGCAGGTGGTGTTTCAGGAACAACATGGATGCATCTGAAGGTGATGGCACCATGGTTGCTTGCTGCAATGGTAGGGGCGATGTTTTTATCTCGTTCAATTACATTGCTCAGTCTCGGAGAGGAAGTATCTATTGGATTAGGGCAGCGAACGAAAACGATTAAAATAATCGGTATGTTATTCGTGCTTGTTTTAGCGGGTGCGGCAGTTTCAGTTGTTGGGGCGGTTGGCTTTGTTGGATTAATTGTTCCGCATGTTGCCCGTTTTTTAGTAGGTCATGATTATCGGTGGATTATTCCATGTTCCATTATTTATGGAGGGTTACTAGTCGTTCTCGCTGATTTAGCTGCAAGAATGATTCATCCACCTTATGAAACTCCAATTGGTGCACTTATTGCAGTTATAGGTGTTCCTTTCTTCCTTTATCTTGCCAGAAAAGGAGGAAAAGAAATATGAAACGATACATGACAAATACGCAGAGAAAGGCCCAGCTAAGAAATAGGACTGTCATGATCAGTCTTTTTCTGTTCATTGTTTTCGTATTTGTTATTAGCATGAATACTGGATTTATTAAATTATCACCGTTAGAACTTTTTTATACACTATTCGGATTTGGAACGAGTGAGCAAGCGTTAATTTTATTTGAATTTCGTTTACCGAGAATTGTATTATCCATTCTTGTTGGGATGGGATTGGCAGTATCTGGAGCGATACTTCAAGGGATTACGAGAAATGCATTAGCAGACCCTGGAATTTTAGGAATAAATGCTGGTGCAGGGTTAATGGTAATGTTATATATTTCCTTCTTTCCTTCGATGAATAATACACCCATATTTATTTTACCAGTTTTAGCTTTTATTGGTGCGACTGCTGCAGCAGCATGCATTTACTTATTGTCTTATAAAAAAGATGAAGGTATTTCTCCTGTGCGTTTATTATTAACAGGAGTTGCAATCGCAGCAGGCATTAGTTCCATTATGATTATTTTAACTTTACGTCTTAGTCCAGAAAGTTATCAATTTGTGGCAACGTGGTTAGCTGGAAGTATTTGGGGTTCAAATTGGAAATTTGTCTTAGCATTACTACCTTGGATCGTTATATTAATTATATTTGTCTATATAAAAGCAAATGTATTAAATATATTGAATTTAGGCGATGTAACAGCAGTAGGATTAGGAGCTTCTATTGAAAAAGAGCGTCGATTATTATTACTAGCTGCAGTTGGTTTAGCAGGGGCAAGTGTATCTGTTAGTGGTGGTATAGGTTTTGTTGGGTTAATTGGACCTCATTTAGCGCGACAATTAGTTGGAGCAAGACATCAAATACTCATCCCAACATCTGCACTTGTTGGTGGTTTATTAGTGTTAGTTGCCGATACAATTGGACGATGGATTTTACAACCTTCGGAAATTCCAGCAGGGATTATAGTGGCGATAATTGGTGCACCATATTTTCTTTATTTATTAACTCGTTTAGAAGATTAAAATATAAAAATTGGAGAGAAAAACAATGCTAATTTCAAGAAAAGTACTCGTGAGTTTTTTTTCATTCTTATTTATATTAGTTGGCTGTCAGGACAATGTGTCGGAAGATGATCCAAAAGAAATAAATGATAATAAAGTAGATGAGCATGTCCTAACAGATGCAATGGGGAATGAAGTTACAATTCCAGCAAATCCTGATCGTGTCATTGCCTCTTATTTAGAAGATTATTTGCTTGCACTTGGGATAACTCCTATAGCACAGTGGGCAATTCATGATGGTGCATCTATTCAAGATTATTTACAGAAAGATTTAAAAGATGTACCGACAATCCCTTATGATTTACCTTTTGAAGTTGTTACAAGTTTTTCACCTGATTTATTAATTATGAGTAGTGCAGATATGGTAGAAGGAGAAAAATATGAACAATACTCAAAAATTGCACCGACATATGTGTTAGATTTAGAAAATAATAGTGATTGGCGTGAAAAGTTATTAAAAATTGGAGAGGTTTTCGACAAGAAAGAAGAGGCGGAACAAGTATTAGTTACTTATGATGGAAAAGTAAAAGAATCCAAAGAACTATTGAAAGAATCTATGGGGAATCCGTCAGTGGCTGCAATTTGGTTAGTGAATAATACTTTCTTTATTGTCAGTGATAAAGTATCTAGTGGTGTAGTATTATACGATGATTTAGGACTGGAAAAACCGAATGTTGTAGAAGAAATCTCTACTACTGCAACAGATAATTGGTCAGAAATTTCTTTAGAGAAATTAGCAGAGTTAGATGCAGATCATCTATTCCTAGTAAATAGTGATAAAGGAAACGGGGCAAAAATGTTAGAAGACCCAATATGGCAAGATATTCCGGCTGTAAAAAAGGACCAAATTTATGAATATGAAGCAGACTCTGCTTGGCTTTATTCAGGGCCAATTGCTAATACACAAATCATTGATGATGTAATGACATCACTGATTAAATAAGGAGATCTGATGACATGAAAAAACATGTATTCATTGTATTTGCGATGTTTATTATACTTGCGGCATGTAGTAGTGCGACGACAGAAAACATAGGAAAGCCGGATGATACAACAGAAGAAACGAGAGTGTTTGAGACAGTAAATGGAGAAATTGAGATACCAAATAAACCGAAGCGGATTGTGACAGATTTTTATGGTGGAGAATTGCTTACTGTCGGAGCGAATGTGGTAGGGGTTGAACCGACTGCATTTGATCATCCGTTTATTCAAGATAAATTAAAGGATGTAGAAGACATTGGGGAACCGATTAATATAGAAAAAGTATTATCACTTCAACCAGATTTAATTGTTGTGATGTATGATTATTATTATGAGCAACTGTCTGAAATTGCACCAACCGTTTATATTCCATATGGTACAACAACGAATATTGAGGAAACAGTGCAATTGTTTGCCGATTTAACTGGAAATATAGAAGAAGGGAAGGCGTTCTTAAGTAAATTTGAGGCTAAGGCAGAAGAAGGACGGGAAAAAATAAAAGATGTCATAAATGAAAATGATACATTTGGAATTTATGAACTAACAGATAAAGGGGATATATGGATTTTTGGAGATAATGCTGGGCGAGGAGGACAAGCATTATACAATGCATTACAGCTGAAAATGCCCTATAAAAATGATAACAAGGAACAAACCCTTCAGTTGTCTATGGAAGTATTGCCGGAATATGCGGCAGATTATATGTTTTTAACAACTTATGACCCTGAAAATAAAGGAGAAGCATTACAAGACTTAAAAGCTTCATCCATTTGGCAAGGGTTGGATGCTATGAAAAATGAACGGATTTTTTATAATGATTTTGATACGTTTTATAGATACGACCCAATTGCAGTATATGAACAAATCGATTTATTTGTAGAGATGATACTTGAAAGTAATCAAGTTACAGAATAAATTTCGTACATGTTTGTAGTTTATTGTGATGGATTAAAAATATAGATGATAAAGGGGCAAATATAATGGATACGGAACAATTATATGATGTGACGATTATTGGTGGTGGACCAGCAGGACTTTTTGCTGCTTTTTATAGTGGTTTAAGGGAAATGAAAACAAAGATAATTGAGTATCAACCGAACTTGGGTGGGAAGGTACATGTATATCCAGAGAAGTTGATATGGGATATAGGCGGCATACCACCAATAACTGGGAATGAATTTATTGATCATGTTGTCCAACAAGGATTAACTTTTGATCCAACAGTGTTATTAGGTGAAAAAGTGACGTCATTAGATAAAAATGAGGCAAATCATTTTGTGATCCATACGGCATCTGGTCATACACATTATTCAAAAACAGTTGTATTAGCAATTGGTAGTGGCATTTTAACCCCGACAAAATTAGATATTGTAGGCGCAGAACGTTTTGAGGTATCAAATTTACAATATACCGTACCATCATTAGCTCGTTTTAAAGATAAGGTGGTGCTTATTTCAGGCGGTGGAAATTCTGCTGTCGATTGGGCCAATGAATTAGAACCGATAGCGAAAAAAGTTTATTTAATTTATCGTAAAGACTTATTAAAAGGACATGAAGCGGAAGTGTCAAAATTATCCGATAGTAGTGTTGAATGTTTATTAAACACATCTATTCAACAGTTAATTGCAGCAAAAGATAAGGAAACAATTGAAAAAGTAGAATTAATAAATAATGAAAATGGTCAAACAACGCTTCTTTCAGTTGATGAGGTCGTCATCAACCATGGTTTTAAAATGGATCATCATCTTATTCAAAATAGTCCATTACAAATCAACATGGCAAATGAATATGGAATTGAAGGGACATCGATGAGTGAAACATCAATCGAGGGGTTATACGCAGTTGGCGATATATTACACCATAACGGTAAATTACATCTCATAGCCGGAGCATTTCAAGATGCAGCAAATGCAATTAATAAAGCAAAACAATATATAACACCACATGCAAACGAACAAGCAATGGTTTCTTCACATAATGAGCGATTCAAAGAGAAAAATCGTAAATTAGTCAGATATTTACACAAACAAGCAGAATAACGGTAACTGAATTGAAAAGGATAGAAGAAATTGCAAAATTATTTATAGAAAATTCGTCATTTTAAAATGATTATTTATATTTCTGTTATATTAGTTGTATAGAACAGAAAAGGGGAGAACGTTCATGATAATATTTGATGCACATTTTCATATTATCGACTTTGACTTTCCTATAAAGGAAAATCAGGGTTATATGCCACCAAGTTATGTTGTAGAAGATTATCAAACAGAAGTGAAGGATTTGAATGTCCGTGGAGGAGCAATTGTATCTGGTTCTTTCCAAGGATTTGATCAAGGGTATTTATTAAAGGCATTAGAACAACTCGGTCCAACTTATTGTGGAGTGACACAAGTTCCTTCAACTATAACAGATGAAGAAATTATCGAACTAAATAATAAAGGTGTGAAAGCTTTACGTTTTAACATAAAACGTGGTGGTTCAGAAGATATATCAAAACTCGATTATTTTGCCAGAAGAGTATACGACTTAGTAGGCTGGCATAGCGAGCTTTATATAGATTCTAAAAACTTACCAGAAATGGTGTCAACGATTGAAAAATTACCTGCCATTTCGATAGATCATTTAGGATTATCTGAAGAAGGATTGCCACATGTATTAAAGTTAGTTGATCAAGGAGTTCGTGTAAAGGCAACAGGGTTTGGTAGAGTAGAATTACATGTAAAAAATGCGTTACAGCAAATTTATGATACGAATCCCGATGCATTAATGTTTGGAACGGATTTGCCGTCTACACGAGCGAAAAGGCGATTTGAACGAGCAGATATTGAACTAATACAATCTATATTCGATGAAAAAGCAACCGATAAAATATTATATACTAATGCGCAAAATTGGTATTTTAATAAGTGAGAAATGATCTTAACAGTATATGTTTTCGAAATTTACAGGACTCCCGTATAATGGAAGTATATAACTAAAAGGATGGATCCGAATGTTAAGACTAGAAAACATTAGTAAATCACATGGTGAAAAAATACTTTTTTCCAATCTACATACAATCATTCGTGAAAATGACCGCATCGGTTTAATTGGACCAAATGGAACGGGAAAATCTACTTTATTAAAAATAATTGCTGGTCAAGAAACAGCGGATGATGGAGAACTTATTCATGCAAAAGATTTTACTGTCGCTTATTTACCACAAGAGGAACGAATGGAAGAAGATAAGACAGTCATCGATTATATTTTTCAAAGTGAAGTTCCAATGATGCGACTAATTCGATCATACGAACAAATTAGCCTCTCCTTAGAACAGAATCCTCAAGATGAGAATATCCAACAACAGCTGTTGCGTTTACAAGAACAAATGGATGCAGAAAATGCTTGGGATGCACAAACAGTCGTACAAACAGTTTTATCAAAGTTAGGGATTACATTTTATAATAAAAATGTGCAACATTTATCAGGAGGACAGAAAAAGCGAGTCGCACTAGCAAAAGCTTTAATTGAGCCGGCAGATTTGCTTATATTAGATGAACCGACAAACCATTTAGATAATGTAACAATCCAATGGTTAGAGCAATTTTTAGCGAATTATCGAGGAGCATTACTAATTGTGACACATGATCGTTACTTTTTAAATCGTGTGACGAATTATATTTATGAATTAGATCATGGTCAGTTGTATACGTATGAAGGGAATTATGAGACCTTCGTTGAAAAGAAAATGATTCGGCAAGAAGAAGAACGGATTGCAGAGCAAAAACATAAAAATCGTTTGAGAAATGAAATGGAATGGCTAAAACGCGGTGCCCGTGCTCGTTCGACGAAACAACGTGCACGTATTGAACGAATTCAACAAATGCAAGAGCGTACATTTCATAAGGGTGACGAACAGATTGAAATCCAAGTTGGTGCATCTAAATTAGGATCAAAAGTAATCGAACTGGAAAATGTGTCGAAAAAAATAAATGAAAGAACTTTATGGGAAAGCTTTTCTTTTATCGTTACACCGGATAGTAGAATCGGTATTATTGGTCCGAATGGTGCTGGGAAATCTACGTTATTAGATGTGCTTGCCGGACGATTAAAGGTTGATAGTGGTACGGTAACAATTGGTGAAACAGTTAAAATCGGTTATTACAAACAAGGAGAAGAAGAGCTTGACCCTAATATGCGAATTATTGAATATATTAAAGAAGTAGCAGAGGTTATTACGACAGTTGATGGGGTTCAAATTACGGCTGAGCAAATGTTAGAACGATTTCTCTTTTCTCGTTACCAACAATGGGGCTATATAAAAAGCTTATCTGGTGGAGAGCGAAGAAGACTCTATTTATTAAAGATTTTAATGACCGAACCGAATGTGTTACTTCTCGATGAGCCGACAAATGACTTAGATATTCAAACATTAACTATTTTAGAAGAATATATCGAACAGTTTCCAGGCGTCGTGATGACGGTATCTCATGATCGTTATTTTCTAGATAGAATTGCTGATATGCTATTAGTTGTAGATGGAAAAGGCGCAATCGATATTGTGTATGGAAATTACACGGATTATATGGAGAAAACGGTCGAAGAAACGCGTGAATTAAAACAGCAACAGAAAGAGCAGAAAGAGAAAGCTCCAACACCAAAAAAGAAAAAACTATCCTATTTGGAACAAAAAGAATGGGAAAGTATTGAAGATGAAATTGCGGCACTTGAAGCTGAAGCCGAAGCAATTGAAGCAGCGATTAATGAGGCTGGGAATGACATTGAAAAAGTACAACAATTATATGAAGCCCAACAAGAAAAAGAGCAAGAAATGGAAGAGAAAATGGAACGTTGGGAAGAATTATCCCTGCTTGTTGAAGCATTAGAAGAATAGAAAAAATTATATGTTTGTTCTATATGTATAGATGAAAAAACATCTTCATGTAATGGTAACGGGTTCTCTTCAGAGGTGCAAGCAGGTAAATATCGTATAAAGGCGCACCATATAACATATCAAATTTTAATATCAATTAGTACTGTGTTTTGTATTGTTTTTTTCTATCTTGTTATATGGGGAGTTTCTTTTTATGATATAATAAATGGAAAGAAAAGTTATTCGGAAAATGGGCCAGATGGTTTAGTATTTATACGCTTGTATATACAACGGCATAATCAAAATGATTAAAAGAAGGTACTACATTGGAAATTATAACTGAGAAATTAATATACATAGCTATATTCATTTTTATCATTCACTCCATTGAAACGCTTGCTTATGCTGTAAGGTTATCGGGTGCGAGAGTAAAGATGATTGCTTCAGCTTTATCTCTTTTTAATATAATGGTAATGATTTCAAGATTAGCAAATATGATGCAGCAACCTTTTACGGGGAGCTTAATTGACACAGCGCCAGATAATAATGCACAGGAGTTTGTGGCGACACAATTTCGCTTTCTCATAGGTGCTTCAACGGTTGGAACCTTTTTTGGGGTACTTTTACTTCCCACATTCATAGCTCTTTTTTCAAGGGCAATTGTGCATTTATCAGAGGAAAAAGGATCTG
>DXHX01000089.1 GCA_019113205.1 Candidatus Pseudogracilibacillus intestinigallinarum | reverse complement strand
CGTTGACGTTGGTCAATTGGATCATTTAATTCTGTAAATGCATTTGCATGTTCTCTTCTTACAATAAATAATTCAAAACGATCTGTAAATCGTTCATCTTCTTTGTTTTTCTTTACTAATGGAGAAATTTCTACAGGATGCCCATAAATAAATGTCGGTTGTACAAGTTGTTCTTCTACCTTTTGTTCAAAAAACTCATTTACGATATGTCCATATGTCATAGCGTCTGTAATTTCCACGCCATGCTCTTTTGCTAATGATCGTGCTTCTTCATCTGAAATATTTCCCCAAAAGTCTACACCAACATATTCTTTAATAGCATCTACCATATGAAGTCTTGTCCATTCTGGTTTTAAATCAATCGTATCTTCGCCATATTGGATAGTTGTCGTTCCTAATACTTCCTCTGCTATATGTGCAACCATATTTTCAGTTAACGACATAATATCTTTATAATCAGCATATGCTTCATATAACTCAATCATCGTAAATTCTGGGTTATGTCTTGTTGATACCCCTTCATTTCTAAATACACGGCCAATTTCATATACTTTCTCTAATCCACCAACAATTAGTCGCTTTAAATGTAATTCAATTGCAATTCGCATATATAATTCTATATCTAAGGCATTGTGATGTGTTTCGAACGGACGTGCAGCTGCCCCCCCTGGAATAGAATGAAGCATGGGTGTTTCTACTTCTAAAAACCCTGCGTTATTTAAATAACTTCTCATCGATTGGATAATTTTACTACGCATCACAAATGTTTTGCGACTCTCTTCATTTGTAATTAAATCTAAATAACGTTTACGGTAGCGTAATTCAATATCTTGTAAACCGTGATACTTATCTGGTAACGGACGTAATGATTTTGTTAGTAATGTGAATTCTTTCGCGTGAATCGATAATTCCCCAACATTCGTTTTAAAAACAACACCTGTTACACCGACAATATCACCGATATCTACTGATTTAAAGATTTCGTAAGCTTCTTCTCCGATATCATCTTTTCTTACATATAGTTGAATTTGGTCTGTTGCATCTTGGATATGCGTAAATCCTACTTTACCTTTTCCACGTTTTGTCATTACTCGACCAGCTATTGTAACTGAAATATCCTTCTCAGCTAACTCTTCTTTTGAAAATTCTTCATATAAATCATGTAATTCCTTTGCGTCGTTTGTTCGTTCAAACTTTCCACCAAAAGGATCTATTCCTTCATTATAGTATGTCGCTAATTTTTCACGACGTACTCTCATATGTTCATTTAGTTCTTCCGACAACATAATCACTCCATTTAATCATATTCAAGTTCATTCGAATCTGTTCTATATTTTACGAATCATCGTTCTATAAAGCAAGTCTATTTACATATTTTGCATAAAAATTATGCTTTTTCCCATTTTACAACGGATGCCTTTTCCTTTTCCGATATTTTATGCAATAGATCTTCAATCAAGACACCAGAAGTTGGCAACGCTAATTCAGGCGCAATTTCAAATAACGGAATTAGAATAAAGGCTCTTTCATGTAATCTTGGGTGCGGAATTCGCAATCCTTCAATTTCCCTATTCTCACAATTGAAGAGCAATATGTCTAGATCCATTGTACGTGGTCCTTTATCTATCGTGCGTTCTCTTCCTAATTCATTTTCAATTTGTTGACACGCATGTAGTAACTCTATGTTTTTTAATGATGTCTCTACTTCAATCACCATATTTAAAAATTGGTCTTGCTCTAAGTAATCAACCGGAGCAGTTTCATAGATTGTTGATTTAGTCACAATAGTTATATCTTTATGTGCTTCCAACTTTTTTAACGCATCTTCCATATATTGTTCACGAGGCTCAATATTAGAACCTAAACTTATATATGCTACATTCATTTTTCTCGCTCCCTATAAATTTCTACCGCAACAGATTCATACTGCCCATGAATTGGCGGATTCGGCTTAACTACTCTAACCATACACGCATTTAACATTGGAAACTTTTCAAATAATGATTTTGCAATTGTTTCTGCTACTGCCTCAATTAAGTTTTTCGGCTCGCCTTCCACGATATCACGAATTAGTTCATAAGCATGACCATAATGAATCGATGCATGCATTTCGTCGGTCGTTCCAGCTTCTTTCAAAGAAGTATAAAGATCACAATCAACCGAAAATCGTTGGCCTAATTTGTTCTCTTCTTCAAATAAACCATGATACCCATAAAATTGTAGGTCTTTTAAAATTATTTTATCCATTTACTCCAACCCCATGCACCATCGCATCCATCATTGTCGTTAGCTCTTTCGTTTTTTTCACTTCATGTACCCGAACGATATGAGCACCTTGTGCAATGCCATAACAAGTTGTAGCACCTGTTGCATTGTCACGTTCTTCCGCTGGTATGTCTAACACTTCGTTAATAAATCTTTTTCTAGACGCTCCTAGTAAAAGTGGGTACGGTAATTTGGCTATAATTTCATGTAAATGTCTCATGACAAAAAAATTATCTTGTACCTCTTTTCCAAAACCGATTCCAGGATCTACAATAATTTGTTCGTCTTTGACACCAGCTTGTTTCGCTATATGAATACTTTCTTGTATTTCTGTCACTATGTCTTCGATCATGTCATTATAAGATGTATGGTTTCGATTATGCATTAAAACAATCGGGACATTGTAAGTGGCTGCAACTTTTGCAATTGCAGGTTCCTTTTTCGCCCCCCATATATCATTAATAATGTCTGCTCCTGCTTTCACAGCTTCTTCCGCTGTTTTCGCTTTATACGTATCAATCGATATCGGAATGTTTATATGTTCTTTCAACGCTTGAATAACTGGAATGACTCGTTCAATTTCTTCCTCTTCTGAAACAGGATCATGATTTGGTCTCCAGGAGGATGTTGATTCTCCACCAATATCAATCATATCTGCTCCATCCTCGACCATCTGTTTTGCTCGCGCAATAGCAAGGTCCACCGAAGTATAGGATCCACCGTCCGAAAAAGAGTCAGGTGTTACATTTAAAATCCCCATAATTAAAGTTCGCTTTGATATATCTATTTTCTTTGAAGGTGTATGTATATACATAAAATCTCCCTCTATCTATAAAAATTCAATTATTTCTTCATTTAGTTTACCATAAATAAATAACTATGTAAGATAATTCGTCCGATAAATAGTCAAAAAAAAAGACCATGATTCAATATTTGTTCAAATTGAATCATGATCTATTTTCACTTCATCTATTATTCTTCAAATTGATATAATGCTGTCGATAAGTAACGCTCACCATTGTCAGGTAAAATCGCAACTACTTTTTTTCCTGCGCCAAGTTCTTTTGCGACTTTTTTAGCAGCAGCAATTGCAGCTCCAGCAGAAATACCACCTAAAATCCCCGTTGTTCTAGCTGTCGTACGTGCCGCATCAAACGCTTCTTCGTTTTTCACTTTAATAATTTCATCATAAATCGCTGTATCCAACACATCAGGAACGAAGCCCGCACCGATTCCTTGAATTTTATGTGGACCTGGTGAACCACCTGATAATACTGGTGAATCTTCTGGTTCAACAGCATATACTTTCACACCGTCAAATTTTTCCTTTAATACTTTCCCAGCACCTGAAATCGTTCCACCTGTACCAATTCCAGAAACAAATCCATCTACTCCATCAGGGAATTGTTTTACAAGCTCTTGCCCTGTTGTATGAGCATGTACTTCAGGGTTTGCTTCGTTTTTAAATTGTTGAGGCATGAAATAACCGTTTTCTGTTTTTAATTCTTCCGCTTTTGCGATTGCACCTTTCATTCCTTCAGCACCAGGTGTCAAATATAATTTAGCACCGTAAGCTTTTAATAAATTACGACGTTCTTGACTCATCGTATCAGGCATCACTACCGCTAAATTGTACCCTTTTGCAGCAGCAACTAATGCTAAACCAATACCTGTATTTCCACTCGTCGGTTCAACTAACGTATCGCCAGGTTTAATTAATCCTTCTTCTTCCGCTTTTTCCACCATTGCTAAGGCAATACGGTCTTTTACAGAGCTACCTGGGTTAAAGTATTCTAATTTCACATATATGTCTGCACTATTTTCATCTGCTTGTGGTAATTTAACGACTGGTGTTTCTCCAATTAACTGAGCAATATTATCTGTCACTTTCATGTCCGATCCCTCTCAATTCGTAGTATTTTTATAGGATTTATTTATAATATACCTTTCTATCCAATGTTTGTCAACTATAAATAACAAAAAGGTAGAAGTTTTCCATATATCCTATATGTTACTTCTACCCTTTATCTATTATAATAATGCACGTAATTCGTCTTCTGTTAAATGGTACACCTCATTACAAAAATGACAAGTCGCTTCAGCACCGTGGTCCTCTTCGATCATCTTTGTAATCTCTTCTGCTCCTAATCCTTTAATAGCATTTTCCATTCGCTCTTTGGAGCATTTACATTTATATTGCACATCCATTTTTTCTAATACATCAATTGTTTCATCGTCAAATAATCGTTGCAAAATTTCTTCCGGGCTATTTCCTGCTTCGATTAAGGAAGAAATAGGTGGGAAGTTTTCTAATTTCTGTTCCAGTTTTGCTACTATTTCTTCTGTTGCACCCGGCATTAATTGCACGATAAATCCACCAGCTGCTTTAATTGTATAATCTGTATCCACTAACACCCCTGCTCCAACTGCGGATGGCGTTTGTTCGGATGTCGCAAAATAATACGTAAAGTCTTCACTAATTTCTCCAGATACTATTGGGACTTGTCCTGTAAAATAATCTTTTAGGCCGAGATCTTTTACGATGCTTAATGTTCCTTCTGTTCCAACGGCTGCTCGAACATCTAATTTCCCCTGCTCATTTGACGGGAAATCGACATGCGGATGAATGACATACCCTCGTACATCGCCATGAGCATTTGCATCGACTATAATTGCACCTATTGGTCCATTTCCTTCTACCTTTACTGTTAAGGTGTCTTCTCCTTTTAACATCGCGCCCATCATACCCGTGATCGTTAACGTTCTACCTAAAGCCGCAGACGGTGTCGCCCATGTATCTTGTCTACGTCTAGCTTCTTCTACCGTATTTGTTGTCACAGCAGCATATGCACGAACCATTCCGTCATACAATGTTGTTTTCACTAAATAATCTTGCATTTATATGTTCCTCTTTTCTTCATGTTGATATATATGATATAACCCTTTTAATGTTAAATGTTGTTCAATATGTTGAATCGTTTCAGATCCTTTTGCAATTAATGAAGCAAAGCCTCCTGTTGCAATGACCGTTGGATTAACACCGAGTTCACTTTTCATACGGCGAACAATTCCATCTACTTGTGATACATATCCATAATACACTCCTGATTGCATCGCTTCGACCGTCGATAGGCCAACGACATTTTCTGTCGGTGCAATTTCAATTTTTGGTAATTTCGATGCTTTATCATACAAAGCGTCCATGGATATCTTTATACCTGGTGTAATAATTCCACCGTGGTATCGTTTTTGCTCATCTACATAACAAAATGTTGTCGCTGTACCGAAGTCGATAATGATCATCGGTTCATCATATAAATGAATGGCACCAACCGCATTTACAATTCGGTCTGCTCCTATCTCTTTCGGGTTTGGATAAGTTATTTCTAGCGGTGCCCGCATTGTATCCTTTCCAACAACGTATGGTGTAAGATGAAAATATTCCAGACACATCGTTTCTAATGAACGCATAATTGGTGGTACAACAGAGGATATAATAATACCTTCCACGTCAACAAATGATAATTTTTTAAACTGAAATAGAGATTGAATGAGCATCGCAAACTCATCTTTCGTTTTATGAATGTCGGTTTGTATACGCCACTCATAGATTAGTTTGTCCTCTTCAAAAATTCCTAGTACTGTATTTGTATTCCCAATATCAATAACAAAAATCATACGTCTGCTCACTCCTCTATCATTTTGCTCCCATTTATAAACGAACTTCATCTTGATTTATTATGACGGAACTACACACTTTTTACAAAAATTTAGTCTCATAAAAATACTCTTTAAAAATTGTTCCGGAAAAGATGTAGCTAGACTAACTTCGGTTTTACAATAACGTTACTTCACTTGACTGCTCACTCGGCAGTCGCAACGTCCGTTTCCTTCTACTATTGTTAATGATAGGAATAGGGATATAACGGTGCTAGCCATTGTCTTACCAATTTATATAACTCTTTGTCAAACAGCGTTGGTAACACCCTGAAAGTTATGCAATACTTAGTTGTGTTGAGTCAATAAATAGCCAATAAGAATATATCACTCCGGAAACGTACTCCGCTTTCCCCGTGCGGCTGCTAAGCCAAGCTCAGGCTTTACTTTCCCTTGTCTTATCTAGGCTTTTTTTCACGCACG
>DXHX01000088.1 GCA_019113205.1 Candidatus Pseudogracilibacillus intestinigallinarum | reverse complement strand
ACGTGAATATAATCTGCTCCACCACGTTCCACATCTTTTATTTCTTCCCCTAATTTTGCAAAATCTGCTGATAATATCGAAGGTGCTATTTTTGTCATCATTAATACCTCGGCTTTCTCTCCATTATTTCTTGTAAAAATTGTACGTAATGATTATAACGATACTGTTTAATTTCCTTATTTTCAACTGCTGCTTTTACAGCACATTTTGGTTCTTTAACATGTAAACAACTTCTAAATTTGCAATAACTACTTTTCTCACTTATTTCAATGAATCCATGCATCAACTGGTCATGATCCATGTCATCAAAGTCTATGGAACTAAATCCCGGCGTATCTGCAACTAATCCTCCGGCTACCTCGTGCAATTCCACATGTCTCGTCGTATGTTTCCCGCGACCTAAACTCATAGAAATTTCCCCTGTTTCAATCGATAAGGATGGATTAATTGTATTTAATAGAGTTGATTTACCTGCACCAGATTGTCCCATTAATACCGTCATCTCATCTTTTAATAACGTTTTTATAAATGCTATTTCTTCGTCTGTTTGTAAACTAACAATGAACACATCGTAACCTAATTGTTCATAATCTGCTTTATATGTGTCCATCATAAGTAGTTCCTTTTCTGTTGCAAGATCTTTTTTTGTCATAACAATACAAGGTTTAATTCCTTTTAATTCTGTGATGACGAGAAAACGATCCAATAAATATGGATTGAAAGAAGGAGCAGTAATGGCATTTACAATTACTGCTTGTGTAATATTAGCAATAGGCGGTCGCACAAATTCATTTTTTCTTTCTTCAATTGTCGTAATATATCCTTCTAGTTCCCCAGATTCCCTGAACTGAACATAATCACCGACAAGTGGGGTAATCTTTTTGTTACGGAATACGCCTCGTCCTTTACAAGCATATAGTGCATCTTCTGTTTGAACATAATAAAATCCACTTAACGCTTTTACAATTCTTCCTTCTTTCATTTAATCCCCATCCTCATATGATATCGTTTTATTTAAAAACTCTTCTCCATCTCGGACTACTTTATATGTCGCTTTCTTATCAGGTTCGATCACTAAAGTTAAAGTATATTGTTCATCTTTCTTTATTTCTTCCACATACAATGGTTTATCCATCGATGTATTTTTATCCTCTACAAATACTTCTACTTTTTGGGTTGTTGCTAGTTCTCCATCTTCATCCTCTTTTGGCTTAAACGGGACCGTAAATGTAACAGAATGAGATTTTGCCGGCAATTCTTTCGGACCGACAGACACAGTCACCTTAATGGTATCTCCTTCTACTACATCTGTATTTGCTTCTGGACTTTGTTTCATTATTTTACCTTCATCTACATCATCTGAATAATCTTCTGTTACTTCTAATTTTAAATTATTTGTATCTGCATATGATTTTACGTCATTTAGTGATTGACCAACTAAATTATTTAAACTTATCTTTTTAGGACCACCACTAATTTCAAAAATAACTTTCGTTTCGCTTGGAACGACATCCGATTTTGGTGCTGGTTGAATTTGGGTTAAAATTTCGCCAACTGGACGGTCTGATTCTTTTTCATATGCAATTATATCTTCAAATCCTAGCCCTTCTAATATCTTTTCCACTTGTGAAAATTTATCCCCGACATAATCGTCCATTTTTAATGTCTCTTTTCCATCACTAACAAACATTTTAACAATCGATGTCTCTTTTATCTTTTTCCCCTTAACTGGTGTCGTTTTTGTCACATATCCTTCTTCCACATCTTCAGAGAAGGTCATTTCCTTTTCGACCTTCAAGTTTAATTCATCTAAAATATCCTCTGCTTCATCTGCTTCTTTGCCTACGACATCAGGTACTTCCACTTCTTTCGGGCTTGTAAATAAAACAATAGCAATAATACTAATAATAACGAGTGCTAGTATTAGCAAAGCGATTTTTGTTTTACGGAATCGCTTTTTCTTTTTCGGTTTTGCATCATTTTCTTCAACTTTTGTAGGCTTTTCTTCTACCTTTTTCGTTTCTCCTGCATGATGAACTAATGTTTCATCCGCACTCGCATCTTTTAATTGATCATCTGTAATGACAGGAATAGCCTTTGTTTCCTCACCAGCTTCAAATGGTGGTGTATATTTCGCTACATCTGCTAAAGAAGGGTCTAATGATTGTACTAATGCATCTTCCATTTCATATACTGAATTATATCGGTGAAACGGATCTTTTGCTGTTGCTTGTAATATAATGTTTTCCACACTTTGAGGCACTTCAGGCCGTACTGTTCTTACAGATGGTGTATCATTTTGTAAATGTTTCAATGCAATAGATATAGGCGATTGCCCTGAAAAAGGTACTTGTCCCGTCAGTAATTCATATAACACGATACCTAAGGCGTAAATATCTGATTTCCTTGTCGCCATCCCACCACGTGCTTGTTCTGGTGATAAATAATGTACAGAACCTAAAATAGAATTCGTTTGTGTTAAAGATGTTGCACTTAACGCGACTGCGATTCCAAAATCTGTTATTTTCACATTGCCATATTCATCCATTAAAATGTTTTGTGGTTTAATATCACGGTGCACAAGTCCGTTTGCGTGTGCATGTGCAATCGCATCTGTTAATTGTTTCATGATTTGAATCGATTGTTCCACTTCTAATCGTCCATGTTCTTGAATAAATTCTTTTAAGGTCGATCCTTCCACATATTCCATGACCATATATAAAATATTGCCTTCTTCGCCGACATCATAAATACTTACTATATTCGGATGGGTTAAGCTCGTTGCTGCTTGTGCTTCCCGATCAAATCGTGCAATAAATTCAGGATCATTTGCGAATTCCAAACGTAATACTTTAATGGCTACTTCTCTATCTAATATCATATCTTGTGCTAAATACACATTAGCCATTCCGCCGCCGCCAATAGTTTTTTCTATACGGTAACGTTCATTTAAAACATGTCCTTCTAACATCATTCATCACCTACTTTACCAATAGGTCGATTACGGACAATAGAGATCGTTATATTATCTTCCCCGCCTCTTTTATTCGCTTCTTCAATTAATCCGTTTGCAACTTGATCTACATCTTTCATTTCTCGTAAATAATGTTCAAGTTCTTCGTCAGAAATTTTATTTGTTAAACCGTCAGAACATAATAGTAATAAATCATCTTCTTCCCAAATTAATGTTCTAACATCTGCTTTCGCTTGATGATCTGTACCAACAGCCCTTAACAGAACATTTTTTTGTGGATGTTTTTCTGCTTCTTCTTTCGAAATTTCTCCAGTACGTATCAATTCATTTACTAAAGAATGGTCTTCTGTAATTTGATCGAATTTCTCACCCGTTAATAAGTAACAGCGACTATCGCCAACATGTGCAACTGTAACAAATTCAAACGCACAAATTGTCATAACGACAGTTGTTCCCATTCCTTCTAATAATTCATTTTCCTTTGATTGTTGTAAAATTTCTTCATTCATTTTATCAATCATTTTTTTTAACCAAATTTCGGCTTCCATCGGAGTGACAAATCTCTCTGCATTTTCCCAAGCTTCACGTGCAAGTTGTACAGCGAGTTGGCTTGCCACTTCTCCTGCTTGGTGGCCTCCCATTCCGTCTGCAACAATCGCTAATGCTTGTTCATGTTCGTTAATTAAAATAGCCCCTGCATCTTCATTTGTTGAACGTACTTGTCCACGATCCGTTTTTATTTTTCCATCCACATGCTCACCTCATTCCATCCTAGTCTATCTAAAAAAAAGAATTATTATGTGCAGAATTTGTGCCTATTTTTTCACCAATCTGGTAATGAAAAATCCATCTGCATTCAATGTTTGTGGAAATAGTTGTATTCCTTCTTCTGTAATTTGTGCTGCATCACCAATCATTTCCTTACACATATTTATAAATGATTTGTCTATTTCAAAATTTGTATGTTCTGTTAAAAATGCTTGTATTACCGCTTCATTCTCTATCGTATTAATCGTACATGTACTGTAAAGAAGTTTTCCATTCGCTTTTAATAATGGTGCAATTTCTTTTAATATTGCAATTTGCACCTTTTGTAAAGCCTCCATATCTTTTTCTTCTTTATGATATTTAATATCTGCTTTCGAACGCAATACACCTAGCCCAGTACATGGTGCATCCACTATAATACGGTCGAATGTCTCGTCTTCATGTTCCTCCCTTAATGTTCGTGCGTCTTTTGCTGCAACGGTAATATTGTTAATTCCCAGCCTTATAGCATTGTTTTGAATTAATTTCATTTTATTTTTGTGTAAATCATATGCGTAAATATTACCTATTTGATGCATCATTTCTCCAATGTACGTGACTTTTCCTCCTGGAGCACTACATGTATCCAGTACTGTCATTCCCTCTGCTACGTCCAAACAATAACTTGCAAACATCGAACTGTAATCTTGCACCGTAATATACCCATCTTTTAATAAACCTGTTTTCAAGACATTCCCATATACAATTTTAAGAGCATCTGGTACAAAATGGCATGGAGTCGCTTCTATTCCATGATTTTTCAATTTTTCCATTACTATTTCACGAGTCGTTTTTAATTGGTTGACACGGATATACATTGGTTTTTTCACATTGTTTTTCATGCACATTTCTTTTGTTCGTTCATATCCATACGTTTTAATCCAATAAGAAACTAACCATATAGGATGACTCGTTTCAATTGCTAACCGTTCCATTTGATTTTGAATAGATTCAAGCTTCGGAGGACCTTGACGTTGAAATGAGCGTAAAACACCATTCACAACACTAGAAATACCTTTATGACCTCGCTTTTTAGCGATTTCTACCGCTTCATTAATCACTGCATATGATGGTACTTGATCCAAATATACTAATTGAAAAATAGACATACGTAACAATACACGTACCCAATCTTGTAAATTTTTTTGTTTCGAAATAAATGGCTTTACATAAAAATCTAAAGTAATTTTTCTCTCAATTGTTCCATAAACAATTTCAGTTAATAAAGCTGCATCTTTTTCATGCACCTTTCCTTGCTCAATTACTTGGTTTATTATTAAATGACTATAACTACCTGATTTCTCTACCCTTAAAAGAAGTTCTAAGGCCACTTCACGTACATTTTTCATTTTGGTCACTCCAGCACCTGTCCTACTTGAAATAATTGTTTATTTCCACGTAACAACTCTTTCACGGACATTTTTTTCTTGCCTGCAAGTTGTACTTCTGTAATACGTACAGCCTTTTTATCGCCACACACAACATAAATTGCTTCCTCATCAACGTGGGCGATTTCACCTGCTCGTTTACTAGGGTACTCATTTATAGCTTTCTTTCCCCACCATACTTTCATCGTTTTACCTTCATGAGTTGTATAGGCAACAGGCCATGGGTGTAAGCCACGAATATGGTTATATACCTCTTCTTGTGTTCGAGTAAAATCGATTTTCTCTTGTTCACGTGCTATATTTGCAGCAAATGTCGCTTTTGTTTCATCTTGTTCTACTCGATCATTTGTTTTTTCCAAAAGTGCCGGCAATGTCTCTATTAGTAATTGTGCACCAATTTCGGATAATTTATCATGAAGTGATCCTACATGATCCTCTTCTTCAATCCGAATTGCTTTTTGAGAAATAATATCTCCAGCATCTAATTTTTCAGCCATATACATGATTGAAATCCCTGTCTCTTTTTCACCTTGTAAAATAGCATAGTGAATCGGTGCACCACCACGTAATTTTGGCAATAAAGAGGCATGTACATTAATACATCCAAGTGGAGGATGTTCTAATAATTCTTTTGGCAGTAATTGACCATATGCAGCTGTAACGATTAAATCAGCATCATATGTAAATAATGTTTCATAACTATCTTTTAATTTTTCTGGCTGGTAAACAGGGATATTGTGTTTTAAAGCCGCCTCTTTCACTGGTGGTGCTGTAAGGACACGTTTTCTCCCAACTGGGCGATCTGGTTGTGTGACGACTAAAACAACTTCATAATTTGCTTGTATTAAACTTTCTAAAACAGGTACTGCAAAATGAGGTGTTCCCATAAAAATAATTTTCTTCATTTTTTATTCCTTTCTACATCAATTGATATGGATTCATATCGACTATAATTTGTACATTTTGTTTTCGCTCATCTTGTAATTGTTCTAAAATATGATCCATCTCTTGCTCCAATGTTGGTTCATAACGATATTTAACCATCAACTGAAAACGATATTTATTTTTAATTCGAGCAATTGGTGATGGTGTCGGACCTAAAATAATTGATTGTGCTTGTAATGTTGGTTGTAACATTTGCACGATCTTATTCGCTACTTCATGTACTTTAAACATATTTTCATGTGAAATTGTCACAAGCATTAAATAAACATATGGTGGATATTTAAAAGTTCGTCTTAACCGCATTTCTTTTTCATAAAATTCCATATAATCATACATACTTGCTAAGTCGATACTATAATGATCTGGTGTATATGTTTGAACTATTACCTTTCCTTCTAATTCATGCCGACCAGCACGACCACTTACTTGTGTTATTAGTTGAAAAGTTTTTTCAGCTGAACGAAAATCTGGTAAATGTAACATCGAGTCTGCTGCTAACACACCTACTAATGTCACATTCTCAAAATCAAGTCCTTTGGCAATCATTTGTGTACCAAGAAGAATATTCGCTTCTTTGTTCGAAAATTTTTGTAATAAGCGTTCATGAGCACCTTTACGACGTGTTGTGTCGTTATCCATTCGAATGACGGATGCTTCAGGCATTAATTTTATCAATGCTTCTTCGACTCTTTCTGTTCCCGTTCCAAAAAAGCGAAATAAATCACTTTCACAGTTTGGACAGTATGGAGGCATTGGTTGCTCATGTGAACAATAATGACATTTCAAGCGATGATCTCCTTTATGGTAAGTCAAAGAAATATCACAATTCGGGCATTGTTCTACATGGCCACAATCACGACATAAAGCAAAAGTCGAATAACCTCGACGATTCAATAATAAAACGACTTGTTCTCCACGTGCAATACATGCTTTCATTTCTTCCATTAACGTCCGAGAAAACATCGTTCGGTTACCTGCATGTAATTCAGCCCTCATATCTATGATGTCTACTTTCGGCATTGGCTGACTATTTGTACGTTGTTCTAATGTTAGCAATGTATATACATCTTTTTTTGCACGGGCAAACGACTCCAATGTTGGTGTTGCACTACCTAACACAACTGGACAACCATGTAGCGATGCTCTTTTAATCGCTACATCTCTTGCATGATAACGAGGTGTTTCTTCTTGTTTATATGTCGTTTCATGTTCTTCATCAATAATAATAATTCCTAAGTTTTCGAAAGGAGCAAATATCGCTGATCTTGCTCCAACAACGACTTGTACTTCTTTTCGTTGGATTTTGCGCCATTCATCATATTTTTCACCTGTAGATAATCCACTATGCATCACTGCCACTTTGTCTCCGAAGCGACCTTTGAATCGCTGTACCATTTGAGGGGTAAGTGATATTTCTGGAACGAGACAAATTGCCTCTTCCCCACGATTTAACACTTTTTCAATCGACTGTAAATATACTTCCGTCTTCCCACTTCCTGTTACTCCATGTAGTAAAAATGTTGTATCTTGTTCCTTCTGGATTGATTCATGGATGCGATTCACCGCAATTTGTTGTTCATCTGTTAATGTTAAATTAGTCGTTTTCTCAAAGTCTCTATCATATGGATTACGATACACTTCTACTCTTTCTTCTGTTAAATATCCTTTATCTAATAACGGCTTAATATTACTTCGTTGTATATTTAATTGATCACATAACAATTTTTGGTCTATTGGATCCGGATATTCCATAAAAAATGCGATAATTTGTTTTTGTCTTTTCGCGCGATTATCCATTTCTTCATATGCCATTTTTAATGATGATTTATCTATTGGAATAATCATCGTTTTATACTGTTTCGTAATATTTGATGTAACAACGTACACAACTTGTACATCCTTTTCGTCTATAAGCTGTTTCAATATTTGATGACCAAATTTTTCAATAAAATCATCATATGGAACGGATTGTTTTTCATGAAAAAATGCCGCCACGTCCATTGGTAAAATACTATCTTCTACTCTTTGTACCTCTTTATCATATGTTGACCGTAATGCTTGAGGTAACATCGCCTTATAGGTCGAAATATATAACGATAAAGTTTTATGAGCTAACCATTTTCCAACATGCAATAATTCTTCTGTTAAAACTGGAGCAATATCTAACACATCGATAATTTCTTTCAGTGTATCATAAGAAGAATGTTGGACAAGGGAATCGACAAATCCAGTAATTTTCCGTGGACCAAACGGGATGACAACACGCATTCCCGGTTGTACAATTCCTTTTAATCTTTTTGGAATTTCATAATCAAATGTTTGATTCACCAAGCTCGACGGTACATCCACGATTACTTTCGCTATGTTCAAGGACGATCATCCTTCATATCTTCTACAATTTTTTGCAAAATTTGTACTGAAACATCTTCTTTCGATGCAAGTGGTATATGAGTCTCCTCCAAGGTTTTATTAACATAGGTTACAATGTTTGTATCATGTCCAAAACCAGCACCAGCAGACGATACATTGTTAATAACAATCGCATCTAAATGTTTTTTCTGTAGTTTACCAATTCCATATTCGATTGGATCGTTCGTTTCAGCCGCAAATCCGACAAGATATTGGGATGTTTTCTTTTCCCCCAATGATTGTAGAATATCTTTCGTACGTTCCATTTCAATAACTAAATTACTACCTTGTTTTTTTAGTTTTTGATCAAACGTTTCAATAGGACGATAATCCGCCACTGCCGCTGCCTTAATAACGATGTCTACCTCTTCATAATAACGCCACATAGCATCATACATATCTTCAGCACTTACGACATCGACACGAGTAATATTAGGATGATGAATATCCAAAGTTGTTGGACCGGCAACTAACGTTACTTTCGCACCAAAATTTGCTGCCGATTCCGCTAGAGCAAATCCCATTTTACCTGTCGAACGATTAGAGAAAAAACGAACAGGATCAAGCACCTCTCTAGTTGGTCCAGCAGAAATTAACACATGTTTTCCAGCTAATAATTCAAAGTTTTTTTGGTGTTCTTCAATAGCTT
>DXHX01000087.1 GCA_019113205.1 Candidatus Pseudogracilibacillus intestinigallinarum | reverse complement strand
ACTAACCATCCGGGTGCATGTACCGTTGCATAAGATAAAGTGGAATAAAAAAATCCGAAACCAACTGTGCTCCATACAATCCATTTCAACGGTTCTTTTTTCATGTTTTCAATTACTTCTACTATATATTTCTTTTTTCTTAAATAAATAAGCAATAAAATGAACATAAAATAATATCTTAATGAAGCACTCCAAATCCAACTTCCTCCCGCAAGCTCCATTGATCGATTGAATATAAATGCTGTTGAAAAAAATAATGAACCAATTATTCCAATTATGATTGGACGCAAAATAACACCTCATTTAATAATTTATAAAATTATAAAAACCCTAATTAGTCTTATAAAATAAAACTAATTAGGGCAATACAAATTTCATTTTAAATGTAGCACAATAAAGGAAACCACTTATTCTGACATTAAATTAGGTATGAACAATACCGCATCTTCCCAATAAGTTAAGATTAATAACATTAATATTGAAACGAGTAAAAATGGCAAAATAGCTTTGACTAAATTTTCAATACTTACTTTTGCGACAGATGAAACAATAAATAAACCTGTCCCAACTGGTGGTGTTAATAAACCAATTGTTAAGTTAATCGTAATGATTACCCCAAAATGAACCGGATCTATGCCATAGGTACCTAATAATGGTGTTAATACAGGAACTAAAATAATTAAAGCTGCAATTCCATCAAGTACCGTTCCTAGTAATAATAATAAAATATTTACTAATAATAAAAATACAAACGGATTTTCTGAAATAGATAACATCATATTCGCTAATGTTTGTGGTATTTGCTCATATGCAATGATAAAACCGAACATATTTGCAGCAACAATTAAAAATGTAATAACAGCTGTATTGATAACTGTATTAATAAATATTTTCGGCAAATATGCTATTTTTAATTGTTTGTATGAAAAACCGATGATCATCGCAATGATACACGCTACTGCTGCTGACTCTGTTGGTGTAAAAATACCACTTAAAATACCATAAATAATAATGAATGGAATCAATAATGCTGGTAAAACATTTAAAAACGATTGCATTATTTCTTTCATCGTTGCTTTTTCAGCTTTCGGATAGTTTTGTTTTCGGTTCATAAATCCAATTACTATAATAAAACCAACTCCGATTAAAATACCTGGAATAATACCGGCTAGGAAAAGTTTCCCAATCGACGCTCCCGTTAATGTTCCATAGATAATAAATAACATGCTCGGTGGAATAACTGGCGCAACGATAGAAGAAGCAAGCGTTAATGCAGATGAAAAATCGCGTCTATATCCTTCCTTTTCCATTTCAGGAACCATGACTTTACTCATCATAGCAGCTTGGGCATTTGCTGAACCTAAAATAGAAGCTAAAAACATATTTGCTACAATAGCAACATATGCAAGACCACCACGGAAATGTCCGATTAGTACTTTAGCAAAAGAAATTAAACGAGTTGTAATCCCACCATAATTCATTAACTCTCCCGCAAGCATAAATAATGGGATAGCTAGTAAACCAAAATTATCCAATCCTGAATACATTTTCTTTGGTAAAGTTTCTAATAATGTAAGATCCCCTGTAATAAATAAGTAGCAAAGCGATGTGATGGCCAATACTAATGAGATTGGTACACCAATGATTAATAAAATTATGAACACTACAATGGTTAGGAATAAACTCATATCGTATTCTCCTCTATTTCTTTCCCTCTAATATATTGAATAAAATGAGTGAATAAATGTATAAACATAAAACTTAAACCTACTGGTACACTTAAATAAGGGATCCACATCGGAATTCTTAAAGCACTAGATTTTGAATGCGAAAAATTAAAAATCCAATAATAACTAACATATATTAAGATTGCTAAAAAAACTAACATAATAATATGTGTAATAATATTTAAAATTCTTTTGTTTTTAGTTGATAACGAATTAGATAAAAAAGTAATAGATGCTTGGCTTTTATATTTAAAACTAAGGCTACCACCTAAAAATGTTAACCATGCCATAATAAAAATACTTATTTCATTTGCCCAAAACAGTGGACTATTTAAAAAATACCGATAAATAACAGCAAGAAATAAAATGAATGTTAGTGCTGCAATTAATATAATCGAAACAAATTTCTCTATCTTTTCAATGAATTTACTAATCTGATTCATAGCTACCTCCTCTTCCCAAGAACAAAACATAAAAACACGAAGATCATTTATGTTCGTTGTCTTAAACCTATCTGTATAAACAAGTTATCATTTATGTAAACAAAAATTTATTCACATACAATAATCTGATGATTGGTAAAGAGTTTAATGGACGATATAAATGATCATACGTGTCAATAAATATCCAACGTAATTATTTTTATTACATTATTTTCTAAATTGATTAATAAACTCTTCGATAATTGGATCTTTCTCTTTATATTTTTCATCGAATTCTTCTACGAATGGATCAAATAAAGCTGTATCAATTTCGTATAATTCCATACCACGATCTTCTAAAATTTCCATAAACTCCTCTTCTTGATCTGCACGTTTTAATGTAGCGTATTCAGAAGCTGTTGCCATTGCTTCTTTTACAATCTCTTGATCCTCTTCAGACAAATCATTGTAAACTTTACTACTAGCAATCATGACAGAAGGCCATACCATATGATTTGTTAAAGCTCCATAACCTGTTACCTCATTGAAGTTAGATGTCACAGCAGCATCTAAGTCCATTTCCATTCCATCAATAACTCCCGTTTGTGCTGATTGATACACATCTGGTAAAGAAATGGATTCAGGGCTCGCACCGAGTGATCTATACCAATCTTCTAAAGCTGGGCTCGGTGTTACACGTAATGTTAAACCTTTAATCTCATCAGGTGATGTAACTTTTTCTCTAAACATCATCGTACGGTGACCTGAGAAGAAGTAATCTAGAGCAGTTAAACCTTGATCATCCAATGTAGATAAAATTTCTTTCGCGATATCAGTATCACTTGCCTCTAATGCTTCTTCATAAGAATCGAATATGTACGGTGCAAACCATGCACTAAATGCATCAGACTTTGATGTTAAATAAGCATTTGTTATAAAACCAAAATCTAATGAACCCGCTTCCAATTGTTGAACCATATCATCATCACTACCTAATTGTCCGCCTGGATATAATTCAACTGACATTCTTCCATCTGATAATTCATTTAATTCATCTGCAAACTTTTGTGCTGCATCATTCCAAATATGATCTGGTGGTGCAATGTGACCTAATTTAAATTCATATGTGGCATCATCTGCACTTCCACTATCTTTTTTGTTATTAGAACTTGCATCATTATTCCCACCACATGCAGCTAATACAAACATTAAAAAAACAATCCCGAATATAAATGATTTTTTCATTTACTTCCCCTCCTGAATTTAATTTTAATTAAGTAAGTCTATATAACCTATTTCTCTTGATAATTCCTTAGACAAATTAATCACATGTCTAACTAACTGTTCTTTGTTAATAGTATTCATATAACTAGTAGGCGCTACAAAGTTTACTGATGCTATAGTTTGACCTGAGTATGATTGTATCGGTGCAGCTACGGCATATGTGTGTGTATCATTCTCATTTATACTAATAGAGAATCCTTGTTTTTTTACCGTACTTAATTCCTTCTTTAATTCAATTACTTCTGTAATAGTGTTTGGACCATGTTTTTTTAACCCTTGTGCAATCACATCTTGTAAATAACTTCGATTAAAAGCGAGTAATACTTTTCCTGAACTCGTCGTATATGCTGGTTTACGATTCCCTAAAAAAGTTGGAACGTAATCTGCTTGTTTGGAAGATACTCGTAATACGAATACAACATCACCTTTGTCGTACATGCCTATGTGAACTGTACCAACATATTTTTCTGTCAATTCTTTGGCAAATGGTAGTGCTTTATGATAAATATCTTGTTGATACATCACACTATTACTCCACTCCATGAGCTGCCAACCAAGTCGGTATTTTCTGTTTGTATCCCGTATTAACACTCCTTCCCTACATAATGTTTTAACGATGTGATGTGTCGTACTTGGACTAAGTTCAAGTTTTTCCGCTATTTCTAAATTACTTAGAACAGGATCCTCAACAGAAAAACATTTTAATATATTACATGCCTTTTTAACCGATTCAATCAAACCTTCTACCTCCTTCGCTCTAATATAATAAAATCCAACTATCGTGAAAGCGTTGTCATAGTTTCCCAATAATTATTATATACTTATTAATTGTTCACACATTAATATTGGGAAAATTCTGATTATTACACTCGGAGTTAATTGGCTATTCTATTTTAAAACAAGGCTGACGAAAAAGAATGTAATTTTTGCTAATACCGCTCATGACATAGTAAGAAACAATAACGACCTTACGTGCAATATATCGTAGACATTTTTATTCTTCGTGCTTATTTTTCCCAACCCCCATTTATATTAATATACATACATTTTATTGGTAACGCTTTCACAAAACAATAATCTAATTTCACATGATGAAATTAGATTAAAAATTTTGACTCTTTTGTGAATTTTTTTTCTTTACAAATGTTTATCTCTTTTGTTTCAATATATACCAGCATAACAATGAAGTAATAAGCATTAATGAAGTTACAAATAACCAACCATATGTATAATCATTCGTTACATCGATAATTTTGCCAAAAATTGGTGGTAAAAAAACAACTCCTAACGATCCAAATGTAATACTAATTCCAGTAGAAATTCCGGCTAGTTTTTTATCGACGATTTCTGTTGTCGCATTCATCCAAACTCCATTAAACCCTGATACGGCAAATCCAAATAAAAAAACGATGGTAGCCAATAAATAAAATGAAACATTTTCCGTTAGAAAACTAATAGAACTAGATGTTAGGGCAACAAAAATAGAAATTAATAATAAAACTATTATTCTGTTTCCTTTAAAAATTTTATCACTTACAATCCCCCAAACTATACGTCCGGCGGAGCCACCAATCTCTGCTATGATAAGTAAACTGCCAGCTAATATTAAGGAGATTTGTAATTCATGATGCGCATATAAAATAATAAATGTATTTAATATCATTTGTGAACCACTTAGCATCATCGCACAAATAGTAATTAATAAAAGTATTTTATTTTTAAATAAAGTAATGACGACACGGAATGTATGTTTTTCGTTTTTTACTTTACTTCCTTCTAAAAAATCTTTCGGTTCATAATAAAGTTTATATAAAATAAGACCAATCATTAATAAACTTAATGCCGCATATGAAACAGCAACTTTCCATCCAAAATTATTTGCAATTGGAAGTAAAATTAGTGCTGAACATGCAGATCCAACTGTCACTCCCATTTGCTTGATGCCCATTGCCGTTCCTCTATCTTTCAATGGAAACCAATAAACAATCCCGCGATTGGTTGTTGGATGAGAAGCACCATACGCAATTCCTGCAACAATAATTAACAATAATGTGAAAGGAAATGTCTTTGTCATTGATAATAAAAAGAATGCACTACTTAACATAATAATAATTACTAACATCATATATCTTGAACCTAATTTATCTACTAACATACCTGATGGAATAGATACAATCGATTGTCCTAAAAACAATGCCGATGGAAACATTCCAATTTGGGCTGCTGTTAAACTTAAATCTTCTCCAATTAATATTGCTAACGGTGCTATACTTCTAGCTACAAAAGCAATAATAAACTGAATAAGTACTAGATATAAAAGCATTTTCCATTTTGAAGTTTCATTCATATATGTCATAGTCTACATCAACTTTCTCTTTGTCTTTTCATTTTTCAATAAAAAATGAAACACAAATAATAATTAATAGCACCTTCTAATATCTTTAAAATATAGTGAATTAAATATTTGTGTTTCATTCCATACGTGATATTAAATTTTAGTAAAAAGCTTATGCAAATCGAATTTCTTTTACTTTTTCACTGTCTAATTTTTTAATCACTTCAACGATTAATTTTACTGCATTGTCGAAATCGTCACGATGTAACATTGCTGCATGAGAATGGATATATCGTGTTGCTATTGTAATGGATAATGCTGGAACTCCATCTTGTGAAATGTGGATTGCACCAGAGTCAGTTCCACCACCTGCCATAGATGAATATTGAAATGGAATATTCTTTTCTTCCGCTGTTTCCACAACTAGGTTACGTACACCTTTATGCGAAATCATAGAAGCATCATATAAAATAATTTGTGGACCTTCCCCTAATTTACTATCTGCTTCTTGATCAGAAATACCAGGTGTATCCCCCGCGATTCCAACATCCACACCAAAGGCAATATCCGGATTGATGAGGTGTGCAGAAGTTTTTGCTCCACGTAATCCTACTTCTTCTTGAATTGTCCCAACACCGTATACGATATTTGGATGCTGTTCATTTTCTAATTGTTTTAATACTTCAATCGCAATGGCACAACCGATACGATTATCCCATGCTTTGGCAAGTAACATTTTTTCATTATTCATCTGAGTAAATTCAAAATAAGGGATGACTGAATCTCCTGGGCGTACCCCGAACGCTTCCGCTTCCTCTTTACTCGAAGCACCGATATCTATAAACATATCTTTGATTTCCACAGGCTTTTTACGTGCCTCTGGTGATAAAATATGTGGAGGTTTTGATCCAATGACACCTGTTAAATTTCCATTTTTCGTTTTAATCGTTACTCGTTGTGCCAACATTACTTGGCTCCACCAACCACCGATTGTTTGGAAATATAAAAATCCATTTTTATCGATACGAGTAACCATAAAACCAACTTCATCTAAATGACCTGCAACCATAATTTTCGGACCATTTTCATCGCCCGTCTTTTTCGCGATTAAACTACCTAAATTGTCTGTATATACTTCATCTGCATATGGTGCAATATATTTTTCCATCACATCACGTGCTTCTTTTTCATCTCCAGAAATGGCATTTGCGTCTGTTAAATCTTTTAGCATCGTTAATGTTTCATCTAATTTTGCCATCATTTCTTCTTCCTCCTTTAATTATTAATATCCCTCATCTTGTCGTTGAAAATTCACTTCATTTTTTTCATAATATGCTTCCATAATATCTTGTTCAGAAAAACCAAGCATACTCGCCAATTGGATATACATTTGGAACATCGCTATATAATGTTCTTTCGTCTGTTCTTTATAAAATTGCATACATGTAGCAAACAACTTGTTAAATGTAATTGTCATATTTTTTTGTTCCGCTTTTTGTGTAGTTTCTAATGTAGAAAATGTATACCCTTTATGTAAACCTAATGACAATAAAAAGTGGATATTATCAACATATTCTTCCAAAATTACTTCTTTCGTTGACGCTGCCTTTTTACTCCAAAATTTAAAACAACGTGTTTCATTTGCTAGCTCCCCAGTTTCAACGAGTAATGCTAAAAAACGCTCTTCTAATAAATTTTCCCCATCTAATTGATGGTTTTTACTTATGTAATCATCTAATTTTTGTTGCATATCAAATAATGTATCCCAGTTCACTGTACAACCTCCCCAAAAATTATTGTATCATATTTTTTATGGAATCGTATACAAGTGCTTTGTTTCTTTTTCTAAAAAAGTTTATACTAAACGATAAAGGAAGGAGTCGATCGTAATGGTTCAACAACATATTCAGCAATATATAAATGGAGAATGGGTGGATGCAACGAATAAAACTACTATCGGTGTCATCAATCCTGCTACAGAGGAAGTATTCGCTCAAGTTGCAGACGGGTCAACAGAAGATGTCGATAGAGCAGTACATGCAGCAAAAAGCGCTTTTCAATCTTTTTCTAAAACAACTGCAAAAGAAAGAATGGATTTATTACAACGTATTATCGATGTATATGAATCAAGAAAAGATGATTTCATTACAACGATTTCAAATGAATTAGGGGCTACCTTATTTTTAAGTGAAAAAGTCCACTATGTATCAGGCTTAGAACATTTTAAACAGGCAAAACAACAATTGGAAACATATTCGTTTGAAGAAAAACAAGGTGACACCATTATTCGTAAAGAGGCAATTGGGGTAAGTGGATTAATTACACCTTGGAACTTCCCGACAAATCAAACTGTTATAAAGATTGCAGGAGCTTTAGCAGCTGGAAGCACGGTTGTATTAAAACCATCAGAATTAACACCGATTTCAGCCGTTATTTTAGCGGAAGTATTACATGAAGCTGGAGTACCAAAAGGAGTATTTAACTTAGTGAACGGTTATGGACATTCGGTAGGACATGCGATAAGTGGGCATCCAGATATTGATTTTGTTTCATTTACAGGTTCCAATGAAACAGGAAAAAAGATTTCTATTCGTGCCGCAGAAACAGTGAAAAAAGTTGCATTAGAGCTTGGTGGAAAATCACCAATGATTATTTTAGACGATTTTGATATGGAGAAAGCAGCAAAAATCGCACTTTCAAATGTAACATTTAACTGTGGTCAAGTATGTACGTTAGCATCTCGGACATTCATTCCAGCCCATAAAGAAACGGAATTTTTACAAGCATTAAAAGAAATTTATGATAGTTATGTCGTTGGACTACCGACTGATAAATCAACTCGTATCGGCCCTGTCATTTCTGCCAAACAGTTTGATCGGGTGCAATATTATATTGAAAAAGGGGTCGAAGAAGGTGCAACATTATTTTTAGGTGGGACTGGAAAACCCCCTGGATTAGAAACGGGCTATTTCGTAAAACCTACTATTTTTACCAATGTACAAAATGATATGACGATTGCTCAGGAGGAAATTTTTGGACCCGTCATGTCGGTTATGACGTATGATTCCATTGATGAAGCACTAGAAATGGCAAATGATACGATTTACGGACTAGCTGGTTACGTATTGGGAAACAATCCAGAAACTGTAAAATATGTTGCAAATGAAATTCGTGCTGGTGAGATTTCCGTCAATGGTGGTGCGACAGATTATAGTGCACCATTTGGAGGATACAAACAATCTGGCATTGGTCGAGAATGTGGTGTGTACGGGATGGAGGAATATTTAGAAGTAAAAGCCGTCTTAGGCTTTACATGAGTTATAAATTAAAACTACCAGTGTGAACTGTAGTTTGTTCTGTGGCTAAATGCCTTTGTGATCGGCTACAGCTCTTAAAAGGCCCACAGAACGACCTCCTTTTGCACTTCATTATTCACTTTTGGGTTGCATTCTTGCAACTTTGGTATGGATTCTTGCAACTTTGGGTTGCATTCTTGCAACTTCGGGTTGCATTCTTGCAACTTCGGTATGGATTCTTGCAACTTTGGGTTGCATTCTTGCAACTTCGCACCGGATTCTTGCAACTTCGCTATGTATTCTTGCAACTTCGCACCGGATTCTTGCAACTTCGCACCGGATTCTTGCAACTTCGGCATGTATTCTTGCAACTTCGCACCATATTCTTGCAACTTCCTGTTCCCATTTTTGTAGTTTACATTGCATAACGAAAAAATCATTAAGCCACTTTTATCTGAATACCCATATATTGAGATATACGTAATTTTTAGTGGAATACTTACTTCTACACTGTGTCTACATTAGGATTGCCCCTTCTGTTATAAGAGAATCCCATTTTAGCTTAACAAGATAATATGCATTTTCAATAACATCCTAAAAGCTACCGCCCCCTCAGTAAAACTAGGCGTTTTCAAATGTATAATAAAAGGTATGGTACGAAGCGCTTCGTACTTTGCCTTATCATGTTACTTTTTCTCAACTTCTATACTTTTATTTTTTGATTGTAAATGACGAATGAATGCATTTTTTTCTTTAGGAGAAACAATGACCATGTCATATTTATTATAATGTATTTCAAGGCGATCAACTGATAGTGCGGGGGCTGATAGAAGGGATTTTGTCGGCTTTATTTTTCTAATTTTTGCTATATGTACGATAGTCCGAAAAGGTCCTGACACGATATAAAGT
>DXHX01000086.1 GCA_019113205.1 Candidatus Pseudogracilibacillus intestinigallinarum | reverse complement strand
GGCCTAGCTCAATTGGTAGAGCAACTGACTTGTAATCAGTAGGTTGGGGGTTCAAGTCCTCTGGCCGGCATTTTTTTAATGAAAAAATATTGGAGGGGTAGCGAAGTGGCTAAACGCGGCGGACTGTAAATCCGCTCCCATCGGGTTCGGCAGTTCGAATCTGCCCCCCTCCACCATGGATATTGGGCTATAGCCAAGCGGTAAGGCAACGGATTTTGGTTCCGTCATTCCTAGGTTCGAATCCTAGTAGCCCAGCCAATTATTACAATTATAAGTTATAAATATAGATAAAATAAACAAGGGAGGTTTTTTAAACTTACCTTGTTTATTTTTGTTTTTATGACTATTTCAGTGGATTATATGAAAAGGTATCGTATTTTTTGAAGAAAAAGCAAGATATATAGGAAATTTATAAGTACTTTTGATATAATGAAATGCAGGATTTGTTCGGAAAATAATAAATGAAGAAAAATGAACATAATTTTTAGTTAAGGGTGAATGAAATGGATATTTCTTCTAGAATTCCTGGTTTTTATAAAATGACTGTTGAGGAACGAAAAGAACATATTAGTACATTATTTCAACTAGATGATGTAGCAAAATCACAGTTGAATGATATGGTAAATTTACCAGAAAATATTGCAGACAAAATGATCGAAAATGTTATTGGAACATTTTCGTTACCTTTAGGATTAGGATTGAACTTTTTAATTGATGGGAAAGATTATGTCATTCCAATGGCAGTGGAAGAACCATCGATCATCGCTTCAGCTAGTTATATTGCGAAAATTGTACGTGAGGCTGGTGGATTTAAAACAGAAGCGACAGATAGAATTATGATTGGCCAAATTCAAGTTGTCGGTTGCCCAGATTTTGAAAAAGCAAAACAAGCCGTATTAGATCAAAAAGAAATGCTTATTAAAGCAGCAAATGATGCGTATCCGAGCTTAGTTGCTCGTGGTGGTGGAGCGGTTGATTTAGATGTTCGTATTATTAATGAAGATGGATCAAAATATACGAAAATGCTCGTAGTTCATATTTACGTAAATACGTGTGATGCAATGGGTGCAAACATCATTAATACAATGGCGGAATCACTTGCACCAGTTGTGGAGCATTTAACAGAAGGAAAAGTATATTTACGAATTTTATCGAATTTTGCTGATCAATGTTTAGCAAAAGCGACTTGTGTTATACCACCGCATTTATTAGAAACAGATAGTTTTACAGGGGAGGAAGTACGTGATGGTGTCGTATTAGCGTACGAATTTGCGGCTTCTGATCCTTATCGTGCTGTTACACATAATAAAGGGATTATGAACGGAATTGACCCTGTTGTTATTGCAACGGGGAATGATTGGCGTGCCATTGAGGCTGGAGCACATGCGTATGCCGCACGAGATGGTCAATACAGTTCTATGACGAAGTGGTCTGTAGATGAAAAGGGAAATTTAGTTGGAGAACTTGAATTACCTATGTCGCTAGGAATTGTCGGTGGTGCGAGCCGTGTACATCCAATGGCTCAAGTAGTTTACGACATTTTACGTGTGGAATCTGCCGAAGAGCTTGCACGTATTATCGTAACAGTTGGACTAGCTCAAAACTTAGGAGCAATTAAAGCTCTTGCAACTGACGGTATTCAAAAAGGACATATGCGTCTTCATTCTCGCTCAGTAGCGGTTGCAGCAGGTGCGACAGGGGAATTAGTAGATGTTATTGCAGAGAAGTTAGTAGAAGCGAAAGAAATCCGAGTTGGCTATGCAGAGCAACTACTGGAAGAGTATAAAAAATGAATGTGGAAATGATACCTATGTCAGAAAATAGAGCTATTGGAGTAGCGAGTAGTAAATTAATATTAGTAGGCGAGCATGCTGTTGTTCATGGACAACCAGCGATTGCTTTGCCATTTCCTTTAATTAAGGTCGAATCGAGTGTTCAGGAAATAGAAGGACCCATTCGTTTGGAAAGTGAATTGTATAATGGCCTTTTAGATGAGGCGCCAACGCAATTATCAGGCATTGTACAAACGATAAAGGAAACATTAATTTGTTTACGGGTTCCTGCAGAAAATTTACTGATTCAAATCCACTCAACGATACCTCCTGGAAAAGGGTTAGGTTCTAGTGCATCTGTCGCTATTGCGATTGTAAGGTCGTTGTTTCATTATACAAATACACCGTATACAAATGAACAACTATTAAAGCTAGCGAACATTGCTGAAACATATGCACATGGAGCACCAAGTGGAATTGATTCGATTACGATTACATCATCGAGTCCTGTTTGGTATCAAAAGGAAGCATCAGTTGATTATATTGAACCTAAAGGGACGTTTTACTTCGTCGTTGCAGATACAGGAATGATGGCAGATACAAAATCATCTGTAGCGAACGTAAAAGAACTTTTAAAAACAGCTCCTGAAAAAATGTACGGTGCCGTAGAGCGTATTGGTGAAATTACGTATCAAGTACGTGAAGCATTAGAAAAATCGAGTAAAAAGGTCCTCGGTTATTTATTAAACGAGGCGCAACATGAATTGGAATTATTAGGAGTTAGTAATGAAGGTTTAGAAAGATTAATTCAGTTTGCCCGAAAAGAAGGTGCACTTGGTGCAAAATTAACTGGGGCTGGAAAAGGTGGTTGTATGATTGCCTTGGCACAAAATGAACTACATTCAAAACAATTAAGTGAAAAGCTAAAACAGTTTGGGGCACAAGCTGTTTGGCCATTCGTCCTTAAAAATGAACATATCGAATAAAAAATGAAGGAAATCGGCTGCCCGGTTTCCTATTTGTCTGTATATAACAAATATGTAAAGGGGTATGAACATGAAAGGAACAGCGAAAGCACATACGAATATTGCGTTAATTAAATATTGGGGAAAACGGAACGAGGAGTTAATTTTACCGACAAATAGTAGCTTATCAGTTACGTTGGATGGATTACATACCGAAACGACCGTGCAATTCCACGAAGATTTACAAGAGGATGTATTTGTTTTAGATAATAAAGAAGTAACAGGTGTAGCATATGATCGTGTTACAAACTATTTAAATTTATTCCGTAATTATGCGAAAAAACAAGGGTTATTTGCAGAAGTAACTTCCACAAATAAGGTTCCAACAGCAGCTGGATTTGCGTCAAGTGCATCAGGATTTGCTGCATTGGCTGGAGCAACGTCAAAAGCACTTGATTTACAGTTATCAGATGAAGATTTATCACGTTTTACACGTCAAGGATCTGGTTCGGCATGTCGCTCTATTTATGGTGGATTTGTAGAGTGGCAAATGGGGGAACGTGATGATGGGCAAGATTCATTCGCGGTACAAGTTGCACCACAGGATCACTGGGATATTCGGGTAGCAGCCGTTGTGTTAACCGCAGAGGAAAAAGATGTTTCAAGTCGTGTAGGAATGAGGAGGACTGTGGAAACATCCGTGTTTTATGATGGTTGGTTACAAAGTTTACCGAAAGACATGGAGACGATTAAAGAAGGAATTCGTGATAAAGATTTTGAGAAAGTTGGTAAAGTGGCAGAAGCGAATTGTTTAAAAATGCATGCGACAACATTTGGGGCGACACCTCCGTTTACGTATTGGCAAGATACGACAATGTCTTTAATGCAAACTGTACAAAATTTACGAAAAAAAGATATTCCAGCATATTTTACCATCGATGCAGGTCCGAATGTGAAAGTAATCTATTTACCAGAACATGAGGGAGAAGTGTTACGAACATTAGAAGCTGCACGAGGTGTAGAAAAAATTATCGTAAGTAAAGTTGGGGCAGGTATTTCGTATAAATAAGGAGGCAGCACATTAATGGAACAGGCGATAAAAATAAAGGTACCAGGTAAATTAATGGTTGCTGGAGAATTTGCTGTATTAGAAAAGCATCATCCATTAATTGTGATGGCTGTCGATCGTTTTGTAGAAACGACGATTGAAAAAACTCCGATTAGTCGTGTTTGTTTGCCAGATGTAGAAGTCCCCTCTGCAACATGGGATTTTTTAAAAAAGAGAGTGCATATTCATCATTCGAGCAGACGCATGTCCTTTGTGAATGATGCGATGTCTTATACATTAAGGTATTTAAAGGAACAAAACATCGAAATTGAGCCATTTACAATCACTGTACATAGTGAGCTCGATGATAAAAAGACAGGTGTTAAATTTGGCCTAGGTTCTAGTGCGGCAGTTGTTACTTCGGTCGTGAGAGCTATTTTACAACTATTTCTCGGAGATAAAGTGACGGAAGAACTCGTATTTAAATTAGCATCGATATCACATGTGAAAACTCAAGGGAATGGTTCTGGTGCAGATATTGCAGCTTCGACATATGGCGGTGTCCTTTTATACACTTCTTTCCAAGCAGAATGGCTTTTAAGTCAATTCCGAAAAACACTTTCGATAACTGAGTTGATTGAAAAAGATTGGGAGTATTTATCGATTAAACAAATGAAGTTGCCACCATCGATTCAACTAGCTGTCGGTTGGACGGGGAAAGCTGCATCAACAAAAAGTTTAGTGAAAGAAGTAAAGAAAATGGACGATCGATCCGTTTATGAAGCATTTTTAGTTAAAAGTAAAACGGCGGTATTGTTGATGATTGAAGGGATGGAAACAG
>DXHX01000085.1 GCA_019113205.1 Candidatus Pseudogracilibacillus intestinigallinarum | reverse complement strand
AAAGCTTATGACATTGTAAGCTTTATATAGCTATGGTTTTTTTATTTGTAAAAAGGAGAATGAGATGTATGGATATTCAAATAAAGAAAAATATAGTTTATGGTGAAAATGATTTAGGATATTTGATTGCTGATATTTATAAACCGCTTCATTATGAAGGAGATTTATCTATAATTATGCTCATTCATGGTGGCGCGTATCAAACTGGTTCCAAAGAAATGTATGTGGACTGGGGAAAAGCACTTGCGAAAGAAGGGTATTTTGTTATAGCGATTAATTATCGATTAGCACATACTACCAGAAAAATTTACCCAGAAGTTTTTTCTGATATGGATAAAGCTTTCAATTATTTAATAAAAATTGCGAATGAAGAACATTTAAATTTGGATCAAATTGGGCTTTTCGGAGATTCAGCAGGGGCTTATTTAGCCAGTTATTACACATTGACCAATCGTCCTTATAATTATCGAATAAATGCAGTAGTTGGTGCTTACGGAATATACGACTTAATAGAGGAGTACAACCATCCTACGAGTGTAAGAACAAAGCAAATGCTCTCTTTATTTTTAGGGAAAGATTTCAAAGAGGACCAAGAACTTTATACACTCGCTTCTCCAATGAATTATATTGATTATGCAACAGAATCAAGTAATTTTGATACAGAATTTTTAATAACTTGGGGTGCTAAAGATAAAATTGTTAAAGAAACTCAATCTATTAATTTTATTAAGGCGTTAGAGGAGCGTGGTGTCCAAGTAGAACAATATCGATATGAAGATGTTGGGCACTTCTGGTTTAATGAACTGACTTATGTAGAGGGTGGACGTATATCAGATTATCCAAATGTCGATTTATACCCTCATATTATAAAATTTTTACAACGAACATTAAAAGAAAAGCCGAACGGGAATTTTTCAAAACAAACAATAAAAAATTTACATTCGATTGATTCATTAAATATTATCAATTAAAGGAGGAATGCATCATGTCCATAGAAACAAAAGCATTACAAAAAAAACAAAATGTCTTTTCGGTAAGTAAAACGACGAAATTAGTTATTGTCATTTGTTGGTTAGCGATTTTTATTGAAGGATATGATTTAGTCGTTTATGGAGTGGTACTCCCGGTATTAATGACACCGGAAGAATGGGGCATATCTGCGGGATTAGCCGGTTCAATGGGAAGTTACGCTTTATTAGGAATGTTTATCGGATCTACTATTGGTGGAATACTATCAGATAAAATAGGCCGAAAAAACGTATTAATTTTTTCACTAATCTTTTTATCTGTATTAATGGCATTAACGGCTATGGCATCTTCTCCAACTGAATTTGCGATTTATCGATTCATAGCAGGGATTGGTATTGGAGGTTTAGTTCCTGCAACAGCGGCACTAACAACAGAATATTCTCCTATGAAATATCGTTCTTTAATGTTCGTCATCATGTATTCAGGTTTTGCTTTTGGTGGAGTCGGTGCATCCATATCTGGGATGCTTTTCATGGATACTTTAGGCTGGAGATCTTTATTTTGGCTAGGTGTCATTCCAATTTTATTAGTACCGATTATTATAATGATTTTACCTGAATCTTTACAATATTTAAAAGTGAAAAATCGTGAAGCTGAAATAGAACGGGTCATTCATAAATATAAAATTGATTTTACATTAGAAGACGAACCCGGTTCAGCATCAAACGGTATAAAAGATGTATTTACAAAAAAATATATTGTCCCAACAATATTATTTAGTATGATCTATATTATGGCTTTTTTACTCATTTATGGAATGAATACGTGGTTACCAAAAATAATGGAACAAGCTGGATATCCGATGACTTCCAGTATGGCATTTTTATTAATTTTTAATTTAGGTGCAATTTTTGGTGGTTTATTAGCGGGAAATATTGCTGATAAAATGGAGCCGAAATATGTCATAAGTATGACGTACTCTTTGGCAATGTTAAGTATATTTTTATTAAGCTTTAAATTACATATTGGGTTACTATATCTATTAATTGCAATTGCCGGATTTGGAACAACTGGTACAACATTTGTTTTAGCTAGTTTTGTCATGAAGTATTATGATGCTAACAATCGCGCAACAGCTTTAGGGTTTACAAGTGCTGTAGGTCGTTTTGGTGCAGTAGCAGGCCCGATATTAGTAGGAATTATTATGACAATGGAATTAAATTATAAATATAATTTCTACCTATTTGCTATTATCGCGCTACTTGCGGCTTGTGTACCTTTATTTATACCAAAAAAGTAACTTTCGTATATTGTACACTTTTAATTGTATGCAATAAAAGTAGGCTAAAATATAAATAGTTTCTATATTAAAAAATCGGTCATGTTTATCACTAAAAGATAAATATGACCGATTTACATTCTGATGTCATTGAAATGATAGAGGTATAGTGTTGATAGGGAGCGAACCGTGCAACATAAGTAGATGTAGGGGAGAGTCGTAGTTAATTAAATAAAGAGAGAAGGTAATGTTTTGAAAAAATAATTTACTGACATTACCTTTTTTATTTTTTGTTTACAAATAATAGTAAAAAATTAGGAAAAGTAAATCGTAAGTGGTATAATAGTCATGGTAAAAACGGTTCAGAACCATCTGGTGTATAAAAAAATATAAAATTAATAATGGGGTGGCAAGATGAAAGGTTTATTTACGTTTAAAAGCATACGTACGAAAATGCTTTTCGGTTTTTCACTAGTAATATTATTAGTCGTTATTCTTGTTGGATATAATTATATCGTTATGAAAAATATCAACAATGATACGGATGACGTAACAAATAGGGAATTACCAATTTTAATTGCAGACGAACAATTAGGAATGACGATGTACAGTAAAGTTGGAGCGGCAAGAGGATACATATTAAGTGGGGATCCATCTTATAAAGAAATTTTTGAAGAAGATATGGAATTGATGAAACAACATGAAGAAACAATTTTAAATATCGAAGGTACAGATAAGTTTAAACAATTAATGGCAGATGCACAAGAATGGCATGATTATATCGTTTCAGACGTTTTTGCGGAATATGATAAAGGAAACGAAAAACAGGCATTAGAGAATTTAGTTAATGCAGATACATATGTTGGCTCATTAGTAGACCGTTTTGATGAATTAGCAGATGGTCGGGAAGCACATATTATCGAACTAGAAGAAAAAGTGTTAGCAGAAGGAAATCGAACATTGATTTTTGGACTAGTTATTGGAGCGATCGCAATTATATTTGGTATTATCGTCGCAATTGTTAATGCAAACGCCATTGCTAGACCATTAAGTGATGTGAAAACACGCTTAACAGAAATTGCTAATGGTGATTTAAGTCAACCTCCTTTAGAGACGAATTTACAAGATGAAATAGGCGCATTAATTCATACAACAAATGACATGACAACGAGCAATCGTAATTTACTGGAAGAAATTAGTGCGGTTTCAGAATCTGTTTCTAGTCAAAGTGAACAACTATATCAATCAGCTGACGAAGTTCGAGCTGGTTCAGAACAGATTTCTATTACGATGGAAGAATTAGCAAGAGGTGCGTCTGAACAAGCAGTAACAGCGACGGATTTATCCAACGTAATGATGACATTCCAAGAAAAAGTAACGGAAACAAATGAAAATAGTGCGGAAATGATGGAAGTATCTGAAGAAGTGTTAAAAATGACGAATGACGGAGAACAATTTATGGAACGCTCTACATCCCAAATGAATGTCATTGATGGGGTTGTGCATGAAGCTGTAGAAAAGGTAGAAGGGTTAGATCGACATGCTCAACATATTTCTGAATTAGTGTCGATGATTAAAGATATTGCAGATCAAACAAACTTACTTGCCTTAAACGCGGCAATTGAAGCGGCACGTGCAGGAGAACATGGAAAAGGATTTGCCGTTGTAGCGGATGAAGTACGAAAACTAGCGGAGGAATCGTCAAATTCTGTGACAGAAATAACGAATATCGTAGTCAATATACAAAATGAATCTACCTCTGTCGTAAATTCGTTACAGCAAAGCTATAAAGATGTTGCGGAAGGAACGGAACAGATTGTAAAAACAGGAGAAATGTTTGAAGAAATTAGTCATTCTGTTTCAAGCATGGTCAAAAATATTCATACGATATCTGAAAACATTGATGATATTTCTAATAATACGGCATTAATGGGTAATTCCATTGAAGAAGTGGCGGCAATTTCAGAAGAATCAGCAGCAGGAGTACAAGAAACTACCGCTTCATCTGAGGAGACGAGCAGTATTATGGAAGAAATTTCAAATAGCTCGAAACATTTAGCAACACAAGCAGAAGAATTAAATAAATTAGTAAGTAGTTTCAAACTATAAAAAGTATTTTTATGTTCATGTTTACGAATAGAAGGATGAAAAAGGTAATTCCAGTATATTAATTATTGCTGGAATTACCTTTTCGTTTTGTTCGCTTGATTACGTGGTTCCATAAATTTATTTCGTTTTTGTTATTTTTATATTTATAAAACACATTTTCGTAAAATTGAAGTAACAATACAATAACTTATGAAACACTTTGATCAATACAACGAAATAGAATGAATAATGGTCATGTTTGTCTTTTCAAGATGAACATGACCGATTTTTATCATTAAAAACAAATTCATTTCAACCCACTTTTTTTTTGAACTATAAACTTGTAAAAACGATGGAAATGTGAAAATGTCTCTTTGTATTTATGACTAGCAAGACAAATATTGGTTCATTTTTTATTGGGATGTGCATAATATGAGCTGTTTTAGTGCTATAAAAACTCATATTTTAACAATGTTCACAAAATGTTCACTTACGAAGAAAAATGTACGTATATATAATTTAGAAGGGGGAGAGGAGGGAAGACAATTGCCAACAACAAAAAAAGAAAGTATTCAATTTGGAATAATGATGTGTTTTGGAATGGTTTTAGTGATGACCATATATAATTTTTATTTGAATGGAATAATAGGAAATATTACGATCGTTGGAGCAATATTAGAATTTGTTTTAGCTTTTATTATTGCCTTTGTACTAGATCTATTTGTGTTTGGACCGAATGCAAAAAAGATAGCTTTTAAAATCATAAATAAGCAAACTAGTAAAATTTGGATCGTGCTCACCATTTCAACGTGTATGGTTATAGGAATGGCATTTTTTATGTCCATATATGGTTTACTTGTAACTAATTTCCATCATGGATGGGATGTATATTCCATTTTAACAGATTATGTATCGATATTTAGCAACAACATATTGTTTGCATGGCCTTTACAAATACTTATAATAGGCCCGCTCGTACGTTACATATTTGAAACATTTATGGTAAATCGTGAAACTTCTATATAATACGAAAACTAATAGTATTTTTAGTTGAAATCATACAAAAACACCCCTTAAGAATGTTGCTCGTAGTGATGAATAAGTTTTTAAAAATTAGTATAGTCGTGAGTTTCGTAGCTAAGCTTTTTGTCTTGCCTTCTAACCCCGTTGATTTCCACTTCAGGTGGACGCTTTTCGCGGGCATGGCTTGAGTCTCCTCGGAAGAAGTTCACTTCCTGCGGAGTCTCAAGACCCATGCTTTTCCCGCTGGAGTCGCCACCTTACGTTCCAATCAACTAGGTTGTATCTTCACATTTGGTTCTATTTCAATTGCTCTGATACAGTTGTAATAGATTTGATGTGTTGTCCTTGTTTACCGTTTACTTTTTTAGCTTGATAAACAATAATTTTATCGACAAACTCTCTAATTAATTCAGGATTAATTGTACTGATCTCTATATGCCTTGCGGACCAATCGTATTACAATACGATTTATTCATTTATTGCGAAAGATATGTACAAGTGGTTGAGGTCACAGACACCGGAAGATTATGTCTAAACACATGTGTTACTCAAATCATCTACAGGAAGATCCATCAAAACTGTAAATAAAAGGAGAATTTCCTATGAGGGAAAATCAATGGACTGATACGATAAAAACTTTAATTAATGAATCAGGTTTAGGAAATGAATTATTTGCTGATACACTGGTAAAAATGCCATATAGCAATGAAATCATCTCCTATAATGTTGAATTTCAAGATGCAGAATTAAGAACAAACGGGTTTGAAACTGATTTACTTATTTTTGAGAAAAAAGATGAACATATTAAACCTAGAGTCATTATTGAATCTAAGATTAATTCTGTAACAACACACGATGCGATTACCTATAGTTATAAGGCACAACAACACAAAAGTATAACCCCTTATATCCGATACGGTATTATGATTGGTAATCGCAAGCATCATCCCTTGCCTGGTAGATTATACCGTCACGGAACAAATTTTGACTTTATGATTCAATTTCAATCGTTTGAATTAACAGAAGAAGAAAAAGAAGTTTTTCTTGATTTGTTAGTCAAGGAAGTTAAATACTCGAAACAATTAGAGGAACTTATTTATTCCAGTCGGTCAAGATCTAGAAAACCATATTATGTGTTACAGAAGAATTTAAGATTAGAAGAAATGTAAAATCGGAGTGAACAGCACATTAATTTGTGTGATTCACTCCGATTTTTCCGCTTAAAGCCAGTCATTCCACTAATTTATTTTCATCACTGTCAGCAATCCTTATAAGTTAGATTTTGGTTTAACTTAAGGGGTGCACATCACTTTTAGCCATTTCTTCATACGCGATAATAATCCATAATCTTTTGCACATAGTTTTGTGTTTCCTTAAACGGTGGGATACCACCATATTTTTGTACGTTACCCGGACCGGCATTATAGGCGGCTAACGCCAAGCGTACATCTCCATTATGACGCTTTAGCATTTTACTAAAATATTGTGTCCCACCATCAATGTTTTGGGCGATATCCGTCCGATCTGTAACACCGACTTCTTTTGCTGTAGCTGGCATTAATTGCATTAAACCAACAGCCCCTACATGACTACGAACGGATGGATTATAGTTTGATTCCATTTTAATGATTGCATGGATTAAATTTTCATCGACCCCATATTTTTTCGCCGCATTCGCAATAAGCTCATTATATTTTGTCGTTGGTGCCTTCGCTAAAGCTGTTCCTGTACGGCTTGATTGTGTAGCTGTATATGTTGCAATAGCATCATTCATTTGTACTGGTTGTTGCATGACACTACTCGTTTGTGGCTGTGTCATCATTGGTAATTGCATATCCATCCCGATACGATTCATTATAGAAAAAGGTTGCAAGGAAGAAAGATGATCTGTCATTCCTCCGTGTAAATTATATGATTGGGCGAGCGCAATTTTTTCCATAAGTAACTGTTGGAAATCAAGTCCGTTTGTTCCTTGGATTGTATTTGTCGCATGTCGCTTGTATGAGTCGTTCGTTGGGAGCATATAATTTTGAATCATTTCATTCATCTATTCATCCGTCCTTTTTTATCACTAAACATATCATATGATTCAACGGGGTAAATAGCAAGGGAAATGAGTAGAAAAGACTATGCTCTTAAACATCTAATTATGTTTTTGCAATCCTCTTTCTAAAGCAAATAACATTGATGATTTTTCCTCGTTTGTAGAGCCGTTCCAAATATACTCAAATAGAACGCCGAGTCCTGGCAATATTTTTTCTTCTCCATCTTCTAATGCATCGACAATGGTTTCTTCAAATTGATCCAATGAATTATCTTTCACGTTTTGATATATTGCTTCGCGAATATTGATGTCCATATGAAAAACTCCTTTATGATTCGTTTTCTTTATTATGACCGTACGGTGCAAAAAGTATGTATGTAATTTCAGCACGTAATGAAAAATCAATCGCGTCCATATAAAAGTAAAATATAAATAAAGTATCGGGAAGAGACTTTTGAACGTGCTATATTGAATGGGAGGAAAATCCAATTTTAAATAATACGAATAGGATGTTAGTCTATCGCTTATTTATACAAAAATTGATCTAAGAAAGGGACAAAGCATATGGCATTATCAAAAGAAGGTGAACAATTTTTAAGCAATTTACGAGTGTATTTAATGACATCAGGTAAAAAGGAAGAAGAAATATTGCGTGTCATAGAAAAAGTGGAACATCAATTATTAGAAGCGGAACAAGAGGGGAAATCCATACAATCTATAATAGGAAATTCACCAGAAGTATATATGAAAGCAATTGGCAAAGAAATGAAAACAGACATGAAAGGAACCGTTTTTGTTTGTTTATCTATCATTGCTGGAGCTTTTTCTATTGCAATTTTTCCAGATATTGTACGTGGTGAATTAGCTTTTTCCTCGTTCCGTTTAGTTGGAATGATAAGCGTGTTTTTATTATTTATAGCTATATTCGTTTTGATAGTAAAAAATTTAAGTAAACAAAATGCACCAGATGTAAAGGCTATTGCATACATTTTCATTACCATATGTTTGCTTTCAGTTCTATTTGTCAGTGTATTCTGGTTGGACGATCACATTAAAACCCCAATATGGACGATAGAAGCCCCGTTTGTGTATATCATTGGGATAGTCATCACTGCAATCTTAATTGGATTATCGTGGTGGACAAAAACATGGATCATGCTAATGGTAGTTGTGATCGTAACGATTCCGGAATTACTGCAAAACATATTTCTTTTTTCAGATGAAATAAATCTCTATATGACATTAGCATTATTCATAAGTTTCCAAATCGGAATTGTGTTTATAATGAGGCAATCGAACAAGAAAACATCCTAATACGAAAATTGGCAACAACTGAAAAAAGGCGTATAATAAGAGCATTATAGGAACGGTTCATGAAGAAAAGGATGGATAAGATGATTACATCGATACAAAACAAATTCGTCAAAGAGTGGAAAAAACTACATAAGAAAAAATATCGCCAAGAATCAGGCACATTTCTAATTGAAGGGGAACATATGATTGAGGAAGCATATGAAACAGACCAATTAATTACAACTTTAATTGTTCAAGAAGGAAAAGAAGTTCCAGCATGGATGGATGAAGAATATGTATATATCGTCACGGAGAATGTATTTAAGGAAATATCCCAAACGGAAGCACCACAAGGAATTGCGGCAATTGTGAACATGGGAAGCATGAAACAAGAACATAATAACTATGTCCTCTTAATCGATGCCGTCCAAGATCCTGGTAATTTAGGAACGATTATTCGAACAGCAGATGCGGCTGGCTTTTCTAAAGTAGTGTTAGGGGAAGGGACGGTTGATTTGTACAATGATAAAGTCGTTCGTGCAACACAAGGTTCCATTTTCCACCTTGCAATTGAACAGCGTGACTTGAACGAAGCAATTACAAACCTTCAAACAGATGGTTTTTCGGTATGGGCAACAACATTGCGACGTGCCAAAAATTATGCGGAAATAGAGCCGACAAACAAAACGGCGATTATTTTAGGAAATGAAGGTCGTGGAGTACAACAAAAATGGCTCGATATGGCGGATGAACTTGTGAAGATTCCGATGTATGGAAAGGCCGAGTCATTAAATGTCGGTATAGCAGCAGGTATATTAATGTATCATATTAGAAAATAGTTGCATAAAAACGTTGCTATTAGTATACTTATGTGTAGTTTCATATGGAAAAAGCAATGACGGAGCAAAGTAACGAATAAACGAACATTTCAAGGGAAAAAATGCCTTAGACTGGAAGCATTTTAATGGATCAATCGTTATGATTCACTCAGAGAGCTGACACTTAATCGTGTTTCTGGACAATATTTGTCCATTATCAAAACAAAGTTGGATACATTTGTATGTATCAACAAGGGTGGTACCGCGAAATATAACCTCGTCCCTTTTATTAGGAACGAGGTTTTTTTATGTTTATTTTTAGAAGGAGGATACAGACATGAAAGATCAATTACAAGCCATTGAAAAAGAAGCATTAGAACAAATTGCACAAATCGAAACATTAAAAGATTTACAAGATGTACAAGTAACCTATTTAGGGAAAAAAGGTTCGATTACTGGTGTACTACGAGGTATGGGGAAATTATCTCCTGAAGAACGCCCGGTCATTGGGGAAATGGCTAACAAAGTTCGCGAATCCATTCAAACGAACTTAGCAGAGAAAAAAGAAGCAATCGAACTGAAGGAATTAGAAATTCAATTAGAAGCGGAAAAAATTGATGTCACATTACCAGGCCGTCCGGTTCGTGTTGGTGGAACACATATTTTACATTCGATTATCGAAGAAATTGAAGATCACTTTATCGGTTTAGGTTATGAGATAAAAGAAGGACCAGAAGTAGAAACAGATTATTACAATTTTGAAGCCTTAAACTTACCGAAAGGCCATCCAGCACGTGATATGCAAGATTCATTTTATATTACGAATGAATTATTATTACGCACACATACATCTCCTGTACAAGCACGTACGATGAATGCATTAGATGGCGAGCCAATTCGTATGATTTGTCCTGGAAAAGTGTATCGCCGAGATAGTGATGATGCAACACATTCACACCAATTTACACAAATCGAAGGATTATATGTCGACAAAAATGTACGTATGAGTGATTTAAAAGGAACATTAGATTTATTTGCGAAAAAAATGTTTGGTACAGACCGAGAAATTCGTTTACGTCCAAGCTTCTTCCCGTTTACAGAACCGTCTGTTGAAATGGATATTTCTTGTAAAGTTTGTAGTGGAGAAGGCTGTTCTGTTTGTAAAAAGACAGGTTGGATTGAAATTTTAGGTGCTGGAATGGTTCATCCTAAAGTATTAGAAATGGCTGGATATGATCCGAAAGTGTATACAGGTTTTGCATTCGGAATGGGACCAGATCGTATTGCCATGCTAAAATATGGTGTCGATGATATTCGTCGTTTCTATACAAATGATGTACGATTTTTACAACAATTTCACGAAGCATAAAGAAAAAGATAATGATTTTTTAAAAATGATTACTTATGAAAGTAATATGCACAACGTAAGTAGAATGTTAAACAAGCTATTTAGGAGGGACTACTTTGTTAGTATCAATTAATTGGTTAAATAAATATGTGAATACCGGGGAACAAACTGCTGAACAATTAGCAGAAAAAATTACAAAATCAGGGATTGAAGTGGATGGTATTGAATATATCATTAATGAAAAAAGTGAAAATGTCGTTGTCGGGTATGTAAAAGAATGTGAACAACATCCTGATGCAGATAAATTACGTTTATGTCAAGTAGACGTTGGCGAGGAAACGTTACAAATAATTTGTGGGGCACCAAATGTAGCACAAGGACAAAAAGTAGTAGTCGCAAAACCGGGAGCAGTTTTACCTGGGAATTTCAAAATTAAAAAAGTAAAATTACGTGGTATTGAATCAAACGGGATGATTTGTTCGTTAAAAGAATTATCTGTCGGTGATCGTTTTATTCCGGAACAATACGAAGAAGGAATCGTTGTATTACCAGAAGATACTGTTGTAGGAGAACCTGTAGATGCGTTATTAAACTTAGATGACGCGATTTTAGAGTTCGACTTAACACCAAATCGTGCAGATGCTTTAAGTATGATTGGTGTCGCATATGAAGTGGCAGCAATTTTAGATGAAGAAGTGAATATACCGAATCCTGAAGTGGCAGCGACAGAAGAAAATGTAGCAGACTATATTTCTGTATCGTCTGAAGACCCAGATCTTTGTCCATATTATGGTGCGTTTATCGTAAAAGATGTGGAAATTGCTCCATCCCCATTATGGATGCAAAATGCACTTCTTGCGGCGGGAATTCGTCCGATTAATAATGTTGTTGATATTACGAACTACGTATTAATGGAATATGGTCAGCCATTACATGCATTCGATTATGATTTATTAGGTTCTAAAGAAATTGTCGTTCGCCGTGCAAAAAACGGAGAACAAATCGTAACATTGGATGATCAAACACGTACATTAACGAACGAAAACTTGCTCATTACGAATGGAGAAAAAGGAATTGCCATGGCAGGTGTCATGGGTGGAGCGAATACGGAAGTAAATAACGACACGAAAAACGTCCTGATTGAAGCGGCATATTTTGATGCTCAAACAGTACGTAAAGCTGTCAATGAAACTGGTTTACGTAGTGATGCAAGTACACGTTTTGAAAAAGGGGTCGATCCTGTACGTGTACGTGAAGCAGGTCTTCGTGCATGTGAATTGCTCGTACAATATGCAAACGGAAAACTTGTCGATGATGCAGCAGAGTTTAACGAACTGAAGGTAGAAGAAGCGAACATTGACATGAATGCTGATGAAGTAAATCGTCGTCTAGGCACGGACATTTCGATCGATGAAATGAAAGATATTTTGCGTAAATTACGTTTTGACTATGAGTTAGATGGTACGAATTTTGTTGTCACGATTCCAACACGTCGTGGAGATATTACTCTATTTGAAGATATGTTAGAAGAGGTGGCACGTATTTATGGTTATGACAACTTACCATTTACGTTACCTGCTAACGCATCTAAACCAGGTGGATTAACAGCAGAACAATTGTTAAAACGTAATATTAAAAAATACTTACAAAGTGTTGGATTATATGAAGCAATTACGTATTCATTAGTCGATAAAAAAGCGACAGAAATTTTAACGAGCCCTGAATTATCAACTAATTTAATTCCGGTTCCATTATCTATGCCGATGAGTGAGGATCATCAATATTTACGTTTAAGTTTATTACCAGAATTGCTAAACCGACTCACATATAATGTTGCACGAAAACAAGCAAATGTTGCTTTATATGAAGTAGGTTCCATTTTCTTATCAGAAGAAGCGGAAATTACAAAACAACCTAAAGAAGCACTTCGTATAGCTGGCGCAATTACTGGAAAGTGGCATGAACATAAATGGCAACAAGAATTAAAGCAAGCAGACTTCTATGTTGCAAAAGGAATTGTGGAAGGATTATTCGAGTATGTTCATATTGATGTCACATATGAACAAGCAAAAGTAGAGGGGATGCACCCAGGTCGCTGTGCAATTGTGAAAGCAGACGGTGAAACGATTGGTTTTGTAGGACAAGTTCACCCGAAAATTGCAAAAGAAAAAGATTTGAAAGAAACGTATGTGTTTGATTTAAATCTTGATTATATTTTAGCAAAAGATCGTGGAGAACTCGTTTATACGACTGTGCCAAAATATCCGTCGATTTTACGTGACGTTGCATTTGTTGTGAAAGCAGATGTACATGCTGGGGATATGGAAGCAACGATCGTAAAAGCTGGTGGTCCGTTAGTGAAAAAGGTAGAAGCATTCGACGTATATACAGGTGAAAATGTTGCAGAAGATGAAAAATCCGTTGCATTTAATATTCATTATGAAGACCCAGAAAAAACATTAACAGATGAAGAAGTAGAAGCTTCATTTGAAAACATTGTTACGACAATGAGCGAGAAATTCGAAGCGACGATCCGCTCATAATTTAAATATTACGTATTTGATGAACCCTTAATATTAGAATGAGTTTCTAATATTAAGGGTTATTTTATTTGTAAAATGTTTGATTCTTTCATGTTTGTGGAAATATATACATAGGAGGTGCTAAGGATGGAGCGTAAAAAAGAACGAAAAACGCCATTAGACAAATTTGAAAATGAAAAATTTGCGGATCAACCACCTACAGAAGAGTTAAATATTGAAGCAGAACAAGAAAAGAAGAAGCGGAAATCACAGGATAAATCACAGAGTGAAGAATAGACAATGGAAATAACGGCACCTAAAGGCTAAAATAGTAGTAAATAGTCTTTAGGTGTTTTTTTGATAATTGATTTAAAAGGAGTGTGAAGGATGACGAAAAAGGTAATATACTATAATGAACGAACTTTTAATGGGGTTACTATGTATATCGCAGCGACGGACAAAGGATTAAAATATATTAAACGTTCCTTCGACAAAATAAAAGCAAACCATCCACATGATGTACTTATAGAAGATGCAGCCTTTCTAGCACCATATGAAAAACAATTGGAACAATATTTTCATGGAGAACGGAAAACTTTTGATATGCCACTGGATATAGAAGGGACAAATTTTCAAATGCAAGTATGGAATGCGTTACGAACCATTCCATATGGAGAAACTGTTTCTTATTACGATATCGCAAAACAAATTCACAATGAAAAAGCTGTACGAGCGGTTGGTGGGGCAAATGGTAAAAATCCGATATCAATTGTCATCCCTTGTCACCGGGTCGTACAAAAAAATGGCAAATTAGGCGGATATAGCAGTGGCCTTGATATGAAAGAAATGTTGCTTTCTTTGGAACTACGTCATAAATAATACATCCTAATAAAGATAAAAAGGTGATGAAGATGAAGAATAATGATCATGTTTTACAGAACGCTTTATTATCTACAGATGTTTTAAGAAAGACGATTGATGAAATGATCTTTGAATTCGAGACGACAGAAGAAGTACCAGCTTTAACGAATATTATTGGACAGAAGCGTGGAACAGAGGTAATGCAATTCGGGCTCCAAGTGAATAAACCGGGATATAATCTTTATGTTGCAGGTATTCCTGGAACAGGGAAAATGACGTTTACAAATTCAATTGTAGAAGAAGTAGCGAATAAAGAGGTAACTTTATTTGATTGGTGTTATGTAAATAATTTTGAAGATCCATATAAACCAAAAGTGTTACAATTACCGGTTGGAACAGGAAATGCCTTAAAAGAGGATATGGAGCAATTGATTGATAATTTAAAAGTCGACATACCACGTGCTTTTGGGGAAGAATCATATCAACGCGAAAAAGCTAGTATTTTTCGAGAATTTAAAGAGAAAACTTCAGCGGTTATTCAAGAAATAAATGATGAAGCAAAACAATATGGCTTCGTAATCCGGCAATCAGGTTCAGGATTATTGACGATTCCGACAGAGGATGGAAAGCCAATGACAGAAGAGGCTTATGCTACATTAGATGAGGAAACATTGCAAGAAATGGAAAGAAAATCATCCGAACTACAAGATAAAGTAATTGATTATACGAAAAAACTACGTCAAATTGAAAAAGATGCTAGACAAACATTAGAAGCAATCGATGAAAAGGTAGTGTTGACAGCTGTCGGATATCATATGGATGAACTGAAACAAACATATGAGGCTTGTAAGGATGTACAGCAATATTTAGAAGTAGTTTTACAAGATATTTTAAAACATCGTGCTAGTTTTCTAGAAAAAGAACCGTCCAAAGAAGAAAGTAATAGTGTGGCAAGATTATTTCCGAAAAGACCAAATGAAGATATTAAAATGCGGTATGCGGTCAACTTACTCGTTGATAATCGTGAAACAAAAGGGGCGCCGATTATAATGGCAGATAACCCTACGTTTTATCATTTGCTAGGTAAAGTGGAATATGAAAGCCAAATGGGGGTCATGAGCACCAATTTTACTAAAATAAAAAAAGGCTATTTACATGAAGCAAATGGTGGGTATGTTATTATTCAAGCAAAAGATATTTTATCGAAACCATATGCGTGGGATGCATTAAAACGTACATTACTAACTGAACAAATACAGATAGAACATATTAATGAACAAGCTGGCCTTGTATCGACGACAACGTTAAATCCGGCATCAATTCCATTACACGTAAAAATAATTTTGATAGGTAATCGTGGATTATATCAATTGTTGTATACTCATGATGAAGATTTTCGTAAATTGTTTAAAATTAAAGCAGATTTTGATGTCGAAATGGATGCAAATATGGAGAATATGACAAAACTAGCAAGCTTTATCCATACACATTGTAAACGACATAATTTACTTCCGTTCCATCGTTCTGCTGTAGCGAGATTAGTAGAATATAGCAGTCGTTTGGCGGGTCATCAACAAAAATTATCGACGAGATTTAATGATCAAGTTGAAATAATGTATGAAGCGGATACTTGGGCTAGGCTTGCTCATGATGAACTTATTACGAATGAGCATATTCGAAAAGCAATTCATGAACGGGAATATCGCAATAGTTTATATGAAGAAAAAGTACAACAGTCAATCGATGAGGGAGTTATTTTAATCGATACGACCGGAGAAAAAGTCGGACAAGTGAATGGGTTAGCAGTATATAATGTTGGACAATATAGTTTTGGGAAGCCATCACGTATTACAGCAACGACATTCCTTGGTCGAAAAGGAATTGTGAATATCGAAAGAGAAAGTGAGCTTAGTGGCAATGTACACAATAAAGGTGTGTACATTTTAAGTGGATATTTAGGGGAGAAATTTGCACAAACATATCCATTAGCTTTAACAGCTCATATTACATTTGAGCAAAATTATGGTGGCGTTGATGGAGATAGTGCGTCAAGTACCGAGTTGTATGCCATCTTATCAAGTTTAAGTGAGGTTCCAATAAAACAAGGAATTGCTGTAACTGGTTCTGTCAACCAGAAAGGGGAAATACAACCAATCGGTGGTGTAAACGAAAAGATTGAAGGATTTTTTGAAACATGTCAAAAACGAGGACTTACCGGTGAGCAAGGGGTTCTTATTCCACATCAAAACGTGACACATTTAATGCTCCGGGAAGAAGTTGTCGATGCAGTAGCCGACGGAACATTCCATATTTATGCGGCAGATACAATTGAACAAGGAATGGAAATTTTAACGGGTGTAAAAGCTGTAATATATGAGGAAGATGGTAGTTTTAGTACGGACTGTATATACGGGAAAGTTATGGCAAAGTTGAAAACATACGCAAAAGCCGGAAAGGAAGAAACGAACATCTAGTAGGGATGCGGAATTAGAAGATGAATGTCTATTTTAAGGATGTAGGCATGATAATGATCGAAAACGCTTCTATACAAAACTAATAAACGATACAATACGTAGTCCCAAATAGGTGACACGTTTTCCAAACAAAAGATTACAAAAATTAATTCGAGTATGGACATATGTCTATACTCGAATTTTTTCAGTAATTGCACGTACTGTCCCGTAATAGTTTACAAATATTGCTCCGCTTTTTTCGTGTTCGCAAAATGGACCTTTGCAATATTTTCTAAGTAGGCTTTACCATGTTCATGTATAATCTTAGCAATTTGTTGGTCAACTTTTTTAGATGCCCCTTTTTGTAAAGAAAATCCCACTAGTTCAGATAACCGATCCATTTCTTTTACATAACGATACCTCGCCAAAACAGATCCAGCAGCAACTGCGATCGATGCATTTTCTGCTTTCGTCATAAAATACGTGTGAGGTAAAAGTGCGTTTCCTTCACTTTCGATATGACGTTTATACATATGCGGCATACAAAATTGGTCAATTAAAATCCCTTCATAAGGTGTAGTACCCATTTTTTGAAGTAAACTCGTAATAACTCCGTGATGAATCATTGCTTTCATTTTACCTTGTGACCAACCACGTCGCTGTAATTGGTTATATTTATCATTTGATATCGTCATGAGGGAATAGTGTATTTGTACATCCATTAATTCATGTGCCAATCTTTCAATGGTATCGTCTTTAATCGCTTTGGAATCTTGAATGCCCATTTTTTTAAGGACTGGAATGAGTGTATCTGGTACATAAACGGCTGCTGCTGTAACAGGACCGAAATAATCACCTGTTCCAGATTCATCTGATCCGATATGGCTTTTTTGGAAAAAGTCCTGCTTAGGGGTGTACGGATTTGTCGCTTTTTTTGCCATGTTTTTTTGTGTTGTTTCTCCTTGGAATGTCGTCCAAATAGAAGCTTCTTCCTCTGCATTAGCGCCTTGGAACAATACTTTTCCAGATTTGTACGCTGTAATAACCGCATTATTTGTTCGAGCACGAAAAATCGCCCCTTGTGGTGCATGCTCCATTTGTCCTTCGTAAAAATATTGCATTTTTTGTAAAATTTCATCGTTCAAAGTTGTGGATATTTGTCCCATAAATTGTAACCTACCTTTAATATGTTTACCGTTTCCTTAATATACTTTTTCATGTTAAAATTAATTGTAACACTTTATAAATAAAATATGAATGTATATAAAAAAAGGGATTTGCTTGGCAGGAGGAATTCGAGTCGTGTCAGAGGAAAAAAAGAAAAACCGTGTATCGGTTGAAATAAATAAAAGAACGTATACGATTGTCGGCCCCGAATCAAAAGAACATGTCGAATTAGTTGCATCACTGGTCGATCAAAAAATGCGGGACATTCGATCTGCAAACAAACATTTAGATTCGACAAAGCTGGCAGTATTAACGGCACTGAATACAATGAATGAATATATTAAATTAAAAGAAGAACATGAAGAATTAATTACACTAATAGAAGAGGAAGAATAAATGGTTTCTTTAATTATTATTTTATTACTAATATTTGGCTTCTTTATGGGGCTACGAAGAGGTTTTGTTTTACAATTAATGCACTTAATCGGGTTTATTATTGCTTTTATTGTTGCAACCATTTTCTATAAAAAAATTGCAGAACATTTAGCATTATGGATTCCGTATCCAGAAATCAATAGTGATACATTATTAGCCGTATTTTTACAGACGATGCCATTAGAAAGCGCATTTTACAATGCGGTTGCGTTTGCCATTTTATTTTTTGCAACGAAAATACTTTTACAAATTATTACGTCCATGCTAGATTTTATTGCAAGATTACCATTTATCCGTACATTTAATGGATTGTTTGGGGCAGTATTAGGATTTATTGAAGTGTATGTTATTTTATTTATTATGTTATATATTTCTGCACTCATTCCGATGGATTTTATTCAATTCCGTTTAGAAGGTTCTACGGTTGCGAAGTTGATGATTGAACATACACCGTTCTTGTCAAGTTATATTGAGTCGTTATGGTTTATTGATATTTTGAAGAAGTAATGTAAAGACTGATTACATGTGCATGAACTCATGGGTCAGTCTTTTTAAATGTCGGAGGGAATAAATATGAACAAAAAAGATGTTATTCAATTACTAGAAGAAATTGCATTGTATTTAGAATTAAAAGGAGAAAATCCTTTCCGTATTTCGGCTTATCGTAAGGCAGCACAAGCATTAGAACGTGATGTCCGTTCCCTTGTTGAAATAAATGATTTTAGTAAGATTCCTGGCATTGGAAAAGGAACGAATGAGTTAATTGTTGAATTTATCGAAACAGGAGAAAGTACTGTACTAGAAGAGTTAAAAGAAGAAGTACCAGCAGGGTTAATCCCGTTATTAAAATTACCCGGTTTGGGTGGGAAAAGACTTGCGACTTTATATAAGGAGTTACACGTTACAGATAAAGCATCGTTACAGCAAGCATGTGAAGATGGGAGTATCGAACAAGTCCGTGGATTTGGGAAAAAAACGGTTGCCAACATTGTCGAAGCATTGAAACAACAATCATCAAGACCTGAACGCTTGCCAGTTTATATGATGTTAGAAATCGGTAAGAAAATCGAAAACTACTTGGATTCAATTGAAGAGATTGATCGTTTTAGCATGGCAGGTAGTTTACGACGTTTAGGGGAGACGATGAAAGATATTGATTTCATTTTAACGACGGAAAAAAGAGAGATCGTTCGGAAAAAAATAGTGGAAATGGATCACGTAAAAGCAGTAGTTGCTAATGGGGATACGAAAGTGTCGGTCACATTAGAGGAAGAGTACGATGTTAATGTTGATTTTAGAATAGTGGAAGAAGCAGAATATGCGACGACATTGCATCATTTTACAGGATCTAAAGACCATAATGTAAAAATGCGTCAGCTTGCAAAGTCTCGTGGTGAAAAAATCAACGAATACGGTGTAGATGTAGAAGAAACCGGGGAAACGATTCAGTTCAAAACAGAGGAACAATTTTTTAAGCATTTTAACCTTCCATTTATTGCACCAGAATTACGCGAAAATGGAACAGAAGTAGAAAAAATCATCGAAACTACAGATATATTAGAACGCAAAAATATCCGTGGAGATCTGCATATGCATACGACATGGAGTGATGGAGCGGAATCTGTGGAGGAGATGGTAGAGAAAGCTCGAACTTATGGATATGAATATATAGCAATTACAGACCATTCGAAATTTTTACGTGTAGCAAACGGATTAAATGAAACGAGATTACGAAAACAACGAGAAGAAATCGCTTTATTAAATGAAAAATATGATGATATTCATATTTTTGCGGGTGTTGAGATGGACATTTTACCAAACGGAACGCTCGATTTTTCGGATGAATTTTTACAAGAAATGGATGTCGTTATCGCCGCAATTCATTCGAGCTTTGATCAGACTGAAGAAGAAATCATGTATCGTTTATGTACTGCATTAGAAAATCCTTATGTTGATATTGTCGCACACCCAACAGGAAGAATTATTGGACGAAGAGACGGATATCGTGTAGTAATGGATCAATTAATTGAAAAAGCAAAAGAAACGAACACCGTATTAGAATTAAATGCGAACCCGATGCGTTTTGATTTAAGTACGGAACATTTACGACAAGCACAAGATGCTGGGGTGCATATCGCAATTAATACGGATGCCCATAAAACAGGTACATTTTATCATATGGATTATGGAGTTAAAATGGGAAGAAAAGCATGGCTGACCAACGATACAGTGATCAACACATGGGATAAAGCACGGCTAGAAACATTTTTAAATCGAAATAAATAGGAGAAGGTTACAATGAATGAACGGACATGGAAAGTTCTAGAATTTCATAAAATTATACACTTATTAAAACAGAAGGCAGAGACTACTGTCGGAAGAAAACTTGCGGAACGAACGACACCAAAAACAACACTAGCGGATGTCCAACATTTACAAGAAGAAACAGACGAAGCATTAACGGTGTTACGTTTAAATAAACGTGTCCCATTTTCGCATATGGAAGATGTCACGGCTGCACTAAAACGTGCACAAATTGGTAGTACATTAAATGCAGAAGAGTGTTTACACATTGCACAAGTAATTTATACAGGTCGACATGTAAAGAAGTTTTTTGAGTCGTTAGAAGAGGAGAGCCTGCCATTATTACAAGAAATTATAGAACAAATTATTTCCTTACATCATGTCGAAAAAGAAGTGAAAGCAAAAATAGATGATCATGGCGATATTTTAGATGATGCTTCCCCTACACTAAAAGGGATCCGTCACGCAATCCGCTCATTAGAAACACGCATTCGTGAACGACTACAACATATTACAAAAACGAAAAGTAAAATGTTATCCGATACGATTGTGACGATTCGGAATAATCGTTACGTGTTACCGGTAAAACATGAGTATAGGGGTGCAATAGGTGGCATTGTTCATGATGAATCATCTTCAGGACAAACATTGTTCATGGAACCGCGAGCAATTATTGAACTGAATAATGAATTACAACATCAAATTGTTAAAGAACGACAAGAAATAGAAATTATTTTACAGAAATTAACGGGTTTAATCGCAGAACATGTGGAAGATATATTATTAAATATTCGTCTGTTAGCTAAAGTAGATTATATTTTTGCTCGGGCACATCTTGCAGTGGATATGAAAGCAGCAAAACCGACGTTAAATGAACATGGCTATATTGATATGAAACAGGCAAGACATCCATTAATTGCAGCAGATCAAGTTGTTGCAAACGATATTTCTATTGGTCATGATTATCATGCAATTGTAATTACCGGACCAAACACGGGAGGTAAAACAGTTACATTAAAATTAATTGGTTTATGTACTTTAATGGCACAAGCTGGTTTACAAGTCCCTGCATTAGATGGTTGTCAATTAGCTGTTTTTCCAAAAATTTACGCAGATATTGGGGACGAACAATCGATCGAGCAAAATTTAAGTACATTTTCATCCCATATGACAAATATCGTTTCTATTATGGAAGAAGTGGATGAAACATCGCTCGTCCTATTTGATGAGTTAGGTGCGGGTACAGACCCACAAGAGGGGGCTGCATTAGCGATGGCGATTTTGGATGATGTCATAAGTCGTCAAGCACGAGTTGTAGCAACGACACATTATCCAGAGTTAAAAGCATATGGATATAATAGGGAACAAGTGATGAATGCATCCGTTGAATTCGATGTGGAAACATTGCGTCCAACATATCGTTTATTAATGGGTGTCCCTGGGCGAAGTAATGCATTTGAAATCTCTACTAGATTAGGCTTACAGTCTTCTATTATCGATCATGCAAAATCATTTATCGGTGTTGATTCTGAAAGTGTAGAAAACATGATTACAGCACTTGATGATGCACGAGTTGCGGCAGAAAAAGAATTAGAGAAAGCACATACAATGGTCGAAGCGGCTGAAACGATTCATAAAGAATTAAAAAGCGAATGGGATACATTCCAAGTGGAAAGAGACCGTTTATACAAAAAAGCGGAGGAAAAAGCAGACAAAGCATTACAGCAAGCAAGAGATGAAGCACAAATTATTGTTGATGAAGTAAAACAAATGCGAGATCAAACGATGTTTAAAGAACATGAATGGATTGAAGCACGTAAAATGCTAGAAGAAGCACAACCAACACTTGTACAGAAGAAAAAAGCAGAAGAAAAAGATGATGTTATATTAGAAGTTGGCGATGAAATTAAACATCGCACATTACAACAAACCGGTGAAATCGTTGACAAAAAAGATGATAATAATTTTACAATCCAAATTGGTATGATGAAAATGAATGCAAAACGTAAAGACATACAATTTGTGAAAAAGGGTCAAAAAGAAGAACAAGAAGATGTAAGACCGATTACACGCGTTATGACATCTGGTGCTTCTGTAAAACCTGAATTAGATCTACGTGGAGAAAGATATGAAGATGCAATGGCAAGATTAGAAAAATATGTTGATGATGCTTTATTACAAAACTATCCACGTGTTACAATTATTCATGGTAAAGGAACGGGTGCATTAAGAAAAGGTGTGGAGCAATTCATTAAAGCACATCATCAAATTAAATCTAGTCGTATCGGTGGTGCAAGTGAAGGTGGAAGTGGCGTAACGATATTGGAATTGGAATAAGAGCGAGTGTGGCATTAAGAAGGTGAAGTCACGTAACATTGTCGATGTTGGCAACTTCTAGGAGCCAATGTCGACACTTACATGTCGGATATATAAGTGAAAAATGCAGTAAGGATAATAGAGGGATTAAGATAATGGTTGATCATCATTATGTCAAAATGTATTTTCACTGTTATGAACAAAAGAAAATCCAATAAAAAGCAATCACTAAGCATTTTGTCATAGGATTTTCTGAAACTGATTTGTTATTCAACATTTTCCGACAAATTATTGAATAATGATTCATTATTCGATTGAATTACGATTCATTTTATGATAAAATTTGAGAAACTCCATTAAAAAGAGTTTAAATGATAGGGGAAGAATCATATGGTACTGGATAAATTAGCAAAAATTTTAATTGCAGTAGCAATTGTCTTTATCGTAATAGGTGCAGCATATTTGTTTATCAATTAAAAATGATAAACAAAATATTGAAACTTTTTCTATCAGAAAAAATGTAAGTGTTTACATTGAAAATTAAGGCACAACTAGAGGACAAAGGCAGAGGAATAAGAACATGAGGGGGATGTACAATGGAGAAAACAAAACCATGGTTAGAACATTATCCATCACAAATAAAAAGTTCTATTTCGTATGACGAAAAGCCGCTTTATAGTTTTTTACTTGAATCCGCTGAAAAATTTCCATCGAAAAATGCACTTCATTTTATGGGGAAGCAGATGACATTTTCAGAGTTAGCATCAGAAGTGAAAAAAATGGCGAACTTTTTACAGAGCAAAGGATTGAAAAAAGGAGATCGAGTTGCAATTATGTTGCCAAACTCGCCACAAACTGTAATCGCTTACTTTGGGTCATTGCTTGCAGGTGGAACGGTCGTTCAAGTAAATCCGTTATATACGGAAAGAGAGTTAGAACATCAACTGAATGATTCCGGCGCAACATTTATCGTTTGTTTAGACATTTTAGTTCCAAGAGTTTCAAATGTTAGGGAAAAGACAGATCTTCAACATGTCATTGTGGCAAAAATTGCAGATTACCTGCCGTTTCCGAAAAATCTCGTCTATCCATTTATTCAAAAACGTCAATATAATTTAGTTGTTAAAGTAGAAGAGACTGAAGATACACATGTATGGAAATCAATTATTTCAAAAGGTAGTGAAGCGTATAAAGAAGTTGACGTAGATCCATATGAAGATCTAGCACTACTTCAGTATACTGGAGGGACGACTGGTTTTCCAAAAGGTGTCATGTTAAGTCATATGAATTTAGTGTCGAACGTCCAAATGTGTGCAAATTGGATGTATCGTCTGGATCATACGAATGAAAAAGTATTAGGTGTATTACCTTTCTTCCACGTTTATGGCATGACTACTGTCATGAATTTATCCATTATGTTCGGTTCAGAAATGATTTTATTACCGAAATTTGATGCGACAGAAGTGTTAAAAACGATTGAAAAATTAAAACCGACATTGTTCCCTGGTGCACCGACTATTTATATTGGATTATTAAATCATCCTGATATTAATAAATATGATTTATCTTCTATTGAAGCATGTATCAGTGGTTCAGCAGCATTGCCTGTGGAAGTTCAACAACAATTTGAAAAAATTACAGGTGGTAACTTAGTGGAAGGATATGGTTTAACAGAAAGTTCTCCTGTGACACATGCTAACTTTATTTGGGATAAACGTGTGAATGGAAGTATTGGAGTACCGTGGCCGGATACAGAAGCAATTATTGTAGAAGAAGGTACTTTAAATGAAGTTCCAGTTGGAGAAGTTGGCGAGCTAGCTGTAAAAGGTCCACAAGTGATGAAAGGATACTGGAATAATCAAAAAGAAACAGACGAGACATTAAAAGACGGTTGGTTACTAACAGGTGATATGGGATATATGGATGAAAGTGGTTATTTTTATATTGTTGATCGAAAAAATGATATGATTATAGCTGGTGGATTTAATATATACCCACGTGAAGTAGAAGAAGTATTATTTGAACATCATGGAATTCAGGAAGCAGCAGTTATTGGAATTCCAGATGATTACCGTGGTGAAACAGTAAAAGCTGTCATTGTACCGAAAAAAGGACAAACTTTGGATAAAGATCAGCTAAATCGCTATTGCCGAAAACATTTAGCGGCATATAAAGTGCCACGCATTTATGAATTTCGGGAAGAATTACCGAAAACAATTGTAGGAAAAGTATTGAAACGTCAATTAATTGAAGAATCTGTCGCAGAACAAATTAAAAAACCAGAAAATGTAAAGTGATAGAAAATTGACAATAGCGTTTTCATTTAATAAAATAATAAGTGAATGACTAATCATTCATAGTTTGCAATTCGTTTCAGTATAAGGAAAGTGAGGGGATTTTAGTGAAAGATAAACCTAAATATAAACAAATTATTGAGGCAGCTGTGGAAGTAATCGCTGAAAATGGTTATCATGCGTCTCAAGTTTCAAAAATTGCTAAAAAAGCTAAAGTAGCAGATGGAACAATTTATTTATACTTTAAAAATAAAGAAGATATTTTAATCTCGGTTTTCAGAGAGAAAATGGGAACATTTATCGACGGGGCGAAAAGAGCCATTGATGATGAACAGACGGCAAATGATAAACTTTTTAAACTAATTGAAATGCATTATAGCCAATTATCTGAATCCCCTTATTTAGCAATTGTTACACAGCTAGAATTAAGGCAATCAAAATCAGAATTACGACATGAAATTAATAAAGTGTTGAAATCATACTTAGATGTGATCGATTCTGTCATCGAATTTGGTTTAGAGACTGGTGAAATCGACAAAAAGTTTAATCCACAGCTTATTCGACAAATGATTTTCGGTACATTAGATGAATCCGTAACAACTTGGGTTATGAAATCTCAACGCTATCAATTAGTAGAACAGGTAGAGGAAATGCACACACTCTTAACGAAAGGTTTTTTCAAATAATTATAAAACTTTAAACGAATAGGAGGAATATTGTGACGAAACTTCATTTACATGTCGAAGAACATATTGCGACATTAACGATCGATAGCCCACCTGCCAATGCATTGTCATCAACGTTAATTCAGCAAATTGATGCGAAATTAACAGAAATTGAACAAGATGAAACGGTAAAAGCGGTTATTTTAAAAGGGGAAGGACGATTTTTTTCTGCAGGAGCAGATATAAAAGAGTTTACATCACTCCAAGAAGCGTCAGGCTATGAAACAGTTTCACGGGATGGGCAAATTGTTTTTGATCGTATCGAACAGTTTCACATTCCTGTAATCGCTGCCATACATGGTGCCGCTCTTGGTGGAGGATTAGAACTTGCACTAAGTTGTCATATGCGAATTGTGACAGAGGAAACAAAAATAGGTTTACCAGAATTAACATTAGGAATTATACCTGGGTTTGCTGGGACACAAAGATTGCCAAAGTTAATCGGTCAACCGAAAGCTTATGAAATGATGCTTACATCAGATCCGATTTCAGGAAAAGAGGCATATCAATTTGGATTAGCCAATCATGTCGTGAAAGAAGAAGAGCTTCAATCATTTACGAATAACATAGCTAAAAAAATTGTTGCAAAGAGTAAACCGACAATCAATGCGGTGATGGAGCTTGTATCATATGGTGCTTTACATGGTGCTGATGCAGGTGCGAAAGAAGAAGCAAAAGCATTTGCAAAAGTTTTTGGAAACGAAGATGCAAAAGAAGGCATTCAAGCATTTCTTGAAAAACGTCAACCGAATTTTTCAGACAAGTAAAGAAATGATGAATATAATTTAAATGTTTGATAGGGAGGAAAATAGAAATGAATATTTACGTATTATTAAAGAGAACATTTGATACAGAGGATAAAATTGTCGTATCAAACGGACAAATTGAAGATGATAGTGCCGAATTTATTATTAACCCTTACGATGAGTATGCAGTGGAAGAAGCAATTGTACAGCGTGATGCACACGGTGGAGAAGTAACTGTTGTCACAATTGGAGATGAAGACTCTGAAAAACAGTTACGTACTGCGCTTGCAATGGGTGCGGACAAAGCTGTTTTAATTAATACAGAAGACGATTTAGAAGAAGGCGACCAATTTACAACGGCGAAAATTTTGGAAGCGTTTTTCGAAGATAAAGAAGTAGATTTAATTTTAGCTGGAAACGTCGCAATCGATGAAGCGAGTGGACAAGTTGGTCCTCGTTTAGCGGAAAAATTAGATATTCCTTATGTAACGACAATTGTCGGATTAGATATTGAAGATGGCAAAGCGAATATTGAAAAAGACGTGGAAGGCGACTTAGAGAAAATCGAAGTTTCTTTACCAGTATTAGTGACGTGCCAACAAGGTTTAAACGAACCACGTTATCCATCATTACCAGGAATTATGAAGGCGAAAAAGAAACCATTAGAAGAACTAGAAATTGATGACCTTGATTTAGATGAAGATGATGTAGAAGCAAAAACAGAAACAGTGAACATTTTCCTACCACCTGAAAAAGAAGCGGGAAGAATTTTAGAAGGTGAAATCGATGATCAAGTAAAAGAGCTTGTATCATTATTACGAAACGAAGCAAAAGTACTTTAATCGGACGATAGAGAGGAGACGTATACAATGGGAAAAATTTTAGTAATTGGTGAATCGGTAGACGGAGTATTACGTAATGTAAGTTTTGAAGCGATTGCAGCAGCGCGTAAAATAGAAGAAGGTGCAGAAGTTGTCGGCTTATTATTAGGAAAAGATGTACAAGAATCAGAAGCGAATGCAATGATTCATCATGGAGCAGACCGTGTAATTACAGTATCACATGATAATTTAGAAAACTATACATCTGAAGGTTACGGACAAGTCATTTTAGAAGTGATGGACGAAGAATCCCCAGATGCTGTATTAATGGGTCATACTGCAATTGGGAAAGATGTTACACCAAAAATTGCAGGCCGTTTAGAAATCGGATTAGTTTCAGATGCAATTGATATAAAAGTAGATGGGAATGATGTTGTATTTACACGTCCAATCTATTCAGGTAAAGCATTTGAAGAGAAGAAAATGAAAGATGGAATTGTTTTTGCGACAATTCGTCCTAATAACATCCCAGCACTTGAAAAAGATGAAGGACGTTCAGGAGATGTTTCAGCTAAAGATGTGGACGTAAAAGATTTACGTACAATCGTTAAAGAAGTTATCCGTAAAAAAGCAGAAGGTGTGGACATGTCTGAAGCGAACGTCGTTATCGCTGGTGGACGTGGCGTGAAAAGTGAAGAAGGATTTGAGCCTTTATATGAACTAGCAGATCTTTTAGGCGGAGCAGTAGGGGCATCACGTGGAGCATGTGATGCGGAATACTGTGACTATTCTTTACAAATTGGACAAACTGGTAAAGTTATTACACCAGACCTTTATATCGCAGTTGGTATTTCAGGAGCAATCCAACACTTAGCAGGTATGTCGAATTCGAAAGTAATCGTAGCAATTAACAAAGACCCGGAAGCGAATATTTTCAATGTGGCAGATTACGGGATTGTTGGCGACTTATTTGATGTCGTGCCGAAATTAATTGAAGAAATTAAAGCGTTAGGATAATAGAAGTGTACGAAAGCTTAGGTAACGAATCACCGCTACCTAAGCTTTTTTATATGAAAAAATATTTCAAGTAGTTGTTCATAGACTTTCCAGTTCAATTTTAATCGCTTATATATCAATGGAAAGTGGAATGAAACAAATAAAATGTATAAGCAAACTACTAGCAAGGGAAAACTAACGGTGTTATAATTTAAGAAGATTGATTCAAGATTGAAATGGAGGAATTAATAATGGCAATTGTAGACGTAACAGATCAGAACTTTACACAAGAAACAGCAGAAGGTTTAGTATTAGTGGACTTTTGGGCACCGTGGTGTGGACCTTGTAAAATGATTGCACCAGTATTAGAAGAATTAGACGGAGAACTTGGCGATAAAGTAAAAATTGCTAAATTAAACGTTGATGATAACCAAGAAACAGCTGGAAAATACGGTGTAATGAGTATCCCAACACTTTTATTAATGAAAGATGGGAATGTTGTAGATCAAGTAGTAGGTTTCCAACCGAAAGAAGCTTTAGCTGAATTAGTAGATAAACACGCATAAGAACGTACATCGTTTTTATAAGGATAAGACAAGGAAGAATTAGATTGAAACACGGATGGAAATAGCATATTATTTTCATTCGTGTTTTATTTTTTATCCGCTTTGTTTAAGGGGGAGTTGTTGCATGGGTGGGAAGATTAAAGAAAAATTAAAAGTTCTTCCATTAAAACCAGGTTGTTATTTGATGAAAGATAAACATGGCACAGTCATTTATGTTGGAAAATCAAAGGCGTTACGAAATCGAGTCCGTTCTTATTTCATTGGTGCGAACGACGAAAAAACGCAAAGACTTGTGATGGACATTGTGGATTTTGAATATATAGTAACATCAACTGAAATCGATGCATTAATTTTGGAAATGAATTTAATTAAAAAGTATGATCCAAAATATAATGTTATGTTAAAAGATGATAAAAGTTACCCATATTTAAAAATTACGAATGAGCGTCATCCACAATTATTAATTACGAGACAAGTAAAAAAAGATGGTGGGAAATATTTTGGTCCCTATACGAATGTTATTGCTGCAAGGGAAACGAAAAAGTTATTAGATCGATTATATCCACTACGAAAATGTTCCAATCCTCCAGGGAAATATTGCTTATATTATCACTTAGATCAATGTCGAGCATGTGCGAAAGAAGCACCTTCAAAACTATTTTATGACAGTATAACAAAAGAAATTACACGTTTTTTACATGGTGGGTATAAAGAGATAAAGAAGCAAATTGAAACAAAAATGTTTGAAGCAAGTGAACAATTACACTTTGAGCGAGCAAAAGAACTACGTGATCAAATAACTCATATTGAAGCAGTAATGGAACAACAACAAGTAGCATTAAATGAAAATATTAATATAGATTTATTTAATTATAGTTATAATAAAGGCTGGATGTGTGTGCAAGTATTTTTCGTACGCCAAGGGAAATTATTAGAACGTGATGTTTCTATTTTTCCATTTTATAATGAAGCAGATGAAGCGTTTATAAGTTTTATTGGTCAATTTTATTTGCATAAGAGAAATTTATTGCCAAAACAAATTTTACTACCAATTGGAACAGATGCGGAAATGATTCAACAATTATTAAAGGTTGAGACGTACACTCCATTTCGAGGGAAAAAGAAAGACTTAGTAGAACTAGCAGGGAAAAATGCAAAAATTGCGCTTGATGAACGTTTTAGTTTAATTGAGTTAGATGAAGAACGAACGATTAAATCTGTTGAACGTTTAGGAGATTTATTGAATATTGAATCACCAAGACGTATTGAAGCATTTGATAACTCCAATATTCAAGGAACGGACCCTGTCTCAGCGATGGTCGTTTTTATCGATGGAAAAGCGAATAAGAATGAATACCGCAAATATAAAGTGCGCCATGTGGAAGGTCCAGACGATTTTGATACGATGCGTGAAGTAATACGTAGGCGGTATACACGCGTGTTAAAGGAAAACTTACCGTTACCTGATTTAATTATTGTAGATGGTGGAAAAGGACAGATGAGTGCGGCAAAAGATGTGTTAGAAAATGAATTATCATTATCGATACCTGTTTGTGGGCTTGTAAAAGATGAAAAGCATAAAACAGGTGAACTGTTGTTTGGAGACCCACCTGAAATTGTGCCATTAGAACGCCGATCAAATGAATTTTATTTAGTACAAAGAATCCAAGATGAAGTGCATCGATTTGCCATTACATTTCACCGACAATTGCGTGGAAAAGGTATGGTGCAATCAGTATTAGATGAAATACCTGGTGTTGGTCCGAAAAGAAAGAAAACGCTATTAACTCATTTTAAATCGATCACGGAAATAAAAGATGCATCTTTAAAACAACTTACTGCTTTAGGTATTCCGACTCAAACAGCGGAAACGATTTTAGCACATTTGAATACGGAAGCATAAAAGCATTCCAAAAGTGTTGAGAAGACACTTTGGAATGCTTTTATTAATCTGTAAAAACGACTTGAAATTGTACACGATATAATTTTTCGTTTACTTTTTCTGCAGCCTCACAATGCCTACCATGTATTCGTTGAATCATTTCGGCGATGAACCCTGCTTCCATTCGGAAATCGACATCGAGTGGTGACCGTAATCGATGGACGATATCGTCAGACATTAAATGAAAAATAAGCTCGTGTTTTTTTTGTTTCACTAATTCCAATTTTCCCCAACGAAACTTCTCAAATAAGTATATGAGGTCGTCTAATGATGTTATTTCAATGTTACGAGCTAAGTCCCTACCTGAAAAGTAAAGAATTGCATCTTTCTCCGTTCCTAGCATATTTGGCAAGCATACATATTTTAAAATATCAAAGCCAATTGTTTCAGATGATAGTTGATCTATCGTATGTAATTTTAATTGTTCCTTATCCATGTACGTCATCCTCTACGCTTATTACTTCTTGTATTATAGCATAATTTTATGTAAAATATAGTGTTAGAGAGATAGTAAAATACAATCTAAACTAGAAACAGAGATATTCATAACAAGCTGAATTTTTTTGTATCCGCGTTTGGAGGCGTATTTTAATTATCTCTTAAATAATCATACATATATTTGTATAATAATATTAAAATTAAAATTGTCTATTTCTTGACGCTTTTTCGCGTAAGAAGTACAATAAAGAAGACTTCTTGTTATACGTTTACAAATTTTACATATCATTTTTGTGTAAAACTTAACAAGCGGTTCTTAATTTGTTGTGCAATTTTAATTTTAATATAAAAAAATTTAAGGAGGGAGTAACACATGGTGGATCGTCGTCAATATAACTACCGAAGATTGCATTCACTATTAGGTGTTGTTCCAATTGGACTATTTGTTGTACAACACTTGATTATTAACCACTTCGCAGTATATGGGGAAGAAAGTTTCAACAAAGCAGCTAATTTTATGGGGTCTTTACCGTTCGTATTAGCGCTTGAGACATTCGTTATTTACTTGCCAATCTTATTTCATGCTATCTTAGGAGTTTATATCGTATTCGTTGCTAAAAACAATACGAAAAGATACGGATTTTTCCGTAACTGGCTATTCTTCTTACAACGTGTTACAGGTATTATTACACTTATCTTTATTGCATGGCATGTTTGGCAGACAAGACTGCAAGTAGCAATCTCGGGAGCAGAAGTAAACTATCAAATGATGGAAGATATTTTAACAAATCCATTCTTCTTCTGGTTCTACATTATTTCAATTATCGCAGTTGTATTCCACTTAGCTAACGGGCTATGGGGTTTCTGTGTCTCTTGGGGAATTGCACAATCTCCACGCGCACAAAAAATCGTTACATATGCAACTGTCGTAGTATTCTTTGTAGTTAGCTACATTGGAATTAGAACTATTATTCAATTTGGTTTAGGTGTATAAGATAGAGGAGGGAGTATGAACAATGAGTAATCGTAAAGTCGCAATAGTAGGTGGCGGATTAGCTGGCCTAATGGCTGCTATTAAAGCTGCTGAAGCAGGCGTTCAAGTAGACTTATTTTCAATTGTACCTGTTAAACGCTCTCACTCTGTATGTGCCCAAGGTGGGATTAATGGTGCGGTAAACACAAAAGGTGAGGGGGACTCACCAGCAATTCACTTTGATGATACAGTGTATGGTGGGGACTTCTTAGCGAACCAACCACCAGTACAAGCAATGTGTGATGCTGCTCCAAGTATCATTCATATGTTAGACCGTATGGGAGTTATGTTTAACCGTACACCGGAAGGATTATTAGACTTCCGTCGTTTCGGGGGAACACAACACCACCGTACAGCATTCGCAGGAGCAACTACAGGACAGCAATTATTATATGCTTTAGATGAACAAGTTCGTCGCTATGAAGTAGAAGGACTTGTGACAAAATATGAGGGATGGGAATTCTTAGGCGCTGTAATTGATGAATCAGGAATAGGCCGTGGAATCGTCGCTCAAAACATTAAAACACATGAAATTAAATCATTCCGTTCAGATGCTACTATTATGGCAACTGGTGGTCCTGGTATTATTTTCGGTAAATCAACAAACTCTGTAATTAATACTGGTTCTGCAGCAAGTATTTTATATCAACAAGGTGTAAAATATGCAAACGGTGAGTTCATCCAAATTCACCCAACAGCAATTCCTGGAGACGATAAATTACGTCTTATGAGTGAATCTGCTCGTGGAGAAGGTGGACGAGTTTGGACATATAAAGATGGAGAGCCTTGGTACTTCTTAGAGGAGAAATACCCTGCATACGGAAACTTAGTTCCTAGGGACATTGCTACTCGTGAAATCTTTGATGTCTGTGTAAATCAAAAATTAGGTATTAACGGTGAGAACATGGTTTATCTTGACCTTTCTCATAAGGATCCAAAAGAACTAGACATTAAATTAGGTGGAATCATCGAAATTTATGAGAAGTTCGTTGGAGAGGATCCACGTAAAGTACCAATGAAAATCTTCCCAGCAGTTCACTATTCAATGGGTGGAATGTGGGTCGACTATGATCAAATGACAAATATCCCTGGTATTTTCGCAGCAGGTGAATGTGATTACTCACAGCACGGTGCAAACCGCCTAGGTGCTAACTCATTATTATCTGCTATTTTTGGTGGAATGGTTGCAGGCCCAAGTGCGATTGAATATATCGATGGATTAGATAAACATGCAGAAGATTTACCTGCTTCTTTATTCGAGAAATATGAAAAAGAAGAACAAGAGAAATTCGATGCATTGTTAAACATGAAAGGTACAGAGAATGCGTACCAATTACACCAAGAACTAGGTCAATGGATGACAGACAACGTAACTGTAGTTAGAGACAACGAACGTCTAAAGCAAACAGATGAAAAACTTGTTGAACTACTTGAACGTTGGGAGAAAATTGACATCGGTGATACATCTACGTGGAGTAACCAAGCGGTTATGTTTACACGTCAGTTAAAAAATATGATCCACTTAGCTCGTGTTATTACTTTAGGAGCACTACAACGTGATGAGAGTCGTGGTGCACACTATAAACCAGAATTCCCAGATCGTAATGACGAAGAATTCTTAAAAACTACTATCGCTGAATTTGATGCGAAAGCTCAATCACCAGTTATTTCATACGAAGATGTGGATGTTTCTTTAATTCCACCACGTAAACGTGACTATACAAAATCAAGTGAAGGGAGCAAGAAATAATGGCTGAACAAAAAACAGTAACGTTTATTATAACGCGACAAAACGGCCCTGATTCGGCTCCATATGAAGAAACGTTCCATGTTCCTTACCGTAAGAATATGAACGTAATTTCAGGACTAATGGAAATTCAAAAAAACCCAGTGAATGCTAATGGAGAAAAAACTTCTCCAGTTCAATGGGAAATGAACTGTCTAGAAGAAGTTTGTGGTGCTTGTTCTATGGTTATTAACGGAAAAGCAAGACAATCATGTGCTGCTTTAGTTGATAAATTAGAACAACCAATTCGTTTAGCACCTATGAGCACATTCCCGGTTATTCGTGACTTAGTAATCGATCGTAACCGTATGTTTGATGCGTTAAAACAAGTAAAAGCTTGGATTCCTATCGATGGTACACACGATTTAGGACCAGGACCACGTATGCCTGAGAAGAAACGTCAATGGGCATATGAATTATCTAAATGTATGACTTGTGGTGTATGTTTAGAAGCGTGTCCAAACGTAAATGATAAAAACGACTTTATCGGTCCAGCAGCTATTTCTCAAGCTCGTTTATTCAACTCTCACCCAACAGGTGATATGAATAAGAGTGATCGTTTAGCTGGTTTAATGGAACCAGGTGGATTAGTTGGCTGTGGTAACGCACAAAACTGTGTGGAAGTTTGTCCAAAAGGAATTCCTTTAACAACTTCTATTGCAGCGATGAACCGTGCGACAGTAGTACAATCATTTAAAAACTTCTTCGGAAGCGACAACGCATATTAATAATTAATAAGACTAGAATTCATTCGGATTCTAGTCTTATTTTATTGGCTCTTTGTCAAATGGTGTTGGTGACCCTCTTAAAGTCATCTAATATGTAATTGTGTGGAGCCAATAAGAATAGCGTGAATATGTCACTTCGGAAATGTACTCCGCTTTCCGCGTGCGGCTGCTATGCCAAGCTCAGGCTTTGCCTTATCTAGGCCTTTTCTCACGCAGGAATCTACGTACATTTCCTACGTTTCATCTGGCTGTTTATATGCTAGTTTCCTCTTCCTTTGTAGCTTAAACTTCAAGGGAGGAGGATTTTTTACTTTGTATGATTAATCTCCATTTAAAGTGTAACATGATTCTCTTTTTGAAATTATGAAAGTTTCGATATTATAAATGATACTCTAACAATGTACAAAAACGATTGGATAAGAAGGGCATGCGGACAAAATATGATTGGTATTGCATAATATTTCCGAGGTGAATATTATGCATATGCAAATTGATATTAATATAGTGATTGAAATTAATACGCTGATGTATACGTCAATTTAGCTGTGATGAATTTAGTTATTCTTCCTCGATATGCTTTAATTCTACAGCATTTTCTTCGACTTCGATGTTCTTATCTTGTATATCAAGCAGTAATTTTATATTTCTAGAATAAGACAAGTGATTTCCCGCCTGGATTTGGTTTTGGTCGACTTTAATTCTAAAGGGAAATTCACTGGCACGATATATTGTAGAGTCTTATTTAATATATTTGATCAATGAATAAGACAACGCTTTCATTATTTTTGAAAATGTATTATAATGATTGAACAGTCATTCATTATAAATAGGAGTGAAAATATGAGTTTAGACAATTTAACAGTTCAAGAAGTATGGGGAGAAATTGATCGTGTTGCTAAAGAGAATAAATCGATCATAGAAACAGTGAATGGAAGTTTTGTGTTCGAAATTAAAGCAGGGGAGGAAGTAGTGTATAGCCTAGAATTGACAGAGGGGATTGCAACTATTACAGAAGGGAAATTAAATGATGCCCAATGTACACTTGCGATGAATGAAAAGAATTTTAAAAAATTACTACAAGGTGATTTAAATGCGACTGCTGCATTTATGACGGGAAGATTAAAAGTAAAAGGGGATATTGGACTCGCATTAAAGTTAGAAAATATGTTGAAGAAGCTATCTTTTTAAGGAGGGATTTATATGACAAAAGCACCGTATATTAAAAATTTTAATCGTTGGAAAGAAGAATTTAAATATCACGTACCTATAAAAATTCGATTTTCTGAAACAGATATGTTTGGTCATATGAATAATGTATCTCCGTTTATATATTTTGAAGAAGCGCGTATTGAATATTTTAAAGCGGTTGGCTTGTTTCAAGATTTTGATAAAGTGGAAGATGTTCCTGTCGTAGCAGATTTACAATGTGATTATTTAAAACAAGTATTTTTTGGAGAAACTATTCAATTATACGTGAAAGCGAATCGAATTGGGAGTAGTTCATTAGATATTCACTATATGGGTGTGCAAGAAAATGGAGATGTTTGTTTAACAGGTCGTGGTTCCATCGTAAATATTAATAAGCATACTGGAAAACCAGTCGCAATTAGTGACGAAAATAGAGATAAAATTTTAACGCTACAAAACTGACGATATATGTCAGTTTTTTTGTTATATGGTATGATATTTATTGAGGTGTATACAGTGAAAGAGGAAGAATTAACCCAATTTGCTACCCAATTTTTACGTACCAATTTTCATATCGACTTAACCATTCCAATCGTTCGGAATAATCGTCTTCGTTCTTCATATGGTAGATATGTCATGACGAATAAACAACATCCAGTTCGTATCGAAGTTGCAGGGAAAACATTAGATTACGGTACGGAAGAGGCAATAAAAGGCATTATCAAACATGAATGCATTCATTATGCATTACATATGCAAGGTCAATCGATGCGTGATGGCCATCCTGTATTTGAAAAAACATTACGAAAACATAATGCTCCTAGTACAAATACGATGAAAATTGGTTTATTTTATCTTTTTCGTTGTGAAACATGTGCACGTACTTATGAAACAAATCGTAAACAAATAAGTAAAACGCCAAAAAAGTATCGTACAAAATGTTGTAATGGAAAAATTACCATCATGGAAACTAGGAAATATGATGGAAAACATTTTTCAAAAGTATCACATTCATTTACTTGTTGAAACGTTAGAAATGTATTAGCATGGATATGGGAGTATTTTGAAAATTTCAACATTAATGGAGGCATATACATGGCAAGCGAACGTTATGAAAAAGGAATGGACGTATTAAAGGATTTTAATTTAGTAGATCAGCATCATCCGGAAGGACATATGGATATTGGAGCAGGTTTTAAAGATTTGGCACCAGATTTAGAAGATTTTGTAGTGGAGTTTGCCTTTGGAGATATTTATGGTAGAGAAGGCATTGACCCAAAACAAAAAGTATTAGTAACAATGGCATCATTGGTTGCCCAAGGTATCCCACAAATTGAAATGCATGTAAAAACAGGAATTAAAGTTGGATTAACTCCAGAAGAAATTGTTGGTGCAATTATTCATATATTACCATATGCTGGATTTCCAAAAGTATTAAATGGATTAAAAGCAGTACAAAAAGTCTTCAGTGAACAAGGAATTACTGTAAAAACGAAATGAAGCATTTATTAATTGAATAGAATCACTAGGGGTGTTTTTAAAAACTGAGATGAGGTTATCCTCAAACCCTTTGAACCTGAACTAGTTCATACTAGCGTAGGAAAGTGTATGATTGTATGTATTTGGAACGAATTCTGTTTTTTTTACATACTATTTTGCTATAAATACGCAATTTTCCTATGAATATTAGGGGAATTGCGTTTTTTAATGTTTAAAAAGGAGAGGGAAAAATGAAGAATCATAAACAGATGCATATTGGAGTATTAGTGATAGGTTGTGGCCACCATCAGGCTGCATGGTTAAGTTCGGATTCAAGTGTTGAACGTGTTGGAGATATTGCATATTATCAAGAATTAGCTCAAATTGCAGAAAAGGGATTGTTTGATGCTGTGTTTTTCGCAGATAATCAATCGTTTCAAGGTATTAGTGCGAATGTTATGCCGGCTTTTTGGTTTGACCCCATTGTGAATTTAACTGCTATATCGCAAGTAACGAACTATGTTGGTTTAGTATCTACTATTTCGAGTACATTTTCCAATCCATTTACAGCTGCGAGGCAAATTTTAAGTTTGGATCATGTGTCTGGCGGGCGTGTTGGTTGGAACCTCGTTACATCGATGACAGATTTAGAGGCACAAAATCATAGTATGGAAAAACTGCCAATTCATGCGAAACGTTATGAAAAAGCGGCAGAATTTGCAGATGTTGTTACAAAATTGTTCGATTCATGGGAAGAAGCAGATTTTATTCATGATAGAAAAACGAAACAATTAATGCGTCCAAATAAAATAAACCCAATAAAGCATATTGGAAAATACTTTCAAGTGCGTGGGCCGCTAACGACTCCAAAAAGTCCACAAGGTCGTCCGGTACTGATGCAAGCAGGTGCATCGAATCCGGGAATTACATTAGCAGCCGAATATGCTGATGCGGTTTATTCTGTTTCATGGAACCGGAGACAAGCAAGGGAGTTTAGAGAAAAGATGGATCAAGCTGTTTTGGAACGTGGTGAGAGAAATAGATATATTAAAATTTTTCCAGGGTTAGTAACGTATGTTGGTAAAACTCGAGATGAAGCACTTAAGAAAAAAGCAAAATTAGATAAGTTGTTGGATACAGACACTATTTTAAATCAATTAAGCATTTTTGTCGGGCAGGATTGTTCTAAGTGGGATGTAGATAAAAAGGTGCCAGTCCTTCCACCTGTTGAGGAATTTTCTGGACCGGTAGGACGTTATAAAACTATTTTAGAAATTATTCGTGATAAAGATCCGACCGTAAGAGAATTATTAAGTTATTTAAATGCTGGTGGGGGCCATTTTACTTTAATTGGAACG
>DXHX01000084.1 GCA_019113205.1 Candidatus Pseudogracilibacillus intestinigallinarum | reverse complement strand
CGCCGCCCATGCCCATGCCGCCCATATCAGGCATTCCTGCTCCGCCTTCTTCCGGGATGTCTGCTACTACTGCTTCTGTTGTTAAGAACATAGCTGCAACAGATGCTGCATGTTGTAATGCTGAACGAGTTACTTTCGTTGGGTCAACGATTCCAGCTTCAACCATATTTACCCAATCGCCATCAGCAGCGTTGAATCCTACGCCAGCATCTTCGCCTTTTAGACGTTCAACGATGATAGAACCTTCTAAACCAGCATTTTCAGCGATTTGACGTACAGGCTCCTCTAACGCACGAAGAACGATATTCGCTCCTGTCGCTTCGTCACCTTCTAACTCTAAGTTAGCCACTTTATCGTATACGTTTACTAGGGCAGTTCCTCCACCAGAAACGATACCTTCTTCTACAGCTGCACGTGTAGAGTTTAAAGCATCTTCCATACGTAATTTACGCTCTTTTAATTCTGTTTCAGTTGCCGCACCAACTTTGATAACTGCAACTCCACCAGCTAATTTAGCTAAGCGCTCTTGTAATTTTTCTTTATCAAAATCAGATGTGGATGCTTCCGCTTCTGAACGAATTTGTCCAACGCGAGCTTCAATTGCATTCGTATCTCCAGCACCTTCAACGATTGTCGTGTTCTCTTTCGATACAACTACTTTTTCAGCTGTACCTAACATTGTAATATCTGTTGTTTTTAAGTCTAATCCTAAATCTTCTGTAATTACTTGACCACCTGTTAAAATCGCAATATCTTCTAACATCGCTTTACGACGGTCTCCAAATCCAGGAGCTTTTACTGCAACAGCATTAAACGTACCACGTAATTTGTTTAACACTAATGTAGCTAATGCTTCCCCTTCAATATCTTCAGCAATAATTAAGATTGGCTTACCTTCTTGAACAACTTGTTCTAATACTGGAACAACGTCTTGAATATTTGTAATCTTTTTATCTGTAATTAAGATGTACGGATTTTCTAGTACTGCTTCCATCTTATCTTGGTCAGTAACCATATAAGGTGAAGAGTATCCACGGTCAAACTGCATACCTTCTACGACATCTAATTCTGTTTCAAATCCTTTTGATTCTTCAATCGTAATTACACCGTCGTTTCCAACGCGCTCCATCGCTTCTGCAATTAGCTTACCTACTTCTTCGTCTCCAGAAGAAATTGCTGCAACTTGAGCGATTGATTCTTTATCTTCTACAACTTTTGTAATATCTTTTAATCCTGTTACCGCTTCTTTCACTGCTTTTTCAATACCACGGCGGATTCCAACTGGGTTCGCTCCAGCAGTTACGTTTTTTAACCCTTCACGGATCATTGCTTGTGCTAAAACTGTCGCAGTTGTTGTTCCATCCCCTGCTACATCATTTGTTTTAGAAGCTACTTCAGATACTAACTGTGCACCCATGTTTTCATATGCATCTTCTAATTCAATTTCTTTTGCAATTGTTACACCGTCATTTGTAATTAACGGAGCACCGAACTTTTTATCTAATACAACATTACGTCCTTTAGGTCCTAATGTTACTTTTACCGCATTTGCTAATTTATCTACACCATTTAATAATGCTTTACGAGCATCTTCATTAAATTTAATTTCTTTAGCCATAACTAATAAGTACCTCCTTAAAATATTTACAACCGAATATATGTGTATGTTTTAGCCAATAACTGCTAAAATGTCGCTTTCACGTAAAATTAAATATTCTTTTCCTTCATACGATACTTCTGTACCCGCGAATTTTGAAAAGATAATTTGATCATTCTCTTTCACTTCAAGAGCAACTCTTTCACCATTTACAATAGCTCCTGAACCTACTGCTACAACTTTACCTTCTTGTGGTTTTTCTTTAGCTGAATCTGGTAATACGATACCACTTGCAGTTGTTGCCTCCTGCTCTACTAATTCAATAACTACACGATCCCCTAATGGCTTAATCATGTAAAAAAACCTCCTTAACCCGATAGCAATTTTTATTTTATTAGCACTCACACTCGATGAGTGCTAATTCCAATTCTTATATTAAATAATTATAGAAAAAATTGCAAGTATTTAATCACTATTTTCTAATTCTTAATACAATTTCAATATAAAACTGGCCACCGTAATTAATTTTTCCATTTAAACCTTATATGGCTAAGTTGTAGTGGATTAAACGTTCTGCACTCCGTTGTATCGCATCCAATTTCTATTTCATCGCTTCTTAATTTCGTTTATTGAATCTGTTTTCGCGATCATTGCATCCAATTTTCGTTTATTGCATCTGTTTTCACGATCATTGCATCCAATTTTCATTTATTGAATCTGTTTTCGCATTCATTGCATCCAATTTTAATTTATTGAATCTGTTTTTGCATTCATCGCATCCTATTTTCATTCGTTGCATCTGTTTTCACGATCATCGCATCCAATTTTCGTTTATTGCATCTGTTTTCACGATCATTGCATCTGAATTTCATTTATTGAATCTGTTTTCGCGTTCATTGCATCCAATTTTCATTCGTTGCACCTGTTTTCACGTTCATTGCATCCAATTTTCATTCGTTGCATCTGTTTTCGCGTTCATTGCATCCGATTTTCGTTTATTGCATCTGTTTCCGCGTTCATTGCATCTCCTTCTGCAATCATTGCATCTATTTTTTGCCATCTCTCTCCCACCCTCGCTCCATCCAACCTATTTTCCATTTCGTCACTTTTTTAACTACTTATTACATCTGTTTTTTCCTATTTTTATGATATGATGATTTTATGAACATATAGTAGAAAGAAAAAGGAGTTTTGTCTTTTGTTTCCGAAAAAATATTGGTTTGTTTTATTAACATATTTCCTTATGTTTGTGTTTACCGCATTTGCACCGCTTCTTTTGCATTTTGGTTTAGGAATTGATGGAGCGAGTTCCATTGTATATGCGAATGTGATTGGGTTTATTGGTGCGTTAATAATCGTCCTATTATTAATGAGGGAGTTTTTGGCAAAGGAAAAAAGGGAATTTCCTATATCAGTTGGGACAATTATTGGTTGGACATTTTTAGGGTTAATTATGGCGTATGCATCGCAAATTATTGCAGCGACAATTGAAACGGATTTACTCGGTATTAAAGTAGGATCAGAAAACACGGAAATGATCGTTGACTTCGCTCGTCAAAGTCCACTATTCATTCTAGTACCTGCTATCGTCGGACCGATATTAGAAGAACTAGTTTTCCGAAAGATTTTATTCGGCACATTTTATAAAAGATGGAACTTTTTAGTTGCCGTCATTTTATCATCACTTATTTTCGCGGTGCTACATATGGATCTAGTTCATACATTAATTTATTTTGCAATGGGTGTTGTGTTCGCGTTCTTATACGTTAAAACGAAACGGATAATCGTGCCAATCCTCGTGCACATGTTAATGAACACGATTGTCGTAGTAACACAATTATCAATTGATCCAGAATTATTGAAAGAACTACAAGAACAAGCATCATTCATCTTTTTTGGAGGGTAATCATTCATGAAAATGGGCATTTTTTATCTCGTACTCGGAGCACTATTTACGTACATGGCGGTTGTAAGCATCACAGACTCCATTTGGAATATCACAACCATTTTATTATTAGTTGTGGCCGCACTCGACTTTGGCGTAGGTTTCCGTTATATCAAAACGAGTATTGCAAATCGTAAAGGCGAATAAATTTCAAATTAACTTGGGCAAATCAAAGGTGAATTAATTTTCCCCATAAACGAAGTCCAAGCATAACAAAAAAACAGCACAACTTTCGTGCTGTTTTTTATTCGTTCATCGGATAATTTTTTAAGAAGTAAATAAAAGATTGTAATTCCACAGACAAATCAATATGGTGAATACGTACATCATCTGGAATCGTCAATCTTGCAGGGGTAAAATTCACAATCCCTTTTATACCGCAGTCAATCAAGCGATTCGCGATATCTTGCGCGGCAGCAGCTGGAACGGTCAAAATTGCTACTTCTACTCCATTTAACTTCTCCTCTAACTGTTCAATCGGATAAATTGGAATATTACCGTTCTCCGTTTTGGCAGTTTTTTTCGAGCGGTCAAATGCCATAACAATTTTCGTATTATTGCTTTGTGAGAAATTATAATTTAATAATGCAGTACCTAAATTACCGACACCGATTAACGCAACTTCTGTAATCGAATCTTGTTCAAGTGTATCTTTGAAAAACTGCAATAAATACTCCACATTATAGCCATATCCTTTTTTCCCCAGTGCACCAAAATATGAAAAATCTCTACGGATTGTTGCTGAATCTACCTTCACTGCATCACTCAATTCCTTAGAAGATACACGTGTTTTCCCTTGATTATGTAAGTTTAAAATAAAGCGATAATATAATGGCAATCGTTTTGCTGTCGCTTGAGGTATTTTCTTCTCCATCCAAATCTCCTTCTCCTTCACGGTAATGACCAATTATCGTTTAAAATCACCTGATTTACCACCTGTTTTTTTCAGTAAATATGTTTGTCCTATAATAATGCCTTTATCCACAGCTTTACACATATCATAAATCGTTAACGCTGTTGCAGATGCAGCAGTTAACGCCTCCATTTCAACTCCTGTTGAACCTTTTGTTTTCACTAATACTTCAACATGTAATTCATATTGGGATTCCTCTTTTTCTTCCCATTCAAATGTAATATCCACACCACTTAATTGTAATGGATGGCACATCGGAATCCAATTTGACGTATTTTTTGCAGCCATTACCCCTGCTACTTGTGCTACTGCTAATACATCGCCTTTTTTCATATCATTATTTGCAATTTTTTCATAAATTTCTTTATGTAAAAGTACACTCGTTTTTGCAATTGCTGTTCGGTGTGTCACTTCTTTATTCGTAATATCAACCATCTTTGCTCGGCCTTGTTCATTAAAATGAGTGAATTGAGACATCCCGTTTCCCTCTTTCTATCAGTCGTTTCTTTTTAGTGTATCAAAAAAAATCGTATCTGTCTGATATGACTCCTTATTTTCTATCCCAGTCGTTGCCTTTCTAACCTAGAATACTGTACAATCATAGAAGATGAGGTGAACAATGATGATTATTATGCAATTAAGAAATATCGTAAAATCTTTTCTCGGAGATAATATCATATTAAACAATATATATTTAGAAGTTAAAAGTGAGGATAAAATCGCCATTGTCGGAAGAAATGGTGCTGGTAAATCGACATTATTAAAAATTATGACTGGCGAATTACCGTATGATGAAGGGGAACTTTTTATTCACCGTGATGTCGAAATCGGTTATTTAGCACAACATAATGACCTACACTCGGAACGTACATTATGGGAAGAATTATTAACAGTTTTTCAACATTTAATAGATGAAGAAAATGAATTAATCGCCCTTGCAGAAAAAATTGAATCCGTCAGTTCGCGTGGTGATTATGATGAAAAAATGATCAATGAATATAGTCGACGCCAGGAAGCGTTTGAATCAGATGGAGGATATCGTTTTAAAAGTGATATAAGAGGTGTTCTCATCGGATTAGGCTTCCCTGAAGAACAATTCTCTTTAACAATTAATGAATTAAGTGGTGGGCAAAAAACAAGACTCGCCCTTGGAAAACTTTTATTAAAAAAACCAGAACTTTTAATATTGGACGAGCCGACAAACCATTTAGACATTCGTACATTAACTTGGTTGGAGAACTATTTACTGAATTACGATGGCGCTATCGTCATTGTTTCTCACGATAGATACTTTTTAGATAAAATTGTCTCAACCGTCTATGAAGTGACTTATCAACAAGCATTTAAATACCACGGAAATTATTCACAATTTTTAACAATGAAAGCTGCAAACTATGAACGTGATGTAAAATTATATGAAAAACAACAACAAGAAATCAAGGAAGCAGAAGACTTTATTCAGCGAAATATTGCCCGTGCTTCAACGACAAAACGTGCCCAAAGTAGACGAACACAGCTAGAAAAAATGGTTCGTCTAGAACGTCCCTTAGGCAATGAATCGACCGCCTCTTTTTCATTCGAAGTAAATAAAACGAGTGGAAATGATGTTCTTTACATGCGTGATGTGCAATATACGTATGAGAATGAAGCAGAACCTGTTTTTGAAAATGTTACATTCCATATTCATCGTGGGGAAAGAGTGGCATTAATTGGGGATAACGGTGTTGGTAAAACGACTCTTCTAAAAATGATTGTGGATAACAAAGTAGAAGAAATTCAGCTCGGCTCCAATGTTCAAGTAGGTTACTATGCACAGGAACAAGAGAAACTGACAGAAACTAAGACAGTATTAAACGAATTATGGGATGATTTTCCGGATAAAACAGAACAAGAAATCCGCACAGTACTCGGTACTTTTCTTTTTTCTGGAGAAGATGTCCTCAAACATATCCACACTTTAAGCGGGGGCGAAAAAGCTCGTGTTGCATTAGCAAAATTAATGATGCAAAAAGCGAACTTTTTAATACTAGATGAACCGACAAACCATTTAGATTTGGCGAGTAAAGAAGTACTTGAAACAGCATTGGAACATTTTGCTGGAACCATTTTATTCGTTTCACATGACAGATATTTCATGAACAAAATTGCCGATAAAGTTTTACATTTAGAAAAAGACGGTGTAACGACATACCTCGGTGATTATGATTACTATTTAGAGAAAAAATTAGAGCAAGAAGAAATTGCGAAGTTAGAACAAAAAAATACAGTGGAAGTATTAGAAAAAGTTGCACCGAAACAAAATCTATCATTTCAAGAACAAAAACGATTACAAAGTGAGCAACGTAAGATGGCGCGTAAACTTGAAAAGTTAGAGGAAGAAATAGAAGTATTAGAACAGTCATTAGAAGAAAAGGAATTGGAAATGACATTACCAGAAGTATTAGATGATCATGAAAGATTACTTGAACTAGCAGAAGAATGTGAACAAATGAAAGTACAATTAGATGAAAAAATGGAACAATGGGCAAGTTTGCAAGATTAGTTTTAAAGACAAAAAACTGTTGCACCGTGGTCATATGTTATGCACCACTTCGCAACAGTTTTTTCTATTAAAATAAGAAACTTTGTTGTCTTGAATGTTCGGTCGCTACTTTATATATAAGCGCAAATCCAATCATCGTTGATAAGGTCGTACTACCACCGTAACTGACGAATAAAAGCGGAATCCCCGTTATCGGCATAATTCCAATTGTCATCCCGATATTTTGGAATGTATGGATTAATACTAATGCCATAAACCCAAAACATAAAAAGGATCCATACGGGTCTTCATCATAACTTTGCATCCCCAAGGTGACGAACCGATAAATTAGTAAGAAAAAGACGAATACGACTGCCGCACTACCGATGAATCCAAAGCTCTCTCCTATAATGGAGAAAATAAAATCCGTATGTGCCTCAGGTAAAGCTACCTCTGCACTATTCATTCCTTTTCCAGATAGTTGACCAGAACCAATTGTTAATAAAGAACGGTCAATTTGAAATCGATCATCATCTAATTGTTCCCCAGGCTCAAACCATGTCATCACTCGTTCAATTTGGTATGGTTTAATCCCTAATACATTTGTTGCTATATCTGGCAAATTAACAATTAAAAAGACTGCTAAAACAAGTGCCGCAAGTCCTCCCACAATTAAAGTGACGAGAATTTTCCAATCGATCCCAGATAAAATAATGAGCATCCCCGTAATAAAGAAAAATACAACAGATGTTCCTAAGTCCGGCTGTTCAATAATAAAAATGACTGGAATCAATGTTATAATGATTAATTTAGCAATTAACCATAAGTCGCTTTTTAGTGTGGCAACTTCGTTTTTCTCCTTATGTTTTACGATCGTTGCGGATAAGTACATAATGAGTCCAATTTTGGCAAATTCAGATGGCTGAATCGTCAATGGAAACATCGAACCGTTGAACCAACTTTTTGCGTTGTTTACTGGATAAGCCATAGAACTCGGTGCAATCGCTAGTAAAAATACCGATAACACACCTAATATATAAACATATAAACTAACTTTCCGATATTGTTCTAAATCAAAAAACTGCATAACAATTAATACACCTAACCCCATACCGTAATAAATGGTTTGTTGTAAGGCGAAGTTTTTATCGGGATATTGCCCTAATTGTTGTGCATTATAAATAGCTAACACACTAACTGTTACTAGTATTAGTAACATAACGATTAAATCAAGTTGTATATAATGTGATTGTTTTCTGGACATTTTGTCTAACCACCATATTCCCATTAAAATTCATAATGCTTCTATTATATCGTCCTTTTCTTTACATTTCTACTTATCAACAGATAAATGTTTTCCATATTATCCATTCACAGGTATATCCACATCATTGTTACCATAATATCAAAGTTCTGAATACTTATACACATTGTTGTGGATAGTGCTGTGTATAATTATGTTAAAAATAAGGATGCTTTTCCATTTAAATCCCAAGAGGCAAAATGTTTTTTCTCATATAAAACTGCTCCAACTGCCGCAATCATAACTGCATTATCTGTACATAAATGTATTGGTGGAATTAATAATGGAATATCTGTTTGCTGAAAGCGTTCTGATAATGCTGTTCTTAAGCCCCTGTTTGCCGCAACTCCACCAGCGACGATTACTTGCTTCACATTTTTTTCTAAAGCAGCACGATACGTCTTTTCTGCAAGCACTTCTACAACACTTGCCTGAAAACTAGCTGCAATGTTTTCCACAACAATTTTTTCTCCACGTTGTTTTTGGTTGTGGATAAAGTTAATAACTGCCGATTTTAATCCACTAAAACTAAAATCATATGTCCCTTCTAGCCATGCACGTGGGAAATTATACACATCTTCTCCCTCATGTGCTAATCGATCGATATGTGGACCACCAGGATATGGTAGTTGTAAAGAACGAGCAATTTTATCAAATGCTTCTCCTGCTGCATCATCCAATGTTTCCCCAACTAATTCATATGTATCATGATCTTCCATATAAACTAATTCAGTATGACCACCGGAAACGATTAAAGATAAAAGAGGAAATTCAAATTCCTTTTCAATTCGATTCGCATAAATATGTCCGGCAATATGGTGCACAGGAATAAGTGGTTTATCTTTTGCAAAAGCTAAGGCTTTCGCTGCATTAATACCGACTAAAAGTGCCCCAATTAATCCAGGTCCTTCTGTTACCGCAATCGCATCAATATCATCCCATGTTACAGCACTCAGTTCAAAAGCTTCTTCCAATACAATCGTAATTTGCTCGACATGCTGTCTTGATGCAATTTCCGGTACAACTCCACCAAACTGTTTATGACTTTCAATTTGGGAGGAAACGACATTTGCTAATACTTCTGTCCCGTTTTTCACGATAGCAACGGCTGTCTCATCACAACTCGATTCAATTCCTAATATTATATTATTTGTTTTCATTTTAAATTCACCCACATTAATAATGCGTCTTCCCCATTATCTTTATAATAATTTTTTCGAATGCCACCCGCAACAAGCCCAAATTTTCGATATAAATTTTGTGCGGTTTCATTTGATTCACGCACTTCTAATGATAGACGCTCCACCTGTTGATTCATTAAATATTGCACTGCAAAACCGAATAATTTTTCTCCTATTTTATAACCACGATACTTTGGCAAAATAGCAATATTTGTTACCTGAGCATCTTCTAATACAATCCACAGTCCAATATAACCGATAATCTCTTCATCTGATTCTACAACAAAGTATGTCGCATAATCATTATTCGTTAATTCTTGCACATATATCTCTTCTGTCCAAGGCGTTTGAAATGACTGCTCATCAATATGAACAATCGACGGAATATCTTCAACGGTCATTTGTCGTATCGATAATTTAAGTTTCATCTGACTGTTCCTTTTTCTGTTTTAATAAATTTGCCTCAGCTTCGGTTATACGTAAATAATTAGGTGCTACTGAATGTGCTACTTCAGACGTCTTCATTAACATAAACATATTACTCGGACGTGGTGTATGAAAAATACTATTTGGAAGATAGAAATGATTCATTTTTTTTGCTTCAATCATCTCTTGAAAAATAACTAAATGCGGGCTTAAAAACATAACCGTCTCCCCTAAGTCTTTTAGCTCCTCAAGCCATGTTTCCATAGGGATATTCGTTTCTTCTTTTACTAATTGCAAAGAGGTACCATCCGAATAATACAAAGCTGTAAACACTGTTTGGCGACGTGCATCAAAAAATGGTACAATATATCCTTTTTGAAATACCCCATTGTATGCTAATGTTTCTAAGCTCGATACAGGATAAATAGGTTTTTCCAATGACCATGCCAATGTTTTTGCTGTTGTCACACCAATTCTCGTTCCTGTATATGAACCAGGACCTTGACTTACAACTATTGAATCCAGTTGATCTGGTGCCATTTGCACCTGTTCCATCGCATATACAATCGCAGGCATAAGACGTGATGAATGATCTTTTTTAATATGTGTCATCCACTCAGCTACAACTTTATCATCCTTCTGTATTGCTATTCCTAACACATCATTTGATGTATCTATCGCAAGTATATTCATCGCTATTCATCCTCTTTCATTGCTTCAAATGCTTGTTGAACTTGCTCTTCTCTTTCCATATCAAGTTCTAACTTAATCGTACGCTTTGTTTCCTCTACAAACTGAATCGTTATTTTCATTATATTTTCCGGTAAGTATTCGCGAATAAACATTGGCCATTCGATAATGGTCACTCCATCACCATAAATGAATTCATCAAATCCAATATCTTCTTCAGAATGTTCTAAACGGTATGCATCTATATGATATAAAGGCATAGTTCCTTCATACTGCTTAAGAATCGTAAATGTAGGGCTTGTCACATTTCGTTTAATACCTAATCCTTTAGCTATCCCTTTTGTAAACGTCGTTTTACCAGCACCTAAATCTCCTTCTAATGTAAGTACATCCCCGCGTCGAAGTAATTTGCCTAAAACAAATGCCAATTGTTTCGTTTCATCTTCATTATTTGTTGTAATTTGAAAAACCACTCTCGTTCCTCCTACTTTAAATGAACATACCCGTCCTTCGGTAATGGAACACTCCGTCCATCTTGTTTCATATATACACTATGCCCTGATTCATATGGCAACACTTTACCTATAATTGATATTTTTGTATTAGTAACCTTTGCAGCTTCTTTTAAAATATCTACAGAATGTTCTTCTATTGTTCCTACTAATTCAAAATCTTCTCCACCAAAATATTTCCATTGGTGTTGCATCTCTTGTGGGAATTGTGTCATGGAAGGATGGAGTGGAATATTTATATCATCGATTTCTATTGCTACTTTTGATGCTACTGCAATTTCATGTAATTCACTTGCAATTCCATCACTAATATCATTGAGAGAAACTCGTTTTATTCCTTGTAAAGCTTGGGCAAATGCCACTCTTGGTGTTGGCATTCGATGACGTTGGATAAAGTATGCACGATCAATTGCATCCATTTCTTCAAGCAATAAATGAAGGCCACAACTAGCATCCCCTAATGTTCCTGTTGTAAAGACGATATCTCCCACTCGAACATCATGACGATACCTCGCTTTATTTTTAGCAACCATTCCGATAATCGTTACAGAAATCGTTAAATGCTCTCCAGAGACTGTATCTCCACCTATTAAATCCATCTTATATTCGTCTGCCAATGCCTTCATTCCATCATACAATGTATGTACATCGCTTTCCACCATATCATTCGGAATGACGATAGATACTAAATAATATGCCGGTTTTGCTCCCATTGCTGCCATATCACTAATATTTGCAGCTAATGCACGATACCCAACATGATAGTAACTCATCGTTTTTTTAGAAAAATGTATCCCTTCAACAAATGTATCAACTGCTGTTATAATGTCATCATTTGTTCGAAATACTGCTGCATCATCTCCAACTCCTTTTATTAAGGACGCTTGGCGATACTGTTTTTGTTTTAATTGCTGAATCAATTGAAATTCATGCATTTCTTTTCAACTCCAGCTTACTATTTTTAATGAATACATTCGTATTTTCTCATTAAATCGTTGTAATTTCAATGTATTGTCACTAAAATTAGTGATGATTTATACGAATAATACG
>DXHX01000008.1 GCA_019113205.1 Candidatus Pseudogracilibacillus intestinigallinarum | reverse complement strand
GCCATTCGTCCAATTACGACATTACCTTTAGATGTTCATTTAATGATTGAACGACCAGATCAATATATTCCTGCATTTGCTAAAGCAGGGGCTGATATTATTACGGTTCATCAAGAGGCTTGTCGACATTTACACCGTACAATTCAATTAATTAAAGATAATGGAGTAAAAGCGGGAGTCGTCCTAAATCCAGCAACTCCTGTATCTAGTATTGAAGAAATATTATCAAATGTTGATATGGTATTAATTATGACAGTTAATCCAGGTTTTGGTGGACAATCATTTATTCATGAAGTACTTCCAAAAATTGAAAAACTACATACATTGCGGAAGGAACATCGATATTCATTTGAAATTGAAATTGATGGTGGTGTCAATGTAGACACTGCAAAATTATGTACGGATAGAGGGGCTGACGTCCTTGTAGCTGGAAGTGCAGTGTATAATAAGGAAGATCGTGCAGCAGCGATTACAGCAATTCGTCAAGCAACTTTAGATTAATTTTACTTCCATTGTTCTAAAAGATAGCTATGTACATACAATATTAGTAGAAAAAATGTCAAGCTAACTTGAACGATGGAGGAGGCAAATAAATGAAATTTTATACGATAAAATTGCCGCGGTTTATGAGCAATATAGTGAAATTATTCATCAATATATGGAAAAAAGAATGAAGAGGAATTATATGATGTAAGTTTCAATGTCGTGCTTGTTTCGTTCAGGTCATATCATTTATTTTCATATTTAGTTTGAAACAATTATATATTTGTCACATACAATAAAGCTACACTTCTTTTAGGACGCTACAAAGAAGTGTGGCTTTTTTATTTATTTCATACTATTTCACTATTTTTACAGTAAATTCAGAACTTTTTTTCTATTTTACATTACTGGAATTTATAGAATTCAGATGTATAATAGTCATTGTTTACTATATAAATTAACTATATTAGGTATAAAGGAGTGTTTATAAGTGGAGATTAAGTGGAATAGGAAAAGTTTAGCAATAAAAATTGTTGCTATTAGTTTAAGTATGATTTTCTTATTAATGGTTGCTGGAATTATTTTACTTCAATACATGGGAAAAGTTTCGACAGAGAGGACATTAGCTTTATATGCGGAAGAGGCTGTTGAAAATAGTAAAAATTATATTGATGTTCCGTCATATAAACAATTTTTAGAACAGCAAAAAGATGATGAGGTGTACATAAATCTAAAGACATCAATGAATGATTTTCGCGAAAAAGCGGATTTACTGTACGTATATACAATTTCGTTAGAGGATGATAAGTCATATGTTATGATTAATGGTCAACCAGAAAATGCTGAAATTCAAACAGCAATCAAAGAGGAAACAACGACATATAGTCCAGAGTTATTACAATCTGTTTTAGATGGTGCAATCATTTCTACTGAAATACGGGAAAATGAAGTATATGGGGACTTTTTAACCGCATTAGCCCCGTTGGAAGATGAAAATGGAAATGCTGTCGGTATTATTGCTGTTGATATTAGTGCAGAAAAAGTACAAACAATTACGGACAATGTAATGAAAAAAGTATTGCCTATTGTTTTAATTGTATTTGTCGTTATTTTTATCGTTACATCTTTAGGATTATTATATTATGTGTTAAAACAAATGCGTCCATTGCAAACAATTAAAGATATTGCGGAAAAAATTGCAGTCGGTAATCTAAAAGCAGCAAGTGAACAAATTACTTCATTACCAAATAATCGGCAAGATGAAGTTGGTCAATTAAGTAAATCCTTCGAGGTAATGGTAAAAGAATTAGAAGATGTTATGACTCAAGTAGCGACAACATCTGAGCTTGTTGCTGCCTCATCTGAAGAACTGTTTGCAAGTGCAGATCAATCATTGGAAGCGAACCGCCAAATGGAACAATTAATGGAAGGATTATCTACCGGTGCGCAAACACAACATGATTATGTCGAACAGACTGCTATGAATATGCAGGAAATGAATACCGGTATTGAAACAATTGCAAGTGCTGCAATTAATGCAACAGACTCTTCTGTCCAAGTGTTAGAAGAAGCACAAGCAGGGCATGAAACAATTGAAAAAGTTGTCACACAAATGCAGGCAATCAACGATACAAATCAAGATATTGAAAAAGTGATTCAACGATTGGTAACCCAATCTAAACGTATTGAAGAAATTTTATATGCGATTACTAACATAGCGGAACAAACGAATTTGTTAGCACTAAATGCAGCAATTGAAGCGGCTCGAGCAGGTGAACATGGTAGAGGATTTGCCATAGTTGCCGAAGAAGTACGTACATTAGCAGATCAATCGAAACAATCTGTAGAAGAAATTTCTCAATTAATTCAAACAATTCATGTGGATGTCGAACAAGCTGTTGTAACGATGGATAAAGGAAAACAAGAATCAGAGACTGGAATCGATATTGCGGCACATACGACAAAAGCAATTGAAGAAATTATTATGAGTGTTCAACGTGTAACGAATGAAATGCAAGATGTATCTGCTTCAACACAACAGATGGCGGCGACAAGTGAACAGGTGAATGATGTCATGAAACAAGTAGAATCAATCACTAATACAGTAATGGAAAACACGAAAAAAACTGTCACGAGTATTGAGGGGCAAAGTAGTGCAATGGAAGATGTTACAAGTGCAAGTCATGACTTAAGTTTAGTCGGACAAGAACTACAAGAAATGTTACAGAAATTCACATTATAAAGCAACAAAAATAGACGCCATTGTCATGAAGACGATGGCGTCTATTTTTGTATAAAAAGTCGATTATACACGTTCAACTTTTCCTGATTTTAAAGCACGTGCAGAAACGTATACTTTTTGAGGCTTTCCATCAACCATAATTCTAACTTTTTGTACGTTCGCTTTCCATTTACGTTTGTTAGCGTTCATAGCGTGTGAACGGTGGTTTCCAGTTCCAGTTTTACGTCCAGTAACAACACATTTTCTTGACATACGAATCCCTCCTAACTGCATATGTGTCTATACATACCTTATATAATTTATCACAATGGACATTATTTTGCAATTGTAAATAAATCATCCTTGAAAAAATGTAGTAAATAAATAGTATAGGAAATATTGTCACTTGTAAAGATGAATTGTTTCACTTATGATAAAAAATATGTACAATGTAAGAAGTAGATTTTAATATGTCGTTTACATATATTTAGGAGAGGGTTAAGAAAAATGAAATTACTGAATAGCTCCATTCTCATACAGATGATTCAAATGGGAGCAAGAAATTTATCGAATAATAAAGATATGATTAATAAATTGAATGTTTTCCCGGTACCAGATGGGGATACAGGGACGAATATGAACTTATCGATGCAATCAGCAGTTCAATCTATTCAACAATTAGAAGAATCACCATCGATGGAATTAGTTTTAAAAGCATTTTCAAAAGGATTATTAATGGGAGCACGTGGGAACTCGGGCGTTATCTTATCGCAACTTTTCCGAGGTTTTTGTGCTGCATTAGAACAAACAGAAACAATCGATACGAAACAGTTTGCCGAGGGTTTACAAGCAGGAGTAGATGTAGCATATAAGGCAGTAGCAAATCCTGTTGAAGGGACCATTTTAACAGTAGCGAAAGATACTGCAAAATTTGCGTTAACACATGCAGAGACGGAAGATGATTTCGTACCATTTATGGAAACAGTAATTAAAGAAGCGAACCGTTCTTTAGATCATACACCTGAACTATTACCAGTATTAAAAGAAGTAGGTGTTGTAGACTCGGGCGGTAAAGGACTCGTTACTGTATATGAGGGGTTTTTAGCCATGTTAAAGGGAGAAGCATTGCCAGAACCTGAAATGGATGTGGAAGCATTAATCAAACACGAACACGAAAAATCTGTACAATCTTTTATTAGTAAAGATTCGATTGAAAAAGGTTATTGTACTGAATTTTTCGTGGAAATAACATCAGATGCATTTGATGAAAATGAATTTCGTGATACGTTAGCACAGTATGGTGACTCTTTACTTGTTGCTACGACAGACGATATTGTGAAAGTACATATTCACTCTGAAACACCAGGAGAGGTTATGTCTATCGCACAAAAATATGGAGAATTAGATCGTATTGATATTGAGAATATGCGTAAACAATATGAACATATTGTCGAACAAGAGAATGCAGAAGTGAAGGATCCAATTGATGTTGGCATTATAACGGTTGCATTTGGTAAAGGTATTACACAAACATTTAATAGTATTGGTGCTACGACGATCATCGAAGGTGGACAAACGATGAACCCAAGTACTGAAGATGTGTTAGCAGCAATTGAAAAAACGAATGCAGCACATACATTTATTTTACCAAATAATAAAAACATTGTTTTAGCAGCAAATCAAGCAAAAGAAATTTCTGATAAATCGATTACGATTATTCCGACAAAATCGGTACCAGAAGGTATTAGTGCATTATTAGCATATGACGAATCTTTTTCTAACGAAGAAAATGAACAAGCGATGTTAGAAGCGATGCAAGATATTAAAACAGGTTCTGTTACGTATGCAACGAGAGATACTGTTATTAACAACATGGAAATTAAACAAGGTGCATATATTGGTTTAAATGATGATACGATTAAAGTAACGAAAGATAATCAACTTGATACGATTCAGGCATTGTTAGCAGAGATTGTCGATGAGGATGAAGATGAGTTAATTACGTTGTTTTACGGTGAGAACGTAACAGAGGACGAAATAGAAAATATCGAGTCTTTTGTAGAAGAGACGTTTGAAGATGTGGAAATTGAAGTACATGAAGGAAATCAACCAATCTATGCGTACATTTTCATGGTAGAATAATAGAATTTTGGTAGAATGAACGACATACGAACAAAAGGATAGCATATACAAGGGACGTTAGTGGAATATTGTACTAACGTCTCTTTTTATTTGTCTTTTTGTTACACACTTCAGTTAAATACATGATTTCCCTCCTTTTATCGAACGAGAACACGACTCTGATTTTAATTTTTGTCCGGCTTATTTTTCGTATGCAATTTCAAGTTTTTTATATCAAATTATATTTTCACTTGGTATAATATAGGAAGATTAAGTTTGGAGTTTCGTAGAAGTACAATGTTTTTATAGGTTCTTGATAAAGGGAAAATGACATAAATAAAAAGATGAATATACAATTTGAATAAATGATATCTGTAGATAGAAAGAGTGAATAGAGTTTGTTAGAAAAATCTGTTGATATATTGAAAGGTGTAGGAGAAAAGGTAAAAGAGGACCTCGCCTTAATGGATTTACATACAATTGAAGATATATTATATTATTTTCCATATCGATACAATATAGCAGAAGTAAAACCGTTAGATCAATTAGTTCATGATGATACGGTGACAATAGTAGGTACAGTTTTGCATGATCCGACTGTCTCTTATTTCGGTCGTAAAAAATCGCGATTATCTTTTAATGTTCAAGTGGAACAATTTGCGGTGAATGTAGTTATGTTCAATCGTGCCTTTGCCAAAAAACAATTACTTCAAGGAACAGTTGTTACATTAACGGGAAAGTGGGATGCACATCGATTGCAAATTACAGTAAGCCATTATAAAGTTGGCGAACCAAGTGATGAAGTGTCCATTCAGGCCATATATTCTGTTAAAGGCAATATAAAACAAGCGAGAATAAAAGGATTTATTACACAAGCAGTCGAAAATTATATTCAAGAAGTGAAGGAGATTTTACCTCCATCTTATTTAGAAACATATAAATTACCGTCCATTCAGCAAGCGATTTATTCGTTGCATTTTCCTGAAAACAAAAATGCTTTAAAACATGCGCGAAGAAGGCTCATTTATGAAGAGTTTCTTTTATTCCAATTAAAGATGAATTATTTAAAACATCGCAATCAGCTCGAAGTCGGTGGGGTAGCACAACAAATAAATCGAGAAAGACTAGAACAGTTTATGAAAACCTTACCATTTGTATTAACAGATGCACAGGTAACAGCGTTGGAAGAAATTTTAAAAGATATGACAATGCCGATGCAAATGAATCGATTGCTACAAGGGGATGTTGGATCAGGGAAAACCGTTGTTGCAGCGATTAGCTTACTAGGAACGGTGACAGCAGGTTTTCAAGGTGCATTAATGGTTCCGACGGAGATTTTAGCCGAACAACATTATGAATCGATACAACAATTATTACCGAATTTACGTGTTGCTCTTCTAACAAGTTCAATTAAAGGAAAAAAACGCACTGCTGTTTTAGAAAGTATTGCACAAAATGAGGTCGATGTTGTTATCGGTACACATTCGTTAATTCAAGAAGAAGTTATGTTTCATTCTTTAGGATTAGTTATTATTGATGAACAGCATCGATTCGGTGTAGAGCAAAGAAGGACATTACGAGAAAAAGGTTTACAACCAGATGTATTATTTATGACAGCAACGCCTATCCCAAGAACATTAGCGATTACAGCTTTTGGAGATATGGACGTGTCTGTTATTCAGCAATTACCAAAGGGAAGAAAAGAGATTGAAACATATTGGGTAAAGGATGATATGTTAGATCGTGTGTTAACATTTATTCAAAAGAAAATTGCTCAAGGGGAGCAAGCATATATCGTTTCGCCACTTATTGAGGAATCTGAAGCATTAGATTATCAGAATGCTGTTGCATTATATGAGCAGTTGCAAACCTATTATCCAGCACATATAAATATCGGGCTATTACACGGTAAAATGAAAAATGATGAAAAAGAGTCCATCATGAAGCAATTTTTAGCCAATGATATTCAAATATTAGTAGCGACAACTGTGATTGAAGTTGGTGTGAACGTACCGAATGCAACAGTTATGGTTATTTATGATGCAGAACGTTTTGGTTTATCACAATTGCATCAATTGCGTGGACGTGTTGGACGTGGAGACAAGCAAAGTTATTGTATTTTAATAGCAGACCCAAAAGGCGAAGTTGGTCAGGAAAGAATGAAAATTATGACGGAAACGAATGATGGATTTAAATTATCAGAAGAAGATTTAAAACTACGTGGACCTGGGGATTTTTTCGGAAAAAAACAAAGTGGATTGCCAGAGTTTAAAGTGGCTGATATTATTCATGACTATAAAGCGTTAGAAGTAGCAAGAAATGATGCACAAAAAATTATTCGTCATAATTTACTGTTTGAAAATGAGGAATACGAAATGATGCGAAATGTAGTGGAAAAACAAATCGATATCAAGCAATTTGATTAAAAAAAGTTTCTTGCATTATTATACGTCATCATATATATTACTATTAGTACCTAGTCTTAATTACTGTAAGATGGATGTGGTCGAGATGAAATTGAAAAAGGCAGAGCGACAAAAACAATTAGTCGAAAAAATAGAAGCGACACCATTTATTACGGATGAAGAGTTAGCAAATTATTTTCATGTAAGTATACAAACAATCCGATTAGATCGTTTAGAATTATCTATTCCTGAACTGAGAGAGCGAATAAAATCCGTAGCAACAAATCAATGGAACGAGACAGTTCGTGCTTTACAAGTAGAGGAAATTATTGGGGATGTCATTGATTTAGAATTAGATGAACGTGCGATTTCTACGATGACGATTCAAAAAGAACAAGTTTTTTCACGAAATAAAATTGCTAGAGGGCATCATTTATTTGCCCAAGCAAACTCTTTAGCCGTCGCTTTAATTAATGATGAGCTAGCATTAACGACAAAATCCGAAATAACGTTTAAGAGACAAGTGAAACTTGGTGAACAAGTTGTCGCGAAAGCAAATGTAAAAGAAGTGCAAAATAATGGCATTACAATTGTCGTAGTACATAGTTATGTGAAACAAGAATTAGTATTTACAGGAATATTTCATATGTATCGTTCGAAACCGAAGGAAAAGGTGGTTAAATCATGAAGCTAGCATTAGATGCTATGGGTGGGGATCATGCACCAAAAGTAATCGTAGAAGGTGCAATGGCAGCAATAAAAGATAAACAAGATTTAGAAATAACATTGATTGGGGACGAAGCTAAAATCCGTTCATTTTTAACGGATGAGGAGCGAATCAATATTATCCATACAGAAGAAATGATAGAAGCAGATGACGAACCTATTCGTGCTGTTCGTCGTAAAAAACAAGCTTCTGTCGTATTAATGGCGAATGAAGTAAAAGAAAAACGTGCAGATGCATGTATATCTGCTGGTAATACAGGTGCTCTTGTCGTTGCTGGTTTATTTGGCGTTGGTCGAATTAAAGGAATCGAACGCCCCGCATTAAGTCCAACACTTCCAACGATTGATCAACATGGCTTTTTATTGTTAGATGCAGGTGCAAACGTAGATGCTACACCAAAGAATCTTTTACAATACGGTGTGATGGGCTCGATTTATTGTGAAAAAGTCCGTCATATTAAACGTCCACGTGTTGCATTATTAAATGTTGGAACGGAAACCGGTAAAGGAAACGCGCTAACAAAGAAAGCGTATGAACTTTTATCGGAAGCACCAATTAATTTTATTGGCAATGTGGAAGCACGTGATTTATTAGATGGTGTCGCAGATGTAATCGTCACAGATGGTTTTAGTGGAAACGTTACATTAAAGTCCATTGAAGGAACGGCGCTTCATGTAATGAAGTTGTTAAAAGGGACATTAACATCATCCTTAAAAACAAAATTAGCTGCAGGATTAATAAAAAAAGACCTATCACAATTAAAAGAAGCATTAGACTATCCAGAATATGGTGGGGCATCGTTATTTGGATTAGCAGCACCGGTTATCAAATCACATGGTTCTTCCAATGAACGAGCAATCTACCATACGATTTTACAAGCATGTGAGATGGTAGAACAAAATATGGTAAAAACAATTAGTGAAACGATTGCAACATTGCAAGTAGACGAGGAGGAAAAATAAATGAAAAAGATTGCAGTAATGTTTCCTGGCCAAGGTTCACAAGCAGTAGGAATGGGACAGGAATTATATGATAGTTTTGACGAAGTGAAACAAATTTATGACAAAGCAAATGATATTTTACATACAAATATAACAGAATTAATGTTTCAAGGACCTGTGGAAACATTAACGGAAACAGAAAATGCTCAACCAGCTTTATTATTAAATAGTATTGCTGTTTATGCACTGTTAGCAAAAGAGAACATTCAACCAACAATGGCTGTTGGACATAGTTTAGGAGAGTATAGTGCCCTTGTTGCAGCTGGTGCAATATCGTTAGAAGAAGCACTGCCATTAGTGAAAACACGTGGCAACTTAATGGAAAAAGCATTTCCTAAAGGAAAAGGAACGATGGCGGCTGTATTAGGTATGTCAGAGGAAGAAATCGCAACAGTGTTAGAAGAAGTTACCGAAGATGAAATCGTCGATATTGCTAATTTAAATTGCCCTGGTCAAATCGTTATTTCAGGGTCGAAACAAGGAGTGGAAGAAGCAAGTGAACGATTAAAGGAAAAAGGTGCAAAACGTGTGATTCCTTTAAATGTAAGTGGACCATTCCATTCTAGATTAATGCAACCGGCGAATGAAGAATTTGCTAAACATTTAGATGCGGTAACGATTACAGAGGCGAATATGCCGGTATATGCAAATGTTACAGCAGAACCTGTTACGCAAAGGGTAGAAGTGAAGCGGTTATTATTAAAACAATTATATTCACCAGTCCGATTTGAACAATCAATTGAAAATATGTTAAAAGAAGATGTGGATGCATTTGTCGAAGTAGGGACTGGTAAAGTATTGTGTGGACTCGTTCGAAAAATTAACCGTAAAACAAAAACATTTGCAATTCAAGATGTTGCATCATTTGAAAAGTTTTTAGAATGGTATAGGGAGGAAGCATAAATGTTACAAGGGAAAATAGCGTTAGTAACAGGGTCTTCTCGTGGAATCGGTCGTGCTATCGCATTGGAATTAGCGAAACAAGGTGCGAACATTGCTGTAAACTATGCAGGTAGTGAAGATAAAGCAGAAGAAGTTGTGCAAGAAATAAAAGCATTAGGTGTAGAAGCAATCAAAATAAAGGCAAATGTCGCGAATGAAGATGATGTAAAGGCGATGATAAAGGAAGTAACAAAAACTTTCGGTGCATTGCATATTTTAGTAAATAACGCTGGTATTACACGTGATAATTTATTAATGCGAATGAAAGTAGAAGACTTTGATGATGTTATTGAAACGAATCTAAAAGGTGCGTTTTTATGTACAAAAACAGTAACACGACAAATGATGAAACAAAAAGAAGGACGTATTATTAATATTGCATCGATAGTCGGAGTAAGTGGTAATCCGGGACAAGCGAACTATGTAGCTGCAAAAGCAGGAATGATTGGATTGACGAAATCGACTGCTAAAGAATTAGCTTCGCGTAATATTTTAGTCAATGCGATTGCACCAGGATTTATAACGACTGATATGACAGATATATTAACAGAAGAACAGAAGGAAGCAATGTTAGCGACTATACCTTTAGAAAAATTAGGAGAGCCTGAAGATATTGCAAATGTTGTAACATTTTTAGCATCTGATAAATCCAAATATATTACTGGACAAACGATTCATGTAGATGGTGGAATGGTAATGTAAAGGTAGTAATTTTTCGTGATTTACAATATACTATTGGAGGGAGGTGAAAGGGATGACAGAAGTATTCGAAAAAGTAAAAGAAATTATCGTTGAACAACTTGATGTTGATGAAGCAGATGTAACTATGGAAGCCTCTTTCAGAGATGATTTAGATGCGGACTCATTAGACGTTGTTGAATTAGTAATGGAACTTGAAGATGAATTTGACATTGAAATTGCAGATGAAGAAGCTGAAAAGATTAACACAGTTGGAGATGCGGTTTCATATATTGCAAACAACCAATAATGTATGAACAGTCCTTATTTACATACATAAAGGGCGTTAAATGTTCGAACTTAATAGGTTGAGACGAAGTAACTTAGGACTTTTCGTAATTACTTATGTCTCAACCTGTTTCGTTTTATCAATGAAAAAAGGAGGGATGACAGTGAATATGGAACAAATAAAAAAAGAATTATCGATACAATTTGATGACGATGCATTATTAACGCAAGCATTTACCCATTCATCGTATGTGAATGAGCATCAACAAAAACGTTTAACAGATAATGAACGATTAGAATTTTTAGGTGATGCTGTACTAGAATTAGCCGTTTCAGATTTCTTATTTAAAAAGTATACGAATATGAAAGAAGGAGAAATGACAAAGTTACGAGCAAATATTGTTTGTGAAGAATCATTATATTATTTTGCTAATATTTTAAAATTACATAAATATATTTTGCTCGGTAAAGGGGAAGAGCGCACCGGTGGAAGACATCGTCAAGCATTACTTGCAGACGTGTTTGAAGCTTTTTTAGGCGCATTATATTTAGATCAAGGAATGGCTAGTTGCCAACAATTTTTAGAAAAGCATATTTTTCCACATATAACAGCTGATGCTTTTTCACATGGGATGGATTATAAAACACAGCTTCAGGAAGTTGTGCAAAAAGAAAAAGGGAGTAAAATCGAGTATTGTATTGTCGAGGAGAAAGGACCTTCACATGCGAAGGAATTTAAGGCGCAATTGCTTGTAAATGGAAAGAATAAAACAATTGGGATTGGTAGGACAAAAAAAGAAGCAGAACAAAAAGCGGCAAAAAGTATGTTAGAGAGGTTAAAACAAAAATAAAAGGCTAACCATGTATCATGATTGCCTTTTATCTTTTATGAACCTTTTCGGACAGAACGTAGCTCATCTACAAATGCTGCCGTCTCTTGAGGACTTAATTTTCCAGTTTGTACAACATGGTCGTAAAGGAATTTTAAGTGATCATAACGTTCTAAATCATAATCTTCATCATCGAAAAGAGCGCGATTGGCAACACCGAGTCGTTCACTAAGTTGTTCTAACAAAAACTTTAAGTTCTCTTGTGACGCTTCATTTAAATTCATGTATAGTTCCCCCAACATTTTATATAAAATATGTAACTTTTAGTTTACAATGTTATGTAAGATAACACAACTAGGACGAAAAAATGAATAGTAGATTCATTTAAATGAGGAGTAGATCTATGTTTTTAAAACGAATTGAAACGGTAGGATTTAAATCATTTGCGGATCGAACAACGGTTGAATTTGTGCCTGGAATTACGGCG
>DXHX01000083.1 GCA_019113205.1 Candidatus Pseudogracilibacillus intestinigallinarum | reverse complement strand
CAAAATACCTTCAACACCAAAACTTCCTGTTTCCACTTTGTGGGAAGTGATTAGCTTTATGGTTGGATTCTTGCAACTTCGACCTATATTCTTGCAACTTCAGGCCACATTCTTGCAACTTCTACTCGTTTTCTTGCAACTTCGAGCCGCATTCTTGCAACTTCGGCACGGATTCTTGCAACTTCAGCACATATTCTTGCAACTTCAGCACATATTCTTGCAACTTCGACTCGCATTCTTGCAACTTCGGCACGCATTCTTGCAACTTAGAACCCCGGAAGAGCCAGCAGGATTATTCAAATGCATAATAATAAAAAAGCCCTCTCGTATAAATATACGAGAGGACTTTATTTTGTTAAGCCATAATAATTTATCGTGTATGTATGATCTTTTAATTTCAATATAGTTTGTTCTAGACCTTCCTTTGAAAACCATTCTTGTTTTGTCGTTAATAATTGTAATCCTTGCCCATCATGTTCAACAATGATAACAAATTCATTTTCCGGGATCATCGCAGACGCAATATGCATCGTGTCACTCATCGTTATTTCAACAGATGGGGTAGCAATGATCATTAACTCACTATGGGAGGACATGCAAAAATATTCCCCTATTATTGCTTCGATATGTGACTTTTCTGTCAGTTTAATTTTAAACATCGCTTGTGTGTCGACCGTTTTTTCTTTGATATCGATATTTTTACGTTTTAAATCATTTGCTAAATCCATATCGTCGTATGCATTCAAATATATAAACATTGGAAATTGTCCGTTTTCTTCTAACCATTTCAATATAAATTGCTTCGTTTCCAGCATCGTATTTTTCGCATCACTAACGAGAAGTGAAAATATGCGCATATTGGATGTATGTAATTGAACATGAGAAAACTTCTCTTCTAATTCTAATATTGTAAGTGTACGCATTATTCCACCCTTCCTTTAGACAGCCCCATTTTTTAGTTCTTTTTCATTATACCACATAGGAACAATTATTAGTTATTTATCTTATAATTTATTTCGTTTTTCCTATTTTACAATATTATACAATGAAAATATAGGTAAATAGAAATAAACATACGAAACAGACATCGTACATTCCATTTCGTATGTTGTCAATTTTGACCGTGAATTACATCGGTTCTGCATTTTGTTTTATGTCAGCCGGTACTGTAACTGCTTCAATCGTATTTTGATTGGAAAATGTTTGAACTTGTTTTTGTTGTACCGTCATTTTATCTTTTTCAATATTGAAATCTTCATCATATGTAAATGTTTTATCGATAGCGATTTCCATTATGTACTTTGTTTCCTTAGCAATCGCTATTTGTACCGTCATTTCTTCTACTTTATATGTATTGTTTAATGCTTCAAATGCTGGTTGTTCCGCATTTTTATCCATTTTTGTCGCTTGCTGTGGTTGTAATTCAAATGTGATGACATATGTATCCTCTGTTTCATCCAATGATTCCTTTTCAGCAGCATTACGATATGTCTCTGTTATTCGATCAAAAACAATCAATTCTTGTTCTTGAAATTCCTCATCGGTCAAACTATTTTCTGTTTCACTCCATGTATCGCCGTCCAATTTCATATACGTTTTTCCGTCGACGATATAAAATCCTCCTTTATATTCGAAAGATTGCTGTTCTTCTTCCGTAAATCCTTTCGGCTGACTTTGTTCGATCATTACTTCCAGTTGAAATGGTTCAAACACGACATCTGATGCTTCTTTCGTATAAAGATGGCTTTCTTCTTCTTGGAATGTTTCGATTGTATTCGTTTCTTCAATCATTGTAAAGCTATCTAATCCTTTATTGACATCTGATGTTTCTTCCATCAATTGATCAATCTTAGTGGATGAATTTTTCGATGATGTTTCTTTTTTCGTATCTTTTTGTTCGTTCGTCACTTCGGAATTTGTATTCGTATCTGTGTTTTGTTCATTCGATTTATTGCTACAAGCGAATAAAACAAAGGCAACAGCTAATAGGACAAGATTGATTTTTAAGCCTTTCTTCATCATGACCCTCCATTTCTATATATTCTATCTTACCATGTTCATGAGTTAATATTGAAATTTTTTAAATAAAAAAATAAAACGCCTAGAAAATTGTTCTAGACGTTTTATTTTATACTATTTCATAATATATTTCCTTTAATTTTTGTTCGAATAATTGTATTTGTTTTTCTGTTCTTTCTAGCATGCCACTATCTTGAATTGGATTCAATTTCGTTGCATCGATTTGTCCATCTTGAAAATATAATCCTTGCACTGGTTCCCCTTTTACTGCGTGAATCAATGGTTTAAAGGCAAAATCAATTGCTAATAGATGAGCAGCACTTCCACCAGACATGATCGGCAAAACGGGTTTTCCACGTAATCCATCTTGTGGGAGCAAGTCAATCAATGTTTTTAATGCCCCACTGTATGCTGCTTTATATACGGGAGTGCCGATGATAACTCCTTTTGCGTTGGCAATTTTTTCATTTGTTTGTTGAATGACGTCACTATTAAAATTAGCATACAATAAATCTTCTGCTGGAATATCTGTTACAGAAATATGTGTCGTCGTATATCCTTTTTCTTGTAACAAGGAGGCAAGATAAAATAAAATACGTTCCGAACGAGAATGTGCTCTCGGGCTACCTGATATAAAAACGATGTCGCTCACGTTCATACTCCTTTCTATTTGCGGAAATTTTTACCGCGAAACATTTGCTTGTTTCGTAAATTGATTCTTTGGAATGTGTAAGCCTAAATTTTCACGTAATGTCGATTTTTTCGGTTCGTTATTGTAATAACCTTTTTCTTCTAATATTGGTAAGACATGCTGTAAAAATGCGTCATATTGCTCACCAAATACCGGCATGCTTAACACGAAGCCATCTGCCGCTTTTTCGTCGATCCATTTAATCATTTCATGTGCCACTTTTTCATATGAACCGATAAACGCATGTTTCGGTGTCGCGATACGTAAGGCAACTTCTCTTAATGTTAAGTTTTCTTCTTTCGCTAATTTTTTAATATCGTCTGTCGTAGATTGGAAACTATTTTTCCCGACATCGCCAATATCTGGAAAAGGTTCATCGAGTGGAAATTGGGTGAAATCGAAATGATCAAAAAAACGTCCGAGATATGCTAATGCATCATCGATTGTAACGAAATGTTTGATTTGTTCATATGCCGCTTCTGCTTCCTCTTCTGTTGCACCGACGATCGGCGCTAATGCTGGTAAAATAACGATATCCTCTGTTTTTCGACCGTGTTGGATCGCCGCAGTTTTTACTGCTTTATAATATGCTTGTGCACTTTCCACTGTCGTTTTATTCGTAAAAATGGCTTCCCCATGTTTTGCAGCAAATTCTATGCCTGTTTTAGAAGACCCTGCTTGGAATATAACAGGCTGGCCTTGTTGGGATCTTTGAATATTTAATGGTCCTTCTACTTGAAAATACGTTCCTTCATATTGTACGCGGTGCATTTTTTCTTCATCAAAAAACTGTCCTGTTTCACGATTTCGGACGAATGCATCATCTTCCCACGAATCCCATAACCCTTTTACTACTTCTACATATTCATCGGCCATTTCATATCTAAGAGAATGTGCTGGATGGTTCCCTTTTTGGAAATTTTTCGCCGTGTTTTCTAAGGGGGTTGTGACGACATTCCATCCAGCACGACCAGCCGATAATATATCTAAGGAAGCAAACTGCCGTGCAATATTAAATGGTTCACTATATGTCGTTGATACCGTACCAACGAGCCCGATCGTTTCAGTCGTTGCGGCAAGTGTCGATAACAATGTTAATGGTTCAAAACGATTCAGAAAATGTGGAATCGATTTTTCATGAATATGCAAACCGTCTGCGATAAAAATGAAGTCAAGTCCAGCTTTTTCTGCCTTTTGTGATACGTTTATATAATGGTTTATATTAATACTTGCATCCTTTGGCACGTCTTCCGCTTTCCATGCGTTCATATGACCACCAGCACCTTGAATCAGAACACCGAGTTTCACATCTTTTTTTGTCATTACACATCTTCCTTTCAATTTTTAAGCAAAGTGGGGGCTGGGTGCGTAACAGTACGATATGGTTCAATCATGAACTATCTCACTGTCTCGGCCCCCGCTTCATGTCATAACTAATCATTATTTTTCATCTTCTAGTAAATCGACGTCAAAATATTCTAAGGAAATTTCTGAGAACTTCCCATTTTCCTTTAATCGTACGGTCGCTTCATTTAATTCCTCGATTAAGGCATCATTTTCTTCGTTTTTTTGAAATGGCAATGCAACTGGTTGATCTCCAAATGGCTCCCCAACGATACGTAATGGGAGTTCACGTTCACTAATTTGTGCCAATAATTGTTCACGACCGTAGATGAGCCCATCAATTTTTCCAGAAGCGATATCTGTATACACAACATCATTTGATTCATACGTAATTAATTCATAGTTAAGGTCCGGAAACTCTGCCGCAAGCACATTTTCAAAATTCGTCCCCATCATGCTAGCTATATCTTTTCCTTTTATATCTTCTACTTCATTTAATGTATCGTTCTTTTCTGCCGTTGCAATAACTGCTTTTGAACTATAATATGGTTCCGTGAAATTGTATGTTTCCCCACGTTCTGGTGTAGCTGCAAAGTTGATCGCTGTATCTACTTTTCCAGATTGTAAATTGGCGAGCACGCCATTCCAATCTGATGTTACCCATTCCACTTCATATCCGGCTTCCTTCGCAATTTCCTTTATAATGTCGACACTAAATCCTTTTAAATCATCATCTTCTTTATATGAAACAGGAAAACCGTCAGGCACTGCCCCAACTTTGATTACTTTTTCATCTGTTGCACTTGCCGCTTCCTTCGTATCTTCTTGACCACATGCCACTAAAAAAAGGACTCCAATTACTAGCAATAATAAAATAATACGTTTCATGTAAACATCCTCCTTCAACCTCTTTGTTTGTTCCCTACTTTTTTCTTCCACGTTGACGTACTAGAAAAACTCCTTACACTTGATACGGTTTGCTTAATTGATATTCATACCAACTTTGCAACTGACTATACAATAAGGTAAGCACCCAATAAATGAGGCCGACCGCTAAATATGCTTCAAAGAACTTCAAGTTTGCAGATGCAAGCATTTTTCCTTGAGCGAGTAATTCTGTCACGCCGATCGTAAAGGCGAGGGACGAATTTTTAATGAGACCGATAAACATATTTCCTGTTGCTGGAAGTGCATTTCGAATTGCTTGTGGCAACACGATGCTGCGCAATGATTGGAAATATGTCATCCCGACAGAAATCGCTGCTTCTTCCTGCCCTTTATCAACAGAAGTTAGTCCCGCTCGAAAAATTTCCGCCAAATACGCGGAAGTATTTAATCCGAATGCAACGATAGCCGAAACGATTGCCCCTAGGTCATTGAATATTGGAAAAATTTGCGGCAAACCAAAGTAAATCATTAATAATTGCACTAAAATCGGTGTGCCTCTAAAAAATGATATATAAATTTTTGCCAGTTGCATGAAAATAGGAGTTTTATTCACTAAAATAACCGCGATAATTGCTCCAATGACTGTTGCAATCGCCATTGCTGCAAACGTCATATACAATGTAATTGGTAAATAAGTGAGTAACTCTGGAATGATTTCAAACACGTAACGGATATCGATATTCAATGACGACACACCTCCAATTTTTTTGCTTATCATTTAAGCAAGTAGTCATTTTCGATTACATAATTTTTTACACGTATTGTTTATTTAAGACGCTTAACAATTCAAACGATTGTAATCTTTTCGCTTCATCAAGTACGGGAGTGTGTACGATAAATTCATCGACATCAAAAGTTCTCGCAAGCCGACCGAATTCCTCTTTCACATGCTTTTGTGTTCCTGCTATTTTTTGCACTTTTTGTTCGTGCACTTCGAATGGTTCATTCGTTTGGCGCCATAAAGCTTCCACTTGGTCTAAGGAAACGACAGAAAGGGCACGCCCACTTTCGAATGTCACTTTATAAATATTGTATTTATCCGCTTCTTCTTCTGCTGCTTGTTGATCTGTGCCGACGAACGCAGCAACCGCGATAATAAACTTTCCATGTGGATGTAGTGCCCGATATGCTTTCATCGTTTCTTCGAGCAATGTTTCATCCCCATTTAAAAAACTGGCAAAAACAAAATTCGCACCGAGCCGTGCAGCGAATCGAGCGCTGTTTACACTTGCACCTAATAAAAATGTCGGCAATGTGCGTGCTATTTTCGGATGTACTACTGCCTCCGATAAAGCATGATCTTCTGGTATATTGCCACTTAAAAATTGCTGTAACAATGTGAATCGTTCTTCAAAAGAAGTGTCGTTACCCGTTCCGCCATATCGTAATGCAGCGGTTGAAGCATTCAACCCTCCTGGTGCTTTGCCGATGCCTAATTCCACTCGTTCAGGAGCCAATGCTTCCATCACATGAAAGTTTTCTGCTACTTTATATGGGCTATAATGTTGCAACATGACCCCACCAGCACCGATTTTTATTTTATTTGTCTGTGCCAACAAATGACTCATTAATATTTCTGGTGATGCACCTGCAACATCTTCTGACTGATGATGTTCCGCCACCCAAAACCGGTGATAGCCCCAACTTTCTGCTTTTTGTGCTAACTCAACCGTACTTTTTAAAGCATCTTGAGCTGTTCTATTAGGAAAAATCGGACTTTGATCTAAAATCCCAATTTTATATGTCATATGCTCTTCCTCCGTTCATCATTTTTACATAGCCATTCCATTAACAATGCACAATGAAACAATGACAACACGGTATTTTTTGACGAAATATATAAAGCTTTTTATGACTGATCATCGTCATCCACCTTTTATTATTAGTTTTCACATTTAATTACTCGGGATTAAATGTTACAAATAGTATATCATAGCAATTTTTATTCGTGTAATAGATTTTAATCTGCTTTCTTATAGAGAAACTCTATCAATCTCCTTCGTCCATGTTGCTAAACTATCAAAGTATGGCGGTTTTTCGCCGATATAATGAATCATTTGCGCTTTTAACGATTCCTTTGCGACGACTGGAACATCAAGGGAGGTTACTTTACCGTCAGCTACTTCCTTTCGTACACATATTTCTGGTAAAAATCCAATGCCAGCATTTTCTAGTATTAATCCTTTCGCGGTTTCTAAACTATCTACCTCATACGTAATCGTCGGTACATGAGCAGCATTGAAAAATAAATTTTTCACTTTCGTCCAATCTAATGACCCACATTCATAAAATACGATCGTTTCCTCTTGTAACTGTTCCATGCTTATATTTGGCACATTTTCAAAATGATGTGGGTGGGAGACGAATAAACGAATCGGTGTTTGTAAGATCGCCGTTTTTTCTAAAGATGGATGGGCACTCGCCCGCACAAAGCCAACATCTACTTCCCTGTGCAATACTTTACTTTCAATTTCTTCCGTCGTTCCCGTATGCATCGTAATTTGGACATTCGGATAGGCTAATTTAAATTTTGGTAAGACGTAAGGCATGACATAGTTGGCGATGAGTCCAGTTACTCCAATGACAATATGGTCTGTAGCCGCGGTTTCCTTCATTCGTTTCTGGCCACTTTTGTATGCCTGTACGATCGATTCAGCATAAGGAATAAACGCTTTTCCTTCTTTCGTCATGACGAGGGACCGTCCGACTCGTTCAAATAATGCGACATTCAACTCTTTTTCCAATGTACGAATGCGCGAAGATACAGATGGTTGCGTCAAAAACAACGCTTCTGCCGCTTTATTTACACTTCCAAAATGATGCACATATAAAAAAGCTTCTAAGTTTTGAATATTCAACGTAGAACCTCCTAATCATTAATTATTATTAAGTATATCAATTTACTACGAATAATCTATGAAAAAGAATCTAGCATGATACTAGATTCTTTAAAATTGCTTATTAAATATTTTCAAGTATCCAAACTTATAAGAAATACATGCACCTACTACTAGCATACCGATCATCATCGCGAAAAATATCCAATCGCGTGCCGTTACATAAGTTCGATGATAGTACGTTCTGTTCCGGTCGCCAGTGAAACCTTTTGACTCCATCGCAATGGCGACACGTTCTGCTTTTCTTATCCCATTTGCCAAAAGTGGAATCGAATAACGCTGAAATTGATGTATTTTTCCTTTTATTCCTTTCAATCTCCCAACCCCACGAATTTGGTGGGCTTTTTGCAATAATTGAAATTCATGTTGAAATACTGGTAAAAAACGATATCCTGCAATAATACCGTATGCAAACTTCGGTGGCAGTTTACATTGATGAATAAAGCTCATCATGAGCTGTGTCGTATCTGTCGTAAAAATAAACATCATGGACATCATTAAAAAACAGAGCGAACGAAACATAATACTTAACCCTGTTTGAAGGCCGCCAGTCGTTAAGGTCATCCAACCAAATGTGAAAATAACATCCCCACCAGCAAAACCATCATTTGCATACAATGCAGCCGTCCAACCGAAGCCAAATGAAAGCAATAAAAATATAGCGAAAATTTTCACTCCTTTTTTCAAAGGGATTTTCCCATAGCCAAATGTCATAAGCAGTAAAAATAGGAGATAAAAAAGTGGTGTAAACCAATCATAAAAAAGACTGAGACATAATCCTGGCACTAAAATCGCCAGCAACTTCACAACGGGATTGATTTTTTTCATCCTATCTCCCCTATTCTCTTACATTGCGCTTTTTCTACTTCGAATGGACGACGTAAATGGGCAGCGTGTAATAGCTCTTCCTCTTCCCATAATGTGTGAGGGGTGCCATGAAAGGCGATTTCCCCTTCATGGAGCACGTATACCGTGTCACTCATTGCAGCAAGATCCATATCATGCGTGACGATAACGATCGTAATCCCTTTCTCTCTTAACTCAAACATCGTATGTATTAGCCGTGCTGTTGTTTCCGCATCTTGCCCGAATGTCGGTTCATCAAATAATAAAATATCTGGCGTGTCATCAAGTACGGTTGCAACACTTAGCCTTCGCTTTTGCCCTCCACTTAACGAAAATGGATTCCGATGTTTTTTCTCTTCTAGTTGAAAATGTTCGAGTAAATAGGTGGCGGTCGCCTCCATTTTTTCTAGTTGTTCGTCATTTAGCCGCATGGAAAAGACGAGTTCATCATAAACCGTATCTGTTATAAACTGATGTTCCGGATTTTGAAACACGAAACCTAATTTATGCCGCAGTTTCGTTTCTTTCCATTTTTGTAAAGGACGATGTTGAAAATAGACTTCCCCTTTTGTCGGGGTCATAATGCCAGCCATCAGCTCAAGTAAAGTCGATTTTCCGGCCCCATTTTTTCCAAGGATAGAAATGAAAGCCCCTTTCGGAATAGCCATATAAATCTGTTGTAAAATGGTCCGCGCTTTTCGTTTATATGTTATATCTTCAAGGCGCATGACGGTTTCATTGTCTTTAGGATGCTCTTGTTTTTGTGCGGTCGGAAGCTTGCGAGCATGCAAACCGGTTCCAAGAGAATGTCTAGAGAACTTCTTCGGTATAAAAATGCCCGCTTCTTCCACTTGTTCCTTATAAGTCGTAAACATTTCTTCTGGGGATGCATCTTGTAGCAAGCGACCATTTTTTCCTAATAATAAGACACGGTCTGTCATATCCAACCATGCATCTGCTTGATGGTCGATAATGAACACACTCATTTGCCGTTCTTCTTGAATTTGTTGAATAAGTTTTATGAATGATTCTGTTGCATGTGGATCTAAATTAACAGTCGCTTCATCTAAAATAAGCAATGTCGGCTCTAATAAAAGAACTGCAGCTAAAGCAATTTTTTGTTTTTCTCCCCCAGATAATTCGTGTAGTTTCCGATATTTAAATTTTTCCATGCCGACTAGTAAAAGTATCTCATCGATTTTTTCGTCCATTTCATGTTCACGGATCGCCATATTTTCTAATGTAAATGCTAACTCATCGGCAACATGGATCATGCAAAACTGCGCTTCAGGATCTTGAAAAACGACACCGATATGTTTGCTCCATGTGCCAGCTTGTGCGTCTTGCAAATGTGATTCGCGAAATAATATCGTGCCAGCAGTTTCTCCTTCCACTGCTTCCGGATATAGCCCATTTAGACAGAGAGATAACGTACTTTTACCAGAACCACTCGGACCCATGAGCAATGTCACTTCGTTTTCATGCAATATAACATCTAGTCCTCGTAAAATAGGCTCATCCAATGATTCATAAGCAAATGAAAAATTTTCTATCGTTATAAATGG
>DXHX01000007.1 GCA_019113205.1 Candidatus Pseudogracilibacillus intestinigallinarum | reverse complement strand
TAATTACTGATGAAAATGAGGAAGAAATCGTTCATGATTTACCAGAAGATGAATTTTTCGTTTCAATTGCACCATTCTTTAATGAGACACATCCTTGTAAGGATCATAGTTTAACTGGATGTCAGGGAGAGTTAGTAGATCAAGAGTTCAATATTCTTATTAAAGATAAAGATGGAAAAACAATAGTGGAAGAAATGATGAATTCAGAAGCCAATGGCTTTGTTGATTTATGGTTACCGAGAGATGAGACATTTGATATTTCGATTGAGGCTGAAGAAGAGGGAAGAAAAGTAGAGGCAGAAATTTCTACATTTAAAGAGGATGGTACTTGTATTACAACATTGCAGTTATTATAAAAATAAGCTAGAGGGTATGAGGTGAGAAAGGAAACCTCGATTACCCTTTAGCTTTTTTATTGTACTTGAACTTGACCCATCATGCCGTTATCTTCATGTTCTAAAATGTGACAATGGTACATATACACACCAGGTTCTTCAAACTTTACTGCAATTTTTGCCTTATCACCTGGTTGTAAAGAAATGGTGTCTTTATATCCTTGTAAATGAGCTGGTGGTTTTTCACCATTAATCGAAACTATTTTAAACTGTGTACCATGTATATGAAATGGATGAAGCGTGCCCACCATATCAGGCTTATTATACACTTCCCAAATTTCTGTTACTCCTTTATCTTGTGTAAAGTCAATCCGTTCAGGATCAAATTTCTTCCCATTTATAGTTACATGTGGTCCCATACCGAATAATTCGATATGTTTTGATACGGCTAAGTTTTTCTCTTCTTCTGTTATAGTTACTCTCTCTGCTGGATCTAATGGATGAGCTATGTTCTTGCTTTTTTTGTCTTTTAGATGGATCGGTAATACGACGATATCTTCTCCTGCCATTAAATTGACATCGTCATTCATTTTCGAAAAATCGGCGATAATTTCTGCCCGTTCTGCAGGAGCCAATGTCATAGCCTCCATTTTCATAGGTTCATTTAATAATCCGCCATCAGAAGCAATTTGTTCAAATGACATCTTATTACTAAAAGAAAAGGTATAGCTTCGGGTATTAGAGCCGTTTAAAAGTCGTAAACGAATTTTTTCTTTCGGCACGGTTAACTTAGGGTTGATAGTTCCATTCATTAAAATTGTATTCCCAATTGTTCCGTTTGGATGATAAGCACTCGCATAATCTAATTGATATGATTCTGTAAATGTTTTATCCTGAATGATAAGTGGAAAGTCATTTTTACCATATAAAAATTGTTCGTCATACTTACCTTCTATAAGGAGTAGTCCAGCTAAACCTTCATATACTTGTTTTGCAGTTTTTCCAAGTGGGTGGGGGTGAAACCATAATGTTGCTTCCTCTTGTTGAACTTTAAATGTTATATCTCTTTCCTCACCAGGCTGAATCACATCGTGTGGTCCGCCATCTGCAGAACCTCCAACAATTAAACCGTGCCAGTGTACGGTCGTATCTTCTTTCAAACTATTTTTAAATGCGATATGTGCATTTTGTCCTTTTTGCACTCGAATGGCAGGACCAAGAAAATCGCCATTGTATCCGAGTGTATTTGTTTTTGTATTTGGAAAGATTTCGGTTTTTCCTTCCTTAGCCTCTATTTTATAATAAACGTCATCATTACTCTGTTTAATCGGCTCTAATAGTGGTGGAACTATTAATTCATTTTCTCCAGTAGATGATTGTAATGTTTGTTCCTGCCCCATCATTTGCATGTGATGATTTCTATGGGTATCTTCGTTCTCATGTATTCTTTCCTTCATTGGTTGAGCATCGGACTCATTTTGATGCATATGATGATGTATCGTGCCGTTTTCCTCTTGCCTCGTATCCTTATTATCTTCATTCGATGAGGACGAATCTAGCAACTTATGCTGGCATCCGGTCAATAAGACTATGACAATACTTATAAAAATAATCGACAATTTTTTCATTTTGATCATCCTTTACTTGCTATTATCATTATTATAAATTAAAAAAATAGTTAAAGATGCTTGATTCATGACAGTTCAAGTACATCTCCATGTCTAATTTATGAGCGTATGAAAATACGATAAAAAGGATTTATCATCCTTTCCCTCATTTGAGAACGAATATTTTCTGTTGTAATAATAAGTAGAAAATGAGAGCGATATAAGACTCAAAGTGGTAAAAGAAACTAGGTAGAAATAGTTGTTAGAAAATTACATATATTATTGTGTTACAGACTAAACCTCTATATAATTGAAAGAATAACAGTATTTAAAAAGGGAGGATAAATATGGGCGAATTGTTTCATATGTGGAATCGAATGAGTTTAGTCGTGCGCATTATGATTGGTATTGTTATTGGACTTATTTTAGCATTATTATTTCCTGAACAATTAAGTGTGTTATCTATGCTCGGGACATTATTTGTTGAAGCATTAAAAGCGGTAGCACCGGTACTTGTTTTTGTACTTGTATTAAATGCGATTGCGTCTCATGTTAGTGGAAAAGAAACAGCTGTAAAAGGGGTACTAGTACTCTATATTATTAGTACTTTTTTAGCTGGATTAGTCGCGGTAGTCGTAAGTTTTATTTTTCCAACGACACTCACATTAAAAACGGAGGCACAAGATGTTGCTCCACCAAGTGGGATTGGAGAAGTATTAGAAACGTTGTTATTTAATATTGTTACAAACCCAGTAACAGCCATTATGGAAGCAAATTATTTAGGAATTTTAGTTTGGGCATTATTATTAGGGGTTGCATTACGTGCAGCACATAGTTCAACGAAAACAATGATAGCAAACGTATCTGAAGCTGTAACGAAGATCGTTCAATGGGTCATTAGCTTAGCACCAATTGGAATTTTAGGTATCGTATTTGATACTGTATCAACAACTGGCTTTGCAGCTTTAGGAGAATATGGTCGTTTAATTATTATCTTAGTAGGAACGATGTTGTTTATTGCGTTAGTAATGAACCCGATTATGGTCTTTATTGCAACACGGAAAAATCCATATCCACTCGTTTTTACAGTGTTAAAGGAAAGTGGTGTTACAGCATTTTTCACTAGAAGTTCGGCAGCAAATATCCCGGTAAATATGAATTTGGCTGAAAAGTTAAATTTAAATAAAGATACATATGCTGTTTCTATACCTTTAGGTGCAACAATCAATATGGCAGGAGCAGCAGTAACGATTTCTGTTTTATCGATGGCAGCAGCACATACATTAGGTGTGAAAGTCGATTTATTCACTGCTGTTATTTTAATGGTTTTATCTGCTGTATCTGCAGCCGGAGCATCAGGAGTGGCTGGTGGGTCGTTATTACTTATCCCATTAGCATGTAGTTTACTCGGTATTTCAGATGATATTGCGATGCAAGTCGTTGCGATAGGATTTGTCATCGGGGTAATCCAAGATTCTTGTGAGACAGCACTTAACTCATCATCTGACGTGTTATTTACAGCAACAGCTGAATATGCCAAAAAAAGAAAAGTATCATAGCATATTGAACTAGTGAATATTCACATTGGATACCTCCCCCCAAACATACTGAAATTAGTTTGTTTTGGGGTTTTGTTTTACTATAGGATTTTCTTTGTCAATCATGTACGACGAAATAATGTGCAGTTATTCCACGAACTATTCCTCTATCCTTCTCTTATTTACACCATTGGAAAATTGTTTTTGTAAAAAATGAAGCAATGTTTGTAAGGCATATGATGTGTAGCGGTCTTTTTTTGTAATGACGCCTAATTGCCACATTGGTGCATCGATTAATTCGATGGATGTGATTGTACGAGTGTCCATTTTTTTATAAATTGATTCAGGTAAAAGTGTCATACCAACTTGTGCCGCAACAAGTTCTGCAATAACATCCCATTGTGAAGTTTCAAAAGCAATTTTGGGATGAAACTTCCCGAGGTTCTCGCAATAGTTAATAATTAAATGATGTAAAGCGAACTCACTATTAAATAAAATAAAGGATTCGTTTTTTAGTTCATGGATAGTAATTTTTGTTTTAGATGCGAAAGGATGTTCAACATGTACGAAACATTTGAAAGGTTCATGGACAATTTGCGTAACAGAAAAAAGTTTTTCATTTACTGGTAAAACGACAATCCCGAGATCAATTTGTCCATCGTCTACTAAATATTCAATTTTCTTTGCACCATGTTCCACTAATTGCAGTGAAATGTTCGGATGTTTTGGAACAAAGTTCTTGGCGATAATAGGGAAAAATAAAGTGCCGATTAAAGGCGGAATACCGATATTGACTGTTCCAGAGGGTTTTTCTATGAAATCATCAATTAACGTAAAAAGTTCATTTGTTGAACCAATTATTTTTAAAGACTGTTCATAAACGAGTTCACCTGCATCTGTTAAACGTAATTTTCTTGTGGAACGTTCAAATAAAATGACTTGGAGTTGTTCTTCTAATTTTTTAATTGACTTACTTAACGTTGGCTGAGAAACGAAAGATTGTTGAGCAGCTCGAGAGAAACTTCCATACTGTACGACTGAAATAAAATGCTCTAATAATTTCAAATCCATATGTGCACCTCCGATATATTCGGTATCAGAATAGTTGATATTCGATATATTCATTTTACTTATAAATAAAAGCGAAGTAAAATATAAGAAACGATTCTTATGAGAGGATGGGGATTTTATATGCGAGAAGTTGTAGTTGTAAGCGCTTTACGAACGGCATTAGGTAGTTTTGGTGGATCACTGTCTTCTGTTCCTGCGACAGAATTGGGAGCACAAGTTATAAAACGCGTATTAGATGATAGCAAAATTACAGGTGACCAAGTGGACGAAGTTATTTTGGGGAATGTACTTCAAGCTGGTTTAGGACAAAATCCGGCACGACAAGCTTCAATAAAAGCAGGTTTACCTGATCATGTCCCAGCATTAACGATAAATAAAGTGTGTGGTTCAGGTTTGAAAGCGATCCATTTAGCACAACAAGCAATTGCATTAGGTGATGCTGATGTAATCGTTGCAGGTGGGATGGAGAACATGAGTCAAGCTCCGTATTTATCGATGGATGCTAGAAATGGCTTACGTATGGGAAATAAAACACTTGTTGATAGTATGATTCAGGATGGATTATGGTGTGCTTTCCATGATTATCATATGGGGATAACAGCAGAAAATATTTGTGACCGTTATGAATTAACACGAGAAGAACAAGATATGTTTGCAGTTGAAAGTCAGAAAAAAGCAGCGAAAGCGAGAAAAGAAGGAAAATTCGCTGATGAAATTGTACCGGTTGAAATCCCACAACGTCGTGGAGAACCAATTGTATTTCAAGAAGACGAATATATTCGTGATGATGCTTCTGTAGAATCTATGGCTAAACTTCGCCCTGCTTTTAAAAAAGATGGCTCTGTTACGGCTGGTAATGCATCAGGTATTAATGATGGGGCAGCGGCCGTACTTTTAATGAGTAAAGAAAAGGCAGAAGCTTTAGGTGTAACACCATTAGCGACGCTAGTAGCGAATGCAAGTGCGGCATTGGATCCAAGTGTCATGGGATTAGGTCCAATTTATGCGACAGAAAAAGTGTTAAAGAAAGCGAATATCCCATTAAAAGATGTTGATTTAATTGAAGCGAATGAAGCATTTGCTGCACAATCATTAGCAGTTGCTAAAGATCTTCAATTTGATATGAGTAAAGTGAATGTAAACGGTGGGGCAATAGCTTTAGGTCATCCTATTGGTGCGAGTGGAACACGTATTTTTGTAACATTGTTACATGAGATGAAACGAAGAAAATCAACATACGGTTTAGCGACATTATGTATTGGTGGTGGGCAAGGTGTTGCCACAATCGTAAAAAATTATGAATAAGTAGGTGGAAGAGATGAAACGTATATTTAATAACGCACAAGAAGCGGTTGAACATATTGAAGATGGGATGACATTAATGGTTGGCGGATTTGGTCTTGTCGGCATTCCAGAAAATTTAATCCAAGCAGTTCGTCATAAAGGAGTAAAAGATTTAACGGTTATTTCGAATAACTGTGGAGTAGATGACTGGGGATTAGGATTACTATTACAAGATAAACAGATATCCCATATGATTGCATCATATGTTGGAGAAAACAAAGAATTTGAACGTCAGTTTTTAAGTGGAGAACTAAACGTTACATTAGTGCCACAAGGAACTTTGGCAGAAAAAATTCGTGCAGGTGGTGCAGGAATTCCTGCCTTCTATACACCGACAGGAGTAGGTACACCAATTGCTGAAGGGAAAGAAGTACGAGAGTTTAATGGAAAAGAATATGTGTTAGAAGAAGCATTTCTCGCTGATGTTAGTCTAATACGAGCATGGAAAGCAGATACATCTGGAAACTTGGTGTTTAGAAAAACGGCACGCAATTTTAATCCAATGATGGCTGCTGCCGGAAAATATACTATTGTTGAAGCGGAAGAAATTGTAGAAACTGGAGCAATTGATCCAGATCAAATTCATACACCAGGAATTTATGTAGATGCGCTAGTACAAGGTGACCAAGAAAAACGAATTGAACGCTTGACGACAAAAGAAGGATAGGAGGATCAAACATGGCGAATAATACGAGAATACAAATTGTAAAAAGAGCGGAAAAAGAAATAAATGATGGGGATTATGTTAATTTAGGAATTGGTATGCCAACAATGGTTGCGAACTATATTTCCGATAATAAACAAGTTGTTTTACAGTCTGAAAATGGATTGTTAGGGATTGGACCATATCCGACAGAAGAGGAAGTAGATCCTGATTTAATAAATGCTGGAAAAGAAACCGTTACAACTATTAAAGGAGCAAGCTTCTTTAGTAATGCAGAGTCTTTTGCGATGATCCGTGGTGGTCATATTGATGTTGCTATTTTAGGTGGAATGGAAGTATCTGAAACTGGAGATTTAGCGAATTGGATGATTCCTGGAAAAATGGTAAAAGGAATGGGCGGAGCAATGGACCTTGTGCATGGGGCGAAAAAGGTTATCGTAATTATGGATCATGTTACACGTGATGGTGCACCAAAAATTTTAAAACAGTGTGCTTTACCATTAACTGGCCAAGGAGTTGTCGATCGCATTATTACAGATAGGGCTGTATTAGATGTGACAGATAAAGGGTTGGAGTTAGTGGAATTGTTAAATGGATATACATTTGAACAAGTTCAAGAAGCAACAGAACCGACCATTATTGTAAAGCAATAGACTTAGGATAAGTTTGGGATAAAATCGTATTGTCGTTATATATGATTATATCTCCAACTTATCCAATTTTATTTTATGGATCTATTTGGAGTAAGCTTCTAAACATTAATGGTTGATCGATAATATCAGCAATCGTATATTTATCTAATACAGCTAAATATGCTGCCAATGCTTCCCCGAGTACACTACGTAATCCACAAACAGGTGAAAGTACACAATGGTTTGCCCCACTATTAAAACATTCTACCATATGAAAATCTTCTTCCGTTTCCCTAACAATGGAACCGATAGTAATATCTTCAGGTTGTTTTGCTAATACAATTCCACCACCACGTCCACGAGTCGTCTCGATGACCCCGATTTTTCCTAACTGATGGATGACCTTCATTAAATGGTTTCTTGACACATTATAAGCTTCTGTTATTTCTGTAATCGTTGATTTCTCATCACTATCTTTTACAGCTAAGTAAATTAAGACGCGTAAAGCATAATCTGTATAGTTTGTTAGTCTCATTTTCATCACCTACATATATTATAACATCTTTTTAAGATGTATTTTAGATGAATGTTTGTGACGAAATTAAGAAGGAGGTGTGTCGACTTTTTGACACCTCTTCATAATGCCTTATTTTGTATTGATAGATATTTTATATCACGTTACACTAAAGGTGTATTAAAAATACATGTTTTATATTTATCATATATATTTAAATAGGGGAGAGATTTTAAATGACTTTATCAAAGGAAACGATGGATATTATTAAATCAACGGCACCAGTTTTAGCAGAGCACGGGAAAACGATAACAACTGTGTTTTACAAAAATATGTTTGCAGCAAACCCAGAATTATTAAACATTTTTAACAAGACAAATCAAGCGAAAGGGCAACAACAAGAGGCTTTAGCGAATATGGTATATCAAGCAGCAGCTAATATTGATCAATTAGAAACGATTATTGATGAAGTAAATTTAGTTGCTCACAAACACCGTGGATTAAACATTTTACCAGAACATTATCCAATTGTAGGAAAAAATTTATTAATTGCAATTAAAGAAGTGTTAGGGGAAGCGGCTACAGATGAAATTATGAATGCTTGGGAGGAAACTTATGGTGTACTAGCAAAAGTATTCATTGATGTAGAAGAAGAAATGTATAAAGAAGCAGAATCTAAAGAAGGTGGCTGGAGAGGCTTCAAAGATTTTATCGTTGTCGATAAGGTAAAGGAAAGTGATGTAATTACATCTTTCTACTTAGAGCCAAAAGATGGTGGGGTTGTTCCGATGTATGATGCAGGGCAATATTTATCTGTCCGTGTACATCCGGAAGGAGCAGAGCATAAACAAATCCGCCATTATACATTATCAACTAAACCAAATGGCAAACAGTTCCGTATTTCAGTGAAGAAAGAAGCGGACTATACTCCAAATGGTGTTGTATCAACACATTTACATGACAATGTACATGTAGGCGACACAATTGAAGCGAGTGCACCAGCTGGATTATTTACCTTAACAGAAGAGGATGCTCCAGTGGCATTTATTAGTGGTGGAGTAGGTATTACACCAATGTTAAGTATGTTTGAACAATTAATAGATGAAAAGTCGACTCGCGATATTACATTTTTACACGCAGCACAAAATGAAAAATTACATGCGTTCCATGAAGATGTAAAAGAGATGGTTGCCGCTGCGGAAAATGCAAAATATGTGTATGGTTATAGCAATCCGATTAACGAAGATGGAGAACAAGACTTCAACGGTTTCATTAACAAAGAAGTATTAGAGAATATTAAACAAGAAGACATGATTTATTATGTTGTTGGTCCTGTACCAATGATGGAGCATGTTGCAAATTTATTAACAGAAATTGGTGTACCGGTTCAAAATATTAAATATGAATTATTTGGACCAAAACAAACGATTATTAAAGAAGCACAATTAGCATAATCCCTTTTATACAAAAGGTTGATTATAAATTAAAAAAACACGAACATGGTTTAGAGCATTGTATCTTGCTCTCTTTCCTACCATGATTCGTGTTTTTTATTAATATGGTCGATTCCCATTCCAACCTAGGTGTTTAGATATTTTATTTGCTGTATCGACAACTTGAAAAGCAATTTCCTCTTCTTTGGAAGGTGGTAATAGTATAGAGGTAGTACTTAAGCTAACTGCCGCTACAACTTCTCCTCTATGGTTAAAAATAGGTGCACCAATACTTGATACCCCTTTTACAACATCTTCAAAGCTTGTGGAATATCCTTTTTCTCTTGTTTGATGAATCATTTCCCAATAATCATTATGAATAATATCAGAGTGTAATGTAACTTCTTGTTGATTTTCTTCCTGAATAATTTTTTCGATTTTTTCATCATCTAAAAACGATAACATTGCCCTAGCAACACCACCGACATATAAAGGCCAAACATCTCCCACATTTAATAATAATACTTGAACATTTAGTCCATCAATTCGTTCTACACATAAAGATGCATCATTATGTAAAATACTTAAATATGTTGTATGATCTGTATCTTTCGTTAACTGTTTTAAGTGTGGTAAAGCAATAGTACGAATGTCAATATTATTTTGTACAATTTCCCCAAGTTCTAATAGACGGTACCCAAGTTTATAAGTTCCTTTTAGTTCCCCATACACAACAATATTATCAAGCATTAAAGTTTGTAGAATACGGTAAACAGTCGTTTTATTAATGTTTGTTTGTTGGGCTATTTCCGTTAAACCAATTCCATCTTTCGTTGTTTCTAAAAAGGAAATAACTTCTAATGCCTTCTCAAGTACAGCTACAGTATTTTGTCTTTTCGGTTCAGTCATTTATTCGATATTCCCCTCATTTTTATTTATGTCATTAAATAATGTAGTTTATACATATTTAATATCTTTTGTCGGAATATATCAAGTAAACACATTTTAAAAATTTAAGGGTTGACGAATTTATATTTTAGTCGTATATTATATTCTATAAACAAATGAGAACCAGTGGTTCACAATGTGAACTAAGTTGAAAACGCAAACAAAAATATTAGTGTGAAAGAAGGGAAATGAATGGAAATAGTGAGCGGGAAACATGATATGAATGGAAAGGTTGCTCTCGTTACAGGTGCTTTAGGTGGAATTGGGTTAGCAACTGTACAAACTTTCTTAAGAGAAGGAGCAATAGTCATTGCTACTGACTATAAAGAAACAAATCGATTAGAAGAGAAATTGAATCACCGTAATTTGCACACAATTGATTGCGATATTACTGATGAACAAGCAGTAGATTCTCTCATAAATGAAAGCGTTACAAAGTTTGGCCAATTTGATGTCGTTGTACATTGTGCAGGAATTTATGAAACGACACCTGATCATGAATTGTCATTAGAAGCGTGGAAAAGAATGTTAGACATTAATTTAACAGGAACATTTCTTGTAACGAATAAAGCATTCCAACAGATGAAAGGTCATGGTGGAAAAATAGTTTGTTTAGCATCTAATGCAGGACAAACTGGTGGAGATTTAGCTGGACTTCATTATGCAGCATCAAAAGGTGGAGTCATTGCATATATGAAACGACTTGCTAAAGCCGGTGCAAAACATCACGTATACGTCAATGCAATCGCTCCAGGACCTATTCAATCAGAGATGATTCAAGGTGTACCGTTTGACGTGGACGCTTTTCCTTTAGGAAGAATTGGTGCACCAGAGGATGTAGCTGAAACGGCTCTATTTTTATCCTCACAAAGTTCGAACTATATCACAGGGCAAGTAATCGGTGTGAATGGTGGATTAGTTATTTAAAGATAAGGAGATACTAACATGAAAGATTGGAAAGTAAGTGGATTTGCACATAGTGGCATTACTGTGAAAAACTTAGAAGAATCAATTCGTTTTTATACCGAAACACTCGGATTAACACTAATTAAAAAACAAACAAATGATGTTCCGTATATATATGACATTGTTGAAATATCAGGTTTAGAAAAAATAGAGATTGCATTTATTGAAACACCTGATGGCACAGTGCTTGAATTACTTGAATATGTAGGTGTTCGGACATATTCTGGTGAATCACGTTCATGTGATTATGCGACAGGACATATTTGTTTACTCGTTGAAAACTTAGACATGATGTTTAAACAATTAACAGAACAAGGTGTTCAATTTATATCTAATAATGTTGTAACGATTACAGCTGGGAATCATATTGGATCGAAGGCTGTTTATATGAAAGACCCAGATGGTTATTTAATTGAACTAATGGAATTACAACAAAGTTGAGAAGGAGATATAGTGTATGAAAGATTTACAAACAAAAAAGGCAATCGTAACTGGTGCGAGTCAAGGATTAGGGTTAGCTATGGCAGAAGCGTTATGTGAAGAAGGGGTAAAGGTTTGTATTATCGATATTTCTAAAACATTATTCGACACAGTAGATGCATTGAAAAACAAAGGGTACGACGTTGTTGGAGTGCAAGCAGATTTATCTAACATAGAAGAAATTGAAAGCGTATTTAAAGAATCATTAGACCTACTTGGTGGTGAGGTGGATGTTTTAGTAAATAACGCTGGAATTCATAAACCATTACCGGCGGAAGAATTACCTATTGCAGACTTTAAGAAAATTTTTGATGTAAATGTTGTTGCAGTATTTGAATTAGCTCGTTTAGCAGCTGCAATTATGAAACAAAAACAAAGTGGGAAAATTATAAATATTGCTTCTGTCTTAGCTGTTCAAGGTGGATTTCATGCTACAGCGTACTCATCAAGTAAAGGGGCTGTTTTACAATTAACAAAATCGTTATCAAATGAGTGGGCGAAAGATGGTATTCAAGTGAATGCAGTTGCTCCAGGTTATTTTAATACAGAGCTTAATACGCATATTTTAACTGATGAAAAAAGGTACGGAGAATTAGTTAGTCGTGTACCAAGTGGTCGTTTCGGTGAACCGTCAGAAATTGGTGGCATGATTAAGTTTTTAGCATCGGATTTATCTAATTTTACAACGGGTGCATTATTACCTGTTGATGGTGGATTTTTAGGTAGATAAAAGCACGGTTTTTAAAGGGGGGATGCAAACCAACGTGCATATAAAAGAAAAGGAAGTGTTATGCAAATGGATTTAGGTTTAGCGAATAAACACGTATTAATTACTGGAGCATCTCGAGGCATTGGAAAGGCAATTGCCAAACAATTTTTGGACGAGGGAGCTTACGTAAGTATTGTTGGACGAACAATGACATCATTAGAACAGGCAAAATCAGATTTAGGAAATATAGATATATATCAAGTAGATGTAACAAATGAAGAAGAAAGAGCACAATTAATGCATCAATTTTTATCTAAAAATGGAAAGATTGATGTATTAGTGAATAATGCTGGTGGTAGTAGCGGTGGTACTGTATTGCAAACGGACTTATCACAATTTTATGAAGCATTTGATAGCAATTATTTTCCCGCTGTACATCTTTCCAAAATAGCGGCGGAGGAAATGGTAAAAAAGAAATCAGGAAGTATTATTAATATTGCATCGATCTACGGAAGAGAAAGCGGTGGACTCGTTACGTACAATAATGCAAAGGCTGCTTTAATTAGTTTTACGAAATCATTAGCGGATGAAGTCATTCATCAAGGAGTAAATGTGAATAGTATAGCTCCAGGCAGTGTTTACCATAAACAAGGTGTTTGGGAAAAGCGGATGGATGAACGTCCTGAACAAATTAAGGAATTTATTGCACAAGAAATACCGGCAGGACGATTCGGCACCCCAGAGGAAATTGCACAAGCTGTCGTATTTTTGGCCTCGAATAAAGCTTCATGGATTGCAGGTGCTTGTGTAACGGTTGATGGTGGCCAATCAAAGAGTAATATTTAGTAAAGGCGGAGGAATAATAATGAAAAATACAGTTAAAAAAATAGGTTTAACTTTTGTACTCGTCATGTCAATGGCTTTATTAGTCGCTTGCGGGGGAAATGATAATGCAGGAAATAAGGCAAACGACGAGAGTAAAAGTAATGGTGACAAAATTACCATTAGAATGGGGAACCAAGTAGATGAAAATAACTTTTTAAATCAAGGATACGTAAAGTTTAAAGAAATCATTGAAGAGAAAAGCGATGGGCAATTTGAAGTGGAAATTTACAATGGTGGAACATTAGTATCTTCAGATGAAGAGATTGTAGAAGCTCTAAAAAATGGAACATTAGATTTATCTACATCGTCAGCTTATGGAACCGCAAATACGACAGACGTGTCAGCACTAAAATTATTTGATATGCCAATGTTATTCGATAATCGTGATCAATTTTATTCTTTATTAGACGGTGAATATGGAGAAAATATTAAACAAGAAATCGATGGGAAAACTAATTTACAAGTATTAGGATTTATTGATTTAGGTTCATATGGCATTTTAAATGGTAAAAAATCAGTTGAAAAGCCGGAAGATTTAAAAAGTCTAAAAATTAGAACATCAGCTGCTGACTTGCACTTAGACACATTAACAGCAATGGGAGCTAACCCAACGCCAATGTCTTATAGTGAAGTATTTACAGGTTTACAGCAGGGGACAATTGATGGGGTATCAACGACTACACCATTAATTTATGGTGACCGTTTTTATGAAGTAAGTGAAAATATGACATTAACGAATCATGTATTATTACCACATGTGTTAATGATTAATGATGATTTTTATGCGAAATTAACAGAGGATCAACAAGAAATATTAAATGAATCAGTGGAAGAATATATTACGTATGCACGCGAATTAGTGATTGAAGCAGAGAAAGAAGCAGTAGAAGGAATGAAAGCAGAAGGCGTAAACATTGTCGAATTAACGGACGAGCAACGTGAAGCATTCAAAGAAGTAGTGGAACCAGTATTAGAAAAACATAAATCAGATGTTGGAGAAGAAAACTACGAACAAGCTTTAAAAGAGTTAGGAAAATAGTACAACTTCTTTAAATATAAGTGAAAGAGGAGGGAAATCGTATGTATCATCATATGAAAAAAATAAGTGTTTTATTATTTTTAATTGTAAGTTTAGGAGTACTTAGTGCATGTGGTAATAATGATAATGCTAATAACACAAATTCTACATCATCTGATGGTGAAGTATATAAATTGAAAATGGCGAACCAAGTCGATGAACAAAATTTCCAAAATCAAGGCTATGTCAAATTCAAAGAGATTTTAGAAGAGAAAAGTGATGGTCGTTTTGAAGTGGAAATTTATAATGGTGGAACATTAGTTTCTTCAGATGAAGAAACAGTAGATGCATTAAATAGTGGAACGCTAGAATTAGCGACAGTTTCAGCTTATGGTACAGCAAACACGACAGGTGTAGATGGTTTGAAATTATTTGATTTCCCGATGTTTTTTAAAGACAGAGATGAGCTTTATCAAATTGCAGACAACGAACTTGGAGACCAATTACGTGAACAAGTTGCGGAAAATTCAAATGTAACAGCATTAGGATTTGTGGATATGGGCTTTTACGGAATTTTAAATAGTAAAAAAGATGCACGTTCACCAGAAGATTTTAAAGGTCTTAAAATAAGAAGTTCAACGGCTGATTTACATTTAGAAACATTGGAGGCAATGGGAGCAAATCCAACTCCAATGGCTTATCCTGAAATTTTTACAGGATTACAACAAGGGACAATTGATGGAGTAACAACGTCAACAGCTCTTATTTATGGTGATCGATTTTATGAAGTTGCGGAACATATGACATTAACAAATCATGTATTTTTACCTCATTTAATGTTAGTGAACAATGATTTTTATAATGGATTACCGGAAGACTTAAAGGAAATTTTTGATGAATCAGCACAAGAATATATTGAGCATGCAAGAAACTTAACGATTGAAGCTGAAGAAGAAGCAATCCAAGGAATGAAAGATGCAGGTATTGAGGTAATCGAATTAACAGATGAAGAGCGTGAAGCTTTTGTTAAGGCGGTTGAACCAGTAATTGAAAAACATATCGATACAGTTGGAAAAGATGTATATGAACAAGCATTAGAACAGTTAGGTAAGTAGTAGAAAAAAATTGGAGTATAGGGATGGAATATGATGAAGGCTTCATTTCATATCTATACTCTCCCTTGAAATGAAGGAGGGGTAATAATGGAAGAAAAGAAGAGAAAAAGAATTCCTATAGAGGGATATATAAGTATTATTTTATTAGTTGCTATGACGGGAATTATGTTCACTGGTGTCATTTTTCGTTACGTATTTAATTCTTCACTTTCTTGGTCAGAAGAGTTATCGAGATATTTATTTATTTGGTTTGTTTTTATTAGTATGAGTTATGCAGTAAAAGAGAAGGCACATATACGAGTAGAGGCACTGAATCGTTTAATCCCTAAATCTATTCGACCTTATATTAATATTTTAGGAAGAATTGGCTGGCTTGTATTCGCAGGGTTTGTAACATATTTAGGTGTGACATATGCAATGACGATGACAAATTCTGTGTCAGCAGCAATGAAATTACCAATGTCATTAGTCTATTTTGGAATTCCATTAGGGTTCTTTTTTATGGCTGTACGTTTAGTTTTTCAAATTGGCGAGTCAATTAAAAACCCTGAAATTGAAATAGAAGAAATTCATGATGACATCGATGAATACGTAAAGGAGGATTAACGTTATGACTTCAACATTATTACTAATTTTCGGTGTATTCCTTGTTACATTATTATTAAATATACCTATTGCAATGGGATTAGGTATTGCAGGTTTAGCGGTTGTTTTAGTTGAAGGTTCTGTTCCTCTCTCATTCTTTATTCAGACGACATTTGCATCTACGGATTCCTTTCCACTTTTAGCCATACCGTTTTTTATTTTAGCTGGTGAAATAATGAGTACCGGTGGGATTGCAAGAAGGTTAATTGATTTCGTGCAAAATATTGTCGGGTCTATTACCGGTAGTTTAGGGTTAATTACAATTATTGCGAGCTTAATTTTTGCCGCAATTTCAGGGTCTGGAGCGGCTACAGTAGCAAGTATCGGTGCGATTACAATCCCTTATATGTTAAAGAATGGATATAGTAAACCGTATGCGGCATCAATTGCTGCGAGTGCTGGAACATTAGGACCGATTATTCCACCAAGTATTACATTTATTTTATATGGAGTAATGGCAAGTGTGTCTATCGGAGATATGTTTATTGCAGGATTAATCCCTGGTTTATTACTTGCTTTATCCCTTGTCATCATTAACTATATTATTTCGAAAAAAGAAGGATTTGGTGGCGTAAAAGAAGTAGGAGAAAAGGTAAGTTTTTGGAAGTCATTAAATGAAGCGAAGTGGGCATTAATTGCTCCGATCATTATTTTAGGTGGAATTTATGGTGGGATCGTTACACCGACAGAAGCGGCAGTAATTGCAGTAGTTTACAGCTTAGTTGTCAGTGTGTTTATTTACAGAGAATTTAATACGAAGCAATTAATCGATGTATTTTTACGTGCGACGACAGTTTCTGGTTCGATTATGGTCTTCGTTGGAATGGCCTCGTTTTTTGGAAAAGTTTTAGCATTAAAACAAATTCCACAATATATTGCAAGTGTCATTGCTGACTTTACGACAAACCCAGTTATTATCTTACTTTTAATTAATGTGTTCTTATTAATTGTTGGAGCATTTATGGAAACTGTTGCGGCGATTTTATTATTCGTTCCATTACTGCTTCCAATCGTAATTCCATTAGGTGTAGATCCAATTCATTTTGGAATTATCGTTTGTTTAAACTTAGCTTTAGGGTTAATTACTCCACCATTAGGATTAAACATATTTATTGCATCCAATATCGCACGGATTCGCTTTGAACAATCATTGAAATATTTCTTACCAATTTTTATAACATTAGTAGTCGTATTATTAATTATTACATTCGTACCACAATTAAGTTTATTTTTACCTAATTTATTAGCTAATTAAAATGTAGACACATTTTCAATCATATGAGGAGGTTTTTAACATGAGTAACTATACGAACGAACAGAAGGTAGACATGCTATATGATATGGTCTTAATTCGTCGATTTGAAGAAACAGTTGAGAAACTATTCCAAGAAGGAAAAATCCACGGAACAATGCACTTATGTATTGGACAAGAGGCTACAGCAGTTGGAGCTTGTGCACCATTATCAAAGGAAGACAAAATTACGAGTAACCATAGAGGACACGGTCATAGTATAGCAAAAGGTACAGAGATTAAAGGAATGATGGCTGAATTACTTGGGAAAGAAACAGGTTATTGTAAAGGAAAAGGTGGTTCCATGCATATTGCGGACTTAAATGTTGGGAACCTAGGTGCAAACGGAATTGTTGCAGCTGGTCTACCACTTGGAACAGGAGCTGCTTTAGCATCCCAAATGAAAAAAGAAAATTATGTTGTTGTTTGCTTTTTCGGAGATGGGTCAACAAATGAAGGTGCATTCCATGAAGCTTTAAACTTGGCGTCTGTTTGGAATTTACCAATGGTATTTTTCTGTGAAAATAATTTATATGGGATGTCAGGTTCGATTAAAGAAATGGTAAATGTGGATCATATTGCAGATCGCGCAGCAGCATACGGAATTCCTGGACATACAATTGATGGAAATGATGTATTAGGAGTAGCAGAAGTAACAGCAGAAGCAGTCAAACGTGCAAAAAATGGGGAAGGACCAACTTTAATCGAGGCGGAAACATATCGTTGGAGAGGTCATTCACGTAGTGATGCTAGAAAATATCGTTCCCGTGATGAAGAAAAAGATTGGAGAAAGAATCGTGATCCAATTGCTTCATTCAAAGGTCGTTTAATCGAAGAAGGAGTATTAACTGAAGAACAATTTACTGAGATAGAAAATAAAATTGAAGATGAAGTAAAAGAGGCAGTAAAATTTGCAGAAGATAGTCCGGAACCAAGTTTAGAAACATTAACGAATGACATTTATGCGTAAATTGAAAGGGGCGGCAATGATGAGAGAAATTACTTATGCAGAGGCATTAAAAGAAGCAATGAGTCAACGTATGCGAGAAGATGAAAATGTATTTATGCTAGGAGAAGATATCGGGATTTATGGTGGGGCTTTTGGTGTCACAAACGGAATGATTGAAGAGTTTGGACCAGAGAGAATTCGCATTACACCTATTTCTGAAGCGGCAATTAGTGGATGTGCAGTCGGTGCAGCAATGATGGGAATGCGTCCCATTTTGGAAATTCAGTTTTCAGACTTCGTTATGATTGCAATGGATAATATCGTAAACCAAGCTGCAAAAATGCGTTATATGTTTGGAGGAAAAGCACAAGTTCCAACAGTTGTTCGTTTACCGAGCGGTTCTGGTGCAGGATTTGCTGCGCAACACTCGCAAAGTTTAGAAGCATGGATGGCACATGTGCCAGGATTACTTGTTGTTCAACCATCTAATGCATATGATGCAAAAGGGTTAATGAAAACAGCAATTGAAAACAATAACCCTGTTATTTTTTATGAACATAAATTATTATACAACGAAAAAGCTGAAGTACCTGAAGAAGAATATAATATTCCATTAGGTGTTGCCGATGTGAAGAAAGAAGGAACAGATTTAACCGTTGTGGCAACAGGTATTATGGTAAGTCGTACATTAGAAGCGGCAGAACAGTTAGAAAAAGAAGGCATTAGTATTGAAGTCATTGACCCACGTACAATCGTGCCATTAGATACGGAAACGATTATTCAATCGGTGAAGAAAACAAATCGCGCTTTAGTGGTATATGAAGCGGTAGAACGTGGTGGATATGGTGCGGAAATCGCTAGTATGATTGGTGAAAGTGAAGCATTTGATTATTTAGATGCTCCAGTAAGTCGTTTAGGTGGAGTAGCAACACCAATTCCATATAATCCAACATTAGAAAAAGCAGCAGTACCTCAAGTAGAAGATATCGTTGCAAAAATTAAAACCATTTTGTAACAGAAAGGAGTGATTTTCATGGCTGAAAAAGTAGTAATGCCTAAACTAGGTGCGACAATGGAAGAAGGAACAATTGATAATTGGCTCGTGGAGGTTGGAGAAGAAGTAGAAGAAGGCGATCCAATCGTAGAAATTCAAACCGATAAAATAACGATGGAAGTAGAAGCTGAAACAGATGGGATATTATTAAAACGACTTTATGATGCAGGGGATTCCGTACCTGTACAACATACGATTGCTTATATCGGAGAAGCAGGGGAAGAAGTTCCAGACGAAGCAGATGCTGTTTCAGAATCGGTAACAGATACAGTAGAACATACTAAAGTACCTGAAGCGGAAGAGGTCGTCTCCTCAGGAAGTGCAACAGAGGAAAAGATTAGAAGAACGCCAATTGCTAGAAAATTAGCAGTAGAAAATAATATACCATTAGGAAATATTGGTGGAACTGGTCCTTTAGGTCGTATTCAAAAAATCGATGTGGAAACATATATTGATCAAAATAAAGAAAATATTACTCCTCTTGCGAGAAAAGTTGCAGCAGATCATCAAATTGATACGTCCACTGTTACTGGTTCAGGTGTCCATGGAAAAATTAAAAAGGCAGATGTCCTTGCAACGCAGCATCATGGAACTGTTGAAGAGGTAGAAGAAGAGAGAGTTCCTTTTAAAGGGATGCGCAAAGTAATTGCTGATAATATTTCAAACAGTTTCTATACAGCGCCACATGTGACATTGTTTTCTGAGATTGATATGACAGAAGTTGTTCAAGTTCGTAAACAATTGCTGCCTATTATTGAAGAACAAGAAGGTGTACGTGTATCGTTTAATGAAATTATTATGAAGGCTACTGCTTATTCATTACGAAAAAATCCGGAGATTAATGTTTCGTTAGAGAACGAAAAAGAAATTGTATACCATCAAAATGTCCATCTCGGTTTCGCTGTAGCGATCGATGCTGGATTAGTGGTACCAGTAGTAAAAAATGTGGATCAAAAAGGTTTAGCCCTATTAACGAAAGAAGCAAAAACGATTGCTAAAAAAGCTCGAGATAGTATGTTAACTCCAGATGAAATGCAAGGAAGTACATTTACGATTAGTAATTTAGGAATGTTTGCCGTAGATGGATTTACACCAATTATTAATCAACCAAATGCTGCCATTTTAGGGGTAGGGAGAATTCAAGAGAAGCCAGTCATTCGTCATGGCGAGGTAGAAGTTCGTTCAATGATGTCGTTAAGTTTATCTTTCGATCACCGAATTATCGATGGTGCGCCAGCAGCACAATTCTTAACGGATTTAAAAAATGTGCTTGAAAATCCATATCAATTAATGGTGTAAGGAGATTTTGCATTATGATAAATTATGACGTTATTGTAGTAGGTGGTGGTCCTGGTGGTTATGTTGCTGCCATTAGGGCTGCTAAGGAAGGAAAAAAAACAGCACTTGTTGAAAAAGATTTTCTAGGAGGTACATGCTTAAATCGGGGATGTATTCCTTCGAAAACTTTATTAAAACATGCAGAAATTATTGAGCAAATAGAAAAAGCTCAAAATTGGGGTATCGAAACAGGAGAGATGACCTTTGATTTTACGAAAATGATCGCTCGTAAAGATGACGTAATTAAAACTTTAAGAGCAGGAATCAAAGGGTTATTACAAGCAGGAAAAATTGATCTGTTTGAAGGAACTGGAACGATTTTACCGAATAAAACAGTAACCATTGATGAAGACAAAACTATTACTGCTAAAAATATAATTATTGCTACAGGTAGTAGACCATTTATACCACCAATTGTTGGGATGGACAATGTTTCCTATCATACGACAGATACTATTTTTGATATAAAACAAATTCCAAAAAAGATCGTCATCGTTGGTGGGGGAGTAATTGGAGTAGAATTTGCGAATATTTTTGCTAGTTTAAACACGGAAGTAACAATAATTGAACTTGGTGATCGTATTATTCCGACAGAAGATGAAGCGGCATCAAAAACATTGCTGAAGAGCTTGAAACAAAAGGGGATTAAAGTGTTATTGCATCATCATGTACATGAAATACATGAAGTAGATCAACAAAAGTCTATTCATGTAGTAAATAAAAATGAGCAAAGCAAAATTATTGAGGCAGATGAATTACTCATTGCTGTTGGACGTAGACCGAACACAGATGCTTTTGAACAATTGCAATTAACGATGAATGGTCAATTTGTTCGAGTAAATGAGTTTTTGGAAACGAGTGAAAAGGGTATTTTTGCAGTAGGGGATATCATTGGAAACTTACAATTAGCACATGTCGCTAGTAGTGAAGGGTTAGTTGCGGCACAAAACTTAGATAAACCATCTGTAAAAATGAATTATGAAGTGATTCCTCGTTGTATTTACACAACACCACAAATAGCTAGTGTTGGACAAACCGAAGAACAATTAAAGAAAAATGGGATACCTTATAAAGCACATGTTTTTCAATTTTCTACAAATGGGATGGCATTAGCTACAGGAGAAACAGATGGATTTTCCAAGGTGCTTATAGATACAAAATATGGAGAAATATTAGGAGTCGTAATGGTTGGCGCCCATGTAACAGAAATGATTAGTCAATCATCGGCGTATATGTTTTTAGAAGGGACAATTGATGAGTTAGCAAATATGGTTCAACCACATCCATCATTATCTGAGGCACTTATGGAGTCTGCTAACAATTTAATTGGAAAAGGAATTCATACTATTTAAAGAAAATAATAGTGAAAATTATAGAGTAGAAAAGAGGTCGATAATTGTGACAGAAATCGTACAGGTGAAAAATCCCGCTACAGGAGAAGTCGTCGACGAAATTAAGCGCGATACAGAAGCACAAATAAATGAAAAAATCGAAGCGGGATATACTGCATTTCAAACATGGAAAAAAACAAATGCACATAAACGTTCTGAACTACTAGGCAAATGGTCTTCTTTAGTAAGAGAACATAAAGAGAGTATTGCAGAAGTGATGACAAAAGAAAATGGAAAACCATTAGCTGAATCACGTGGCGAGGTGGATTATGCTGTAAGTTATATTGATTGGTATGCAGAAGAGGCGAAACGGTTATATGGTCGAATTATTCCGAGTCATGCAGACGATAAGCAGTTAGAAGTAACGAAACATCCAGTCGGTTTAGTAGCTGCCATTACACCGTGGAATTTCCCAGCGGCGATGATGACTCGTAAAGCGGCACCTGCATTAGCTGCAGGTTGTACATTTATCGTTAAGCCAGCTGAGGAAACTCCTCTTACGACAATTCGTTTAGTTGAATTAGCACATGAGGCAGGGATTCCAGAAGATGTTTTACAAGTCGTAAGTACACGTGGAAGTATTGCTGGAAGATTGTTTACAGAAAGTAAATTAATTAATAAAATTACGTTTACTGGTTCGACTCCGATAGGTAAAACATTAATTAAGTCAAGTGCAGATACTGTAAAGTCTGTTACGATGGAATTAGGAGGACATGCACCATTAATCGTTGCAGAAGATGCTAATATCGATCTTGCTGTACAACAAACAATTGTAACGAAATTCCGTAATGCGGGTCAAACGTGTGTTTGTGCAAATCGGATCATCGTTCATGAATCAATTGTAGATCGTTTTGCTGAACAGTTGGCGGCAGAAACGAAAAAATTAAAAGTTGGTAATGGATTAGATGAATCAACAGTTATCGGACCTGTCATTAATAAAGGTGCATATGAGAAAATTGTAGAACAAATTGATGATGCAATTGCAAAAGGTGCGAAAGTATTAGCAGGTGGTTCTTATGATGTAGATGATGAAAAAGGTTATTATTTTATTCATCCAACTGTTTTAGCAAAAGCGACAGATGACATGCTAATTATGCATGAGGAAACGTTTGGTCCTGTTGCACCAATTACATCTTTTAGTAGTTTAGATGAGGCGATTAAGATTGCCAATGATACGCCATATGGATTAGCAGCTTACTTCTTTACGAATGATTATCGAACAGGTACGTATTTAAAAGATAATCTAGATTACGGTATTATTGGTTGGAATGATGGGGCTGTATCAGCAGCACATGTACCTTTTGGAGGTATGAAAGAAAGTGGACTAGGCCGTGAAGGTGGTATGGAAGGTATTGAAGCTTATTTAGAAACAAAATATGTTTCCATTGGTAGTTTATTAACGGAATAAAAAGGTAACACGTCCCTTTCATTAAAATAACTGAAAAGCACAACATAAAAGAAAACACGAATATATCATATATTAGCAACATATACCCCCCAAAAACATATTTGCTCTACATGAATATTCGTGTTTTTTATTTCAAGTATAGCTCGATTAATTCATAAGCACTTTCTTTTGGCTCCTTGTCAAATAGTGTTGGTGATCCTCTTAAAGTCATTTAATATGTAATTGTGTGGAGCCAATAAGAATAGCGTGAATATGTCACTTCGGAAATGTACTCCGCTTTCCGCGTGCGGCTGCTAA
>DXHX01000082.1 GCA_019113205.1 Candidatus Pseudogracilibacillus intestinigallinarum | reverse complement strand
GTTTAGATGATGCAACTGTTAACAAATTTATTCAAAAAGCAGTCGATGATCAAATGCAGTTGTTGACACATTGTAATGGTGATGCCGCCTCAGAACAGCTTATCGATCAATATAAAAAAGTGCTTTATTATACGGAGGAGAAAGGTGAACGTTATTTACGACCAGTCATGATTCATTGCCAAACTACACGTGCAGACCAATTACATCGTATGAAGGACTTGGAGATGATTCCGTCCATTTTTGTTGGGCATACTTATTTTTGGGGAGATGTACATATTAAAAATTTAGGCGTCATTCGTGGAAACCATACTAGTCTTGCAAACACGGCGTTTAAAGAAGGACATAAAGTAAATTTCCATCAAGATTCACCTGTAACAGCACCAGATATGTTGCATACGATTTGGTGTGCAGTAAACCGTCAAACACGAAAAGGTGTGACAATCGGTGCTTCTGAACGAGTTACTGTTTAAGAAGCATTGCAAGCAGTCACAATCAATGCAGCTTATGCTTATTTTGAAGAAGATGTAAAAGGAACGATTGAAACAGGTAAGTTCGCAGATTTCGTTTTGTTAGATCAAAATCCTTTCGACGTCGATCCGATGAAATTGAAAGATATAAAAGTGATAGAAACGATTAAACATGGAGAAAGTTTGTATAAAACAAAATAAGTGCAGTGATTAGGAACCCCTGGCGGAAGTTGGGGGTTTTTGAGTTGTGAATTAATTTTTTGGGAAAATGTCATAATGTAACGGGAGACAATATTGAAAGTAGCATTTGTATCTAGTAAAATAACATTAAGGTAAGCGGTTACACAGAAGGGGAGGGGAGCTTAAAGAATACTTACCTAAGCAATTATAAAAAGCAGTGCAATCTATATGACAAAAGGAGGAAATGTAATGGGAGTTCCTAAAGAAAAGTTATTATGGATGTACGAAATGATGGTGAAGATTCGGTATTTTGAGGAAACGATGGAAAAAGTGTACATGGAAGGGAAGACGCCTGCATTCAATATTGGAGCAGGAACGGTACCAGGAGAAATGCATTTGGCAAACGGACAAGAACCAGCGGCTGTTGGGATTTGTGCACACTTAACGGACGATGATACGATTGCATCACCACATCGTCCGCATCACCATGCAATTGCAAAAGGAATAGATTTAAATAGAATGACCGCGGAAATGTTCGGAAAAGTAACGGGATTAAGTAAGGGAAAAGGGGGACATATGCATCTATTCGACCCTGATGTGAAATTTGCCTGTAGTGGAATCGTCGGAGCAGGAATCCCACAAGCAGTAGGAGCGGCACTTGCTGGGAAAAAGCGTGGCCAAAATAATGTCGCTGTAGCATTTATTGGAGAAGGTGCGGCAAACTCAGGTGCATTCCATGAAGCGTTAAACTTAGCTGCTGTGTGGAAGCTGCCAGTTATCGTTGTTGTTGAGGACAACCAATACGGAATTTCTGTCCCGAAAGAAAAAGCGACAGCAGTGGCGTCCAATGATTTACGTGCACCAGCATATGGAATTGTTGGTGAATATGTAAAAGATAATGATCCAATTGAAATGTATAAAGCGTCAGAAAAAGCGGTAGAACGAGCAAGAAAAGGAGAAGGCCCTACAATTATTGAGATTGAAACATATCGATTCCTCGGTCATTTCCAGGGGGATGCGGAAATGTATCGACCGGAAAATGAGACAGCTGAATTACGGGAAAAAGACGCGATCATTCGTTTGAAGGCCCATATATTAGATGAAGGTTTAGCAACAGAAGAAGCATTAGCTGAAAGGGTAAAGGTGGTAAAACAGTTAGTCGATGAGGCATATCAATTTGCAAGAGATAGTGAATATCCAAGTCCAGAATCTGCTTTAGAAGATCTTTTCGTTCAACAATAAAAAACGAATAGGGAGGCTTTTGTGATGGAAACTGCAAAAAAACAACGGCTATTAACTGGTAATAAAGCGATGGCTGAGGCTATTGCGCAAGAGATGGAAAATAACGAAGAAGTTTTCGTTTTGGGAGAAGATGTAGGGAAATACGGTGGAATTTTCGGTTCAACAGAAGGTTTGCTAGATAAATTCGGTCCAGAGCGGATAATGGATACACCAATTTCAGAAACAGCGTTTATCGGTGCAGCAATTGGAGCAGCACAAGAAGGAATGCGCCCGATTGCTGAGTTGATGTTCGTTGATTTCTTTGGTGTTTGTATGGATCAAATTTATAACCATATGGCAAAAATTCCATACATGTCTGGTGGAAATGTAAAGTTACCAATGGTACTTATGACAGCGGTTGGTGGAGAATACAATGATGCGGCACAACATTCTCAAACACTGTATGCGACTTTTGCCCATTTACCAGGAATGAAAGTAGTTGCACCGACAACACCGTATGATTTAAAAGGGATGATGGCGTCCGCCATTCAATCGGATGATCCTGTCGTTTTCATGTTCCATAAAACATTACAAGGATTGGGGTGGATGGATCCATTAGAGGCATCTGTTGGATATGTTCCAGAAAAAGCATATACAGTGCCACTCGGAAAAGCACGAGTAGCACGTGAAGGTGCAGATGTAACAATTGTTGCGATTCAAATGATGACAGTGTATGCGGAAGAGGCAGCAAAACGTTTGGCAGAAGAAGGTATCGAGGCTGAAGTAATCGATTTACGTTCATTAGTGCCACTTGATAAAGAGGCAATTTTAGAATCTGTCCGAAAAACACATCGACTACTCGTTGTTGATGAAGATTATTTATCGTACGGTATGACAGCGGAAATTAGTGCAGTTGTTGCAGAAGAGGCATTGTTTGATCTGGATGGACCGATTAAACGACTTGCAATTCCGGATGTACCGATACCGTATAGTCGACCATTAGAGCAGTTCGTCGTACCGAGTGCTGATAAAATTTACGAAACGGTAAAGGAAATGCTAGAGGAATAATCATCTTCGTTAAAAGGATGTGGACATATGGCTGACGTTATTTTACCAAAGTTTGATGACGACTATAATGAGAGTTCTATCATATTTTGGCATAAACAAGAAGGAGATTCGGTTGCAAAAGGAGATGTGTTAGTAGAAGTACAAACAGAGAAGGCAGTAAGTGAAATTGAGGCGGAATCAGCCGGTATATTAGAGAGAATTATAGTGAAACGTGGGGAAGTTGCCACAGTTGGTGATACACTTGCAGTTATTAATGATGATACAACACAATTAGAAGAAGCAGACACAGATGCAATCAATGAATCTGCTGAAAAGTCGACAAAAACAGGACAATCTAATTTTGTTCGTATTGCACCTCGTTTAAGAAAATTAGCGAAAGATTTACAAGTAGATTTAACGAAAGTAACTGGAACTGGACGAAATAATGCAATTACTGAAAACGATATTAAAAATTTCCAAGATGGAAATGTAGTAGGAACACCTTTATCTAGTATTCGCAGAACGATTGCAAGGAAGATGAAAGATAGTCTTCTAAACAGAGCACAACTAACAGAAACTGCATATGCAGATGTTACGAAACTTAGTGATATTAGGGACAAATACGATGTGAAATTAAGTTGGAACACATGGATCATGTTTGCGGTAGTAAAGGCTTTGAAAGAACACCCTTATATGAATGGTACTTTTGAAAATGAGTTGTGGCATCAAAGTGAAACAGTGGAACTTGGTATTGCTACAGATACAGAAGAAGGATTGTTTGTTCCCGTTGTGGAAAAAGCATGCGCTCTTACGATTGAACAGTTGGAGGAACAAACGAATGAATTAGTACGAGCGGTGAAGGATAAAAGAATTTCACAAAAGGATTTATCTGGAAGTACTTTTACGATAACGAATTTAGGAGCATTTGGTATACATTTTTTCACACCTATTATTAATCCACCTGAAGTAGCGATTCTAGGTATTGGGAAAATCGAACCATATGTTATGATGCTGGATGGGGAAGTAAAGGAACACCTCCGTATCCCATTGAGTTTAACATTTGACCATCAATTAATTGATGGGGCACCTGCAGCGAGGTTTTTGCAGAGTGTTGTTGATTATTTAGAAGAACCAAAATTATTAATGGCTTAAAAAAATAAAAATATAGCAATAAGGAACTAAGAGTAAAATATTATGCTTAGTTCCTTATTTTTTTATTATGTGAAAATCTACTAAATCCCTCTCCATAACCCCCTCATTTAATTCGTTTTAAA
>DXHX01000081.1 GCA_019113205.1 Candidatus Pseudogracilibacillus intestinigallinarum | reverse complement strand
GGTGCATAATGATTCGAAATTATCCTATACATTATGGCAAGATGACGAAGAACTTGGACAAATAGATACAAAATTGCTCCGATTATCGACAACGTTTACGATCGAATTATACCCCCATGCAGAACAACTTTTGTATTTATTCATTTATTTAATTATTGTCATTGATAAAGTAGACCCTTCTATGAAAGGGTTATTGTTTAAACGTATTCCATTTTAAAAGGTTGTGGGAAGACAGGAACAACAATAAACACATCTGTTCATCAAAATTATTACCGGGATGGAACAGATAAAATAGAAAAGGACTGTGGTAACATGTCAAAAAAAGAAATTTATGTCGAGATAGAAATAGATGGTGCCATAGGAGATATTTGGGAAAAATCACAAAATCCTGCACTTCATGAACAATGGGATATCCGTTTTTCGTCGATAACGTACTTACCAAAAAAGAAAAATGATGTGCAAAAATTTACATACACAAGAAAAATTTTACCATTTGTCGAAATTAGTGGCTGGGGAGAAAGTGTTGGGGAACATACGAAAGGAGATGGGACAAAGTCGTCTTCACTCCATTTTGGTACACCACAAAAGATTTCCCCGATTAAAGAAGGACGTGGCTATTGGCAATATATCCCGAATGAAAAAACAAATGGTACGACATTTTTAACTAGTTATCGTTATGAACCGAACTATGGTATGCTAGGAAAAGTCTTCGATGCCATATTATTTCGCCCATTGATGGGGTGGGGTACTGCATTAAGTTTTGACGTGTTGAAACGATGGCTTGAAAATAAAGAGACCCCACATAGCCAATATGTACGTTTTTTTATCACGTATAGTTTAATGGTTTTCTTTGCGTTTGTATGGATGTACCACGGACTTGTTCCTAAAATAATTACTATGCATCCAGAGGAATTGAGAATGACAGGGCATTTATTTTCAATGTCAAATGGCACATTAAAAGGAATGCTTATTGTGATAGGCGTGGTGGAACTGTTGTTTGGTATAATATGGTTGCTTTATCGAAATAAACGACATTTATTCATTTTACAATGTTTTTTATTTCCGTTATTAATGGTATCTGCATTACTCGTTGATGGGACGAACGCATTTCATCCATTTAGTCCTGTCACATTTAATCTAGCATTATTGTTATTATCTTTCATCGGAGTGGCTGTCAGCAAAGACGTGCCAACCGCAACAACTTGTTTACGAAAGCGACGTGGTTAAGATGGAAAGATCCATTTATGAAAAGGAACTTGGTGATCAATTTACAAAATTGCACCCGATGTTACAAAAAAGATATGACATACGTGATGGAAAGCCTTTTATAGGAAAAGGTACTATGTATGACATTGTTGGCGGCCCCAAAATATTGTATCCACTTTGGTGGTTTGGTACTTTCTTTAAATTAGTTTTCCCAGAGCAGGGAAAGCAAATACCATTTACGATAAAAAATAAAGCATATCAAACGAAAAAAGGCGAGGAACATGTGCACTGGGAACGAGCTTTTCATTTTCCAACTAAAACTCGATATTTCAATGCAGTGATGAGCTATGATACAAAACGAAAGCTAATAAAAGACTATTTAGGCGAACCTTCTCCACTATACTCTGATCTGAAACTGACGGTTTTAAATGATGGTAGTCTGAAAATAGATTCCATCAAACAACGGTTAATTATCGGAAACATAGAAATACCACTACCAAAATGGATGTATGGAAATGCAACAGTGTATGAAGGCTATGATGAGACCCATGAATGTTATACAATCCATGTAATTGTTCATAATCGCATTATTGGAAGGGTCTTTTCTTATAAGGGGGTTTTCCATGCCTATTCGTAATTATTTTTATTTTCATTTATTCATCTTTGTCATAATCGTACTATTTACAGAGGAAATATGGCCGAATTCCTTATTATTAATCGCCCAACTTGTTTTCATACCCGTTTTATTTTTAGCAATACTAGATCGACATTCTACTTTTAAAAAAATGTATCCATTTATTGCAATCCCAACCTATGTAGCAGTTGCATGGATGTCAATTTTCCCTAGTGAATTAGATGGGGTTTTTGCTGTTTTTTATTTTATATTTACATTGTACATAGCATTATATGGGATACATAGATTCTTTTTACGTGGATTTATTCATATAGAGGAGTTTATCATTGATATTGGATTGCTCTCTCTACCTATTGGCGGTATATGGCTCATTGCATATACATTCGACATAAATACAGGATTTACACCAATCATTACGTGGCTTACTGCTATTCATTTTCATTATTCCGCATGTATTATGTTAATTTTTATTGGTCTACTAGGGCGGGTAAGTAAACGGCCAACTTATTTGTTTATTGCACCGATGATGGCACTATTGCCATGGATGATGGCTATTGGAATTACTATTTCTCCTTGGATTGAATTAGTCGGAATTATTTTCTATATTTTAACCGTTTTTATGTTATTTTATTACTCCTTACAAACGGTATATATAGCAATGATACAGAAAATATTTGTAAGTGTATCGTTTTTTTCTATTTGTATTACTATTTGTTTTGCTAGTTTATATGTGTTAACTACAGGGTTTCATTTTCAACTCGTCACGATTGATTGGATGTTAATATTTCATGGTTTCACAAATGCAGTTTTATTTGGATTTATTGGGACTGTTGGCTGGTTAATGAGTATCCCATCTAGTAGATGGCAAGCACCTACATTCCCTTTAAGTCCAATTCGAAATAAATTTAAGCCGAAAGAAGCTGACGAGAAACTTAACGGATTAGTTGATCATATGGAACTGTATGAACCATTTATTAATCGACAAACGGTAGCAAAAACGATCGTCGATTTTTATGAAAATACAAATACGTTTACATTGAAAGCGAGCATACAATGGTCACCTTGGTTTAAGCCTTTTGCATTTATATATCGACAACTTAGTCGTTTGTTAGAACAAATTAATTTACCAATATCGAGCAAACAAGTAGAGATGACAGGAAATATATATCGAGTTGATGAAGGAAACCATGGTCGGAATAATGTTCGTGCATGGGTGCGGAAAATTAAAGAAGAGATTGTATTTGTTGCACTATATAGTACGCATTCCGATGGTATAAGAACTTATATGAATATAGCATTACCTCTACCATTCACATCGATGCATGGCATTTTAGCTTTTATCCAACACGGAGAAAAAATTGAATTAACAAGTGTCCGAAAAGATGAAACGATGAACGATGTTGGGATTTATTTAGCATTTGGGAAAAATGGTTATTTTCGCTTGCCTTTAACAGAAACATTTCACTTACAAGAAATATCACCTGGAAAATTATATGCGACACATCGAATGCACATTTTTAAGTTACCTTTTTTGAAGATTACGTATAATATAATGCAAAATAAGGGAAATACCTGGGACAAAACATAGTGAAATGAAAAAGGTAATTTCGGTCAATTAATTGTTACTGGAATTACCTTTTCTTTTTATTTGATTGATTACGTCGTTCATAAATCTACTTTGATTAGTCTCAACCAACTGAGAAAGAAATTTATTTTCGCTATCATTTCAACGAATTTAGAGTGTAAATTGCTTGTGTTCATCTATTCGTCAAACCTATGATCAATTTTTTAATAATTAGAAGCTAAATATATTCCGATTTTTTACTTGGAAAAATTTCAATATATGAAAATATACGTAGGGAAAATTGTATGTTTTTATTTTGGAATGAAAAAATATATAGGTATTAATAGGTGTTTTTGTTGTTTTATGTTTCATTATAAAAATTTTGTGGTATACCTTTTTTGTCTAATATTTTAAAGGAGGGAAGAAAGGTCGTTTGGACAAATAAAAGAAGTAGAGGAAGGTTTTATGATTTTGAAACGTACATATGTAATTTTTGCACTCGTTAGTATGCTTTTTCTTGCGGCATGTGGAGGAAATAATGAAGCAAATAGCAATAACGAAGCAAGTGAAAATAATAATAGCAACCAATCAAGTGAGAACGGTGCAGCAGATGAAGATAAAAATTATGCGGAAATGGGGGAAACATTTGAATTAATCGGCTATTACTCAGATGAACCAATGGACGTAACTGTGAATGACATAACGATTGAAAAAAAAGAAGACCATAAAGAATATATTGAAGAAATATATGGAGATTTGGATGATACTGATAGCATTGCTTTAATTGATATGACGGTTGTAAATAAAGGAGAAACAGATATCGGTTATGGTGACTTTATTCCACAATTTTCAGGAATGAATACAGAGGTCGATGTGACATATCCAGAACATGAAACATTAGCAACTGGAGACGATCCTTATGATGAAGTTATTGAGCCAGGAGAAGAATTACATTTTGTTGGTTCAACTATTTTAATTGAACCAGCAATGGAATATTCATCGGTGTTATTATTTAATGGATATGAAGCTGATGAAGGTCCGTTCGTTTATACCGTACCTCAAAGTGAACATAAAACCCCTGTTGGTACATATGGTTTAGAGGAAGAAGTATTTCCAGTAGACCATGGTGATGAAGGTGGTCTTGGTGTGACGTTCCATGATGTTTATACGGAAGAATCTGTTGATGAAATGGATAATGAAGGACTAGAAGGAGAAGAATTAACCTATCTTGCAATGGACGTTACATTTGAAAACACGACAGACGAAGCGATTAGTTATGATTATGCGGTGCCAAGTGTTCGTACAGGCAATATAGAAAACATTCTATTAGATCAAGGGCGTAGTGCCGATCGTATCGTTCCAAAAGACGGGGAAGCGTTTTGGTCATATGATGAAGATATTCAACCAGGCGAAAAATTAGAAGCAACAATCTATGCTGGTGTTGAAAAGGGGAAAGAAGACGAAGCAATCATTTCTTATTTCCCATACAGTATGGCAATTTCTGAAAGCACAACGATTAACATTGATCCAAACTAAACGCATATTTGAACAAAAAGCTCTCATCAAGAAAAACGAGCATTATAATACGTAGTGTTGGTGGAAAAAACCACTGGCACTTTTTTTCTGCATAATATTTGATCATAATCTTTTTTGTTTGTTCATTAAAATGGAGAACAGGCATCGGTTTTTTTATAACGCTATAATAGATTTTTGAAAAAGATGAACACTTTCAGACATGATGTGGTGTTTGAACATTAAACGCTCTTTTGTAAGTTATTGAGTGAATAAGTGTAGTTTATTTGAAACATTCGCTTCTTATTTTGTTCATGCTATAATGTTGTTGATGTAAGTACATGGTGGTAGGGAGGGGAAATAGATGGCACAATTACCGAATTGTCCAGAATGTAATTCGTCTTATACATATGAGGATGGACATTTTTATGTTTGTCCTGAGTGTGCACATGAATGGTCGGATATTCCTGCAGAAGAAGAGAGTAGGAGCATAACCCGTGATGCACACGGGACAGAATTAAACGATGGAGATAACGTAACAGTAATAAAGGATTTAAAGGTGAAGGGATCTTCTATTGTCGTAAAACAAGGAACGAATATTAAGGATATTAAAATTATCGAAGGAGACCATGATATCGATTGTAAAGTTCCAGGTCATGGTAGTATGCAACTGAAATCAGAGTTTTTAAAGAAAATTTAAACAAAAATAATGATACCTTTATAGAAAACGTATTCCAACATACAAAAACACCCTTCGAGTTAGTTTTCAGCCTAACTTAAAGGGTGTTTTTGTTATTATTCTCTTATTTGTCCGTCACCTTTAATGACGAATTTTGTCGATGTCAATGCTTGTAAGCCCATCGGTCCACGCGCATGAAGTTTTTGTGTACTTATACCAATTTCAGCACCATATCCGAATTCAAACCCATCCGTAAAGCGAGTGGACGCATTATGGTATACAGAAGAGGAGTCGACACTGCTTAAGAACATATCCTTATGTGTAGCATTCTCAGTAATGATCGTTTCTGAATGATGTGTTCCATATGTGTTAATATGTTCAATTGCTTCTGTCACATCATCAACTAATTTCACACTGATTTTTAAATCTAAATATTCTGTTCCCCAATCTTCCTCTGTTGCTAATTTTGCTTCTGGAAAAACTTCGACAACTTTTTCTTCGCCGACAATTTCTACTCCGGCTTCGTGCAATTTTTGTAATAGTGCTTTTCCGTTTTCTCTAAACCAATTCTTCTCCATTAACAATGATTCGATTGCATTACAAACGGAAGGACGCTGTAATTTAGCATTCATTACGATATCCGTTGCCATCGAGACATTTGCAGTTGCATCAATAAAAGCGTGACAATTTCCCGCTCCCGTTTCAATGACAGGTACTGTTGATTCACGAATGACTGTATCAATTAACTTTTGACCACACGTGGAATAAGTAAATCCAAATATTCATTTAATTGGAATAAATGTTTTGCTGTTTCACGGGAAGTATCTTCGATTAATTGCACGGCATCAACGGTAATCGTAGTTTGTTCTAAAGCA
>DXHX01000080.1 GCA_019113205.1 Candidatus Pseudogracilibacillus intestinigallinarum | reverse complement strand
ATTTAGATTATATTATACACATCATGTTTATTATGTTCTACTGTCAACTGAACAATGATATTAAAAAAATAATCTATATATAGTATATCCATCTGATTGTTTCTGTCCAATTTTAAATGGAATTAAATTCACAAAAAATAACCAGAAATTAAATAACATACATAATTGAATACCTATATGTTCATAAAAGAACAAATCAATCATAAAGAAAACAAATGCGACAATTCCATTAAATACAGGCCCCATCAGTGTAATAACTACCTTTTCTTTCGTTGTAAAAGGTTCGTCTCTAATGGTCGCTGTTGCATAATGGAATAAAAATAATCGCCGAATAATTATATGGAATTGGGATTCATCTTTTTCATAAAGTTTTTTCCCTGTTCCAATTGATAGCTGTATTTTCGTAGCCTTCATCCTCACTGCACCAAACATATGCCCAAGTTCATGGATGAGCAAACTAAACGGTGCAACAAAGAATATTAAAAAAATAAAGTATAGAACGTATATCATTTGTTGACCTTAATCGTTAATCACGATTTTTTGCATTACATCTCCATTTTGCATGTTTTTTGCAAACTCGATGCCTGAAGTAACTTTACCAAATACTGTGTGAACACCATCTAAATGTGGTTGTGGTTCATGTACGATAAAGAATTGAGACCCACCTGTATCACGACCAGCATGTGCCATTGATAAAGAACCTTCTTCATGTTTATGCGGGTTCCCTTCTGTTTCACATTTAATTGTATGTCCTGGACCACCTGTTCCGTTTCCAATTGGGCAACCACCTTGGCTTACAAAACCAGGGATGACGCGGTGAAAAGTTAAGCCATCATAAAAATTGTCATTCGCAAGAGTAACAAAGTTTTCAACCGTTCCTGGAGCTTCTTCTTCAAATAAATTAAATTCAATTTTGTTGCCATCTTCTAATAAAATATATCCTGTTTTCATGCTTTTATTCTCCCTTTTTCATTAAGTTCATTATATATTTTACACTAGTTATCTATTATGTTCCAGTCGAAACGCTAGATGAATATGGTAAATCGTTATCAATTAGGTCGTCTAAACTCTCTCTTTTCACCACTAATTGTGCTTGTCCATTTTCTACAAATACGACGGCTGGTTTTTCAAAGCGATTATAATTGCTTGCCATCGAATAACCATATGCACCAGTGGAAAACATCGCTAATATATCATTATGTTCTACTTTTGGCAAATCGATATCCCAAATTAACATATCTCCTGACTCACAACATTTGCCAGCAACGGACACGGTTTCTTGACATTTTTCTGTCGCTTTATTTGCAAGAATTCCATCATATTTTGCCTCATATAATGCTGGTCGAATATTATCAGCCATCCCACCATCGACAGAAATATATTTACGTACGTTTGGAATGTTTTTCATGGAACCGACCGTGTACAATGTCGTGCCTGCTTCTCCAACGATGGAACGACCTGGTTCAATCCAAATTTCTGGCATCGGAATTTGCATGTCATGTACATGTGATTGAATAGTTTTCACAATAGCTTTTACATAATGTTCTGATGGTAACGGTTCATCATCTTCTGTATATCGAATTCCAAACCCTCCACCAACATTTAATACTTCTGGAATAAACTGATCTTGTTCATGCCATTGTTGTAATAATTCAAATAACATATCAATTGCTAATGTAAAACTTTTCGTATTAAATATTTGTGAACCAATATGGCTATGAATACCTTTTAATTGAATATGTTTATACTGTTTCACCAATTCATATGCTTCATTTATTTGATTATTTTGTAAATTGAAACCAAATTTTGAATCTTCATTTCCAGTCATAATATATTGATGTGTTTCCGATTCAATTCCTGGTGTAACCCGAAATAAAATATCCATCGTTTTCTGTTTAGTTTGAAGAATTTCTTCTAATAATTCCAATTCATAAAAGTTATCTACAATAATACAACCAATATTAGCTTCAATCGCCATCGTTAATTCGTCTATTGTTTTATTATTGCCATGAAAATGTATTTTTTCTGGAGGAAACCCTGCTTTTAATGCTGTGTAAAGCTCTCCTTTTGAAACAACATCTAAACTTAACCCTTCTTCTTTCATTACTTGCACAATAGCAATTGTCGAGAAAGCTTTACTCGCATATGCAACTTGAGCTCGAACGCCTAACGTTTTAAATGTATCTACAAATCCGCGACATTGTTGACGTATTCTTTCAACGTCATATACATACAGTGGTGTCCCATATTGTTCGGCTAATACTGTCGCGTCTACACCACCAATCATTAAATTTCCTGCTTCATTTATTGGATAAGAATGGTTGGCCATTTTTCCTTCAATCCTCCACATCCATTTCGTAAGATAAAAATAATGTACCATATTCAAGTACAAAACTAAAGTTTAATTATCTTTCACACGTTGACGAATGATATCTTTCGGGTGGATGACAACAGGTCGTTCTGAAACTTTTTGAACTGGTACACGTACGATAAATTGCCAAAGCCCCTTTGGATGAAATGGAATTAATGGCCAAAAATAAGGTGTCCTTAATGTCTTTAATTGTACTAAATATAAAATTGCAATCGTACTTGCAAAGACAAATCCAGTTGCTTTAAATAAGATCGTCATAATGACAATCCAGAATTTAATAAATTTATTTGCAACACTCAACTCATAACTCGGAGTTACATAACTTCCAATCGTACTTATTGCTACATACAAAATAACTTCTGGAGTAAACAAACCCACTTTTACAGCTATATCTCCGATTAACACTGCTGCAATAAGACCTAATGCAGTCGCTAGCGGGGTTGGTGTATGGACTGCTGCCATTCGTAAAAACTCCACTCCAATATCTGCTACGATAATTTGTATATAGACGGGGATCGAACTTTTTTCCTTCGGCCCAATGAATGATAAGGTTTCTGGTAATAGATTCGGATCTAATACGAACAACAACCATAAAGGTAATAAAAAAATTGATGCTAAAACAGCAGTTATTCGAATCCACCTTGTAAATGTTCCCACTGTTGGCGTCTGACGATACTCTTCCGCATGTTCTAAATGGTCAAAATATGTCGTTGGTAAAATGATCACACTCGGAGATGTGTCCACAATTAATACAATATATCCTGATAAAATATGGTGTGCTGCTACATCTGGCCTTTCCGTAAAACGAACGAGTGGAAATGGGCTCCATTTTTTGTCAATCATTAATTCAACTAATGCTTTATCTGCCATAACTAAATTATCGATATCAATTTCATCAAGTAATTTTTCAATTTCCTCGATATAAAAATCATTTGCAATATTATCAATAAAACTAATACAAACATCTGTTTTAGAACGTTTTCCTATTTGTACAATTTTATTTCGTAATCGGGGATCTTTAATCCTTCTACGCATAAGGCTACAATTTTCGATAATATTTTCGGTAAACCCATCCCTTGCTCCCCTAATAACTCTTTCTGTATCAGGCTCTTCCGGTTGTCTTCCGGCATAATTACGTACATCAATGATGAAAGCCTCTTTTTCACCATCGATAAATATAATAATTAATCCTGCAAGTAATTGATCTGTAATATTTTGTAGTTTATTTTCTACCTCTACTTGTTGATTAACGAGCCTATTTTTTGTCAACTCAAAAATATTTACTTCTTCATTTTCATGGTCATTTAAATTAACTAATTCTTTTAATAAATGAACGATAACCGTATCATCGACAAGGCCGTTAATATAATATAACTGCATTCGATTTTGTAGTACGACAATTTCGCGATAATCGACATCAAAAGAAATACCGACACCAACTTCATCTTTCATAAACTGTGCATTTTCATCTAGTTTTTTTGAGACGACTTGCAAGGATTTCTTCTGTTTCATCACACGATGCTCCTTCAATATACTTAATCGATAAAATAAACTGCTTGTAAAATGACACCAATTATTTTTCCAAATAAAATAGCGTATAAAAATATAATAAAGTATTGTTTTATATGTAATGTGCTTATCATTTTTGGAAAGACATTCATGATTTCTAATAAGGCAGATGTAAGTATGCCATTAAATACTCCATGAAAAAAGCCGACTATAATTGAACTAAAGAATGGCATAGAAATAGAGGCCTCCGTAAACGACATCCATGTACCAATTAGAACTGAAATTAAAATAACAATTGATAATTTTTGCGATAAATTCGTCGTCGGAAAATAGGTGAAAATTCTCGGAAAAATGGTAAGCAACGTTAATATGGCGGCAAAAATTGCCCCAATTAATAAACCACTTGAAAAACCTATTAACCATTCGAGTATGATCACGATGTTGGATCGCCTTTCTTTTCATCTTCTTGTTTTTCTAAATAACTTTTACGTGTTTGTTCATATCGAAACATTTCAATATCAATCGGGGATGGTTCTTTTCGTTTATGTGGAAAAAATGATTCATTTAAAAATAACATCATTCCAACACCAATCCCTATTGCATATGGAATTTGGATCATATATGGATGTTTCACTTTTTCCCCTGTTAATAAGTAATGTATTTTTGTATGTACTTCTTGCATGTTCACATCAAAATGAAAATTCATAATTGTCATCACTGCACCGACAAATAATGTTATCCAAATACCAGTAAGAATAAAAATTGACGGACGTTTTGGATTTTTTTCTTGTTCAATTAATACTTCTGTTGGACCGATAAATTGAATGAACAATGATTCGTCATATTCCATTATCTTTTCCACTAATTGAAAACTATCGAGAATAAATGTTGTGATATGTTTAGATGGAAAGGAAATAGGAATGGTCATTTGTTTTAATGGTGCAATTTTTTCCTCATTTCCTATAAATGATGCGATATGGTGAAAGGAAACACTTTCTTTTGCCTTAGGAATTGTTATTTTTTTTCGTAAACGAATATAAATAATCTCTTGCATATACCTCTTCCTTCGATATGATAATACGCATAGTATGAACAACTAACCTAATTCTATGCAAAAAAGAAAAAACTCGGGATAAAAAGTGATAGATAGAATGAAATACACCGAATAAGTTGTTTACGCCATATACATGTAGCCCACGTAATTTAGAACTGTCACACTATATAAGGATGTTTATTCCTCTTACAATGTTTTGACTAACATCTGATACTTTTTCTTTGTATTCCAGACTCCCGACAGTCACCCATCATAATATTGTCCTTTTATACAAAATGATGCTAGCTTATATTGTTCTAATTGTGTTTTTACACATAATTTTGTTTTTATAACCATTCATTCGCATTTCATTCCACCGCTTCATTTTATTCCGAGTGGGGGTTTTATTTTTGTTCTGTCATATCTTTTTTCATATCCTGTAATATTTTTTTCTCTAATCTTGACACTTGTACTTGCGATACATTTAATCGTTCGGCAACACTAGATTGTGTCCAATCTTTAAAATATCGTAAATAAATAATTAACTTTTCTCGCTTATTTAATTTTTCCATCGCATGTTGTAATGCTATTTTATCTATTTCTCCTCCTGCTTCATCTGCAATTTGATCCATTAAGTAAATCGGATCCCCGCCACCATCATAAACTGTTTCATAAATTGATTTTGGATTTTTCGTCGCCTCTTCAGCTTGTGCAACTTCTTCCTTCGTTACATTTAAAGCTTCCGCAACTTCCGAAACGGTTGGCGCTCTTTTTAATTGTTTCGTTAACATTTCTTTTTCTTTACGAATTTTATTAGCCATTTCTTTTAAAGAGCGACTAACCTTAATTACTCCGTCATCACGGATAAAACGTTGAATCTCCCCGATAATCATCGGAACAGCATACGTAGAAAACCGCACGTCATATGATAAATCAAATTTATCAATCGCTTTAATAAGACCGATACAACCTATTTGAAATAAATCATCTAATTCATATTGCCGGTGAGCAAATCGTTGAACGACAGACCAAACAAGCCTTGTATTCTTTTCTACTAATATATCTCGAGCAACCATATCTCCTGTTTGACTCTTTTGTAATAAATGCCGTACTTCCTCATTCGTTAAACGGTTGTTTTTATATTCTTGCAAATCCGTATGCGTCATATTTATCACCTTATTGAAAAACAGTCGTTTTCACTAGTTGTTTTTTCAATATAACCGTTGTTCCTTTGCCTATCTCTGATTCTACTTGAATACCGTCCATAAATGTTTCCATTATAGTAAAACCCATTCCAGATCTGTCTAAATGTTCTTTTGAGGTAAAAAGAGGTTCCATTGCAATTGCTATATTATCAATGCCAATTCCTTCATCGATAATTTTAATCGTTATTTCATCATTTTCTAATAAACAATCAATTACAATCCATTCATCGGAACGATTCTCATACCCATGGATTATCGCATTTGTCACCGCTTCAGATATAACTGTTTTAATTTCTGTCACTTCATCTAAAGTCGGATCGATTTGTGCAACGAATGCCCCAACAGTCGCCCTCGCAAAAGACTCATTTTCACTTTTACTTAAGAATGTAATTTGCATTTGATTTTTCATCATACTCCCCCCAAACATAATAATGCTGTTTCTTCTGACGCTTCTTTACGAATAATTTTAAATATTCCTGCCATCGTTAATAATCTTTCGACACTTGGATGAACGGCACAAATTACAATTTCCCCATTTTTCGCTTCAATTTCTTTATATCTCCCTAAAATGATTCCGATTCCTGAACTATCCATAAATGTAAGATGTTCCAAATTCAGTACAATATGTTGAATATCCTCCCTTTCTATTGCTTCTTGCCATCTACGTTTCAATTCTTTTGTAGCATGATGATCTAATTCTCCGTCTAAACGAATAATTAATACATCATCCATTTGAACAAAATAACTTTGTAATGCCATATTAACCCTCCTCTTTAATATTCTTTTCTTCATCCATGTGCTAGTATCCTTGTTTTAGACAAAACTAGTGGATTCACGACAAAAAAACCTATCCACATATATAATATATATAGATAGGTTTTCCAATATTGCTCAAATTTATACAAATTATGAGGAAATAATATCAAAAATTAATGGTTCTTTCTTTGGCATGTCATTTGAAATAATGATATTTTCACTTATTTTTTCTTTTACTTTTGTTGTATTTTCCGTATTTGCATACAAGCTGCAAATTATGTCCCCTTTTTCGACAAATTCTCCAACTTTTTTATGCAATTGTACTCCGACAGATAAATCAATCTTAGAATCTTTCGTTTCTCTACCCGCACCTAACATCATCGCAGCAGCGCCAATTTCATTGGCAACGATATGAGACACATATCCAGCTTCATTTGCTAATACATCAAAAGTATATCGTGCTGTTGGTAAATTTTGCACATTATCCACGATGGATCCATCTCCACCTTGTGCTTCAATAAAGGTTTTGAACATCTCGATTGCTTTTCCATTTGTTAATTGCTCTTTTAATTGTTGTTTTGCTACCTCTTTCGTCATACTACCATCCGCTAATACGACCATTTCAGCACCAAGCTCTAAGGACAATTCTGTTAAATCTTCCGGTCCTTCTCCCCGTAAAGTTTCTATTGCTTCTTGAATTTCAATAGCGTTTCCTATCGCATTTCCTAATGGTTCTTCCATACTTGAAATGATGGCGGTCGTTTTTCTTCCGACTTCGTTTCCAATCTGAACCATCGTTTTAGCAAGTTTTCGTGCGTCATCCAAATTTTTCATGAATGCACCTGTCCCAACTTTAACATCTAATACAATCGCATTCGCCCCAGAGGCAATTTTTTTACTCATAATGGAGCTTGCAATAAGTGGAATCGAACTTACTGTCGCAGTTACATCTCGCAAACTATAAAGTAATTTATCGGCAGGAGCTAATTGCGTAGACTGTCCGATGACCGCAACTTTATTTTGATTCACTAATTCAATAAATTGCTCGTTCGTTATTTCCACATGAAAACCTTTAATGGCTTCCAATTTATCAATAGTTCCACCTGTATGACCTAGTCCACGGCCACTCATTTTTGCAACCGGAACACCTAAAGATGCAACAAGTGGTGCTAAGACTAATGTCGTTGTATCGCCAACCCCACCTGTAGAATGTTTATCAACTTTTACACCATCAATTCCACTTAAATCTATCTCTTCTCCCGAATGTACTATGGCCATTGTTAGTGCTGCACTTTCTTCAATTGTCATCCCTTGAAAATAAATTGCCATTAACAATGCACTTACTTGATAATCTGGTATATGGTTTGCAACATATTGTTCAATGACAAAATTAATTTCTTCAGTCGTTAGCACATGTCCATCGCGCTTTTTTTCAATAATGTCATACATTCGCAATGTGTATCACCTTTTCTTATTTAATTTCGTTTAAAAAACTTTTTCCATATGCTGGAGCTTTTACAGAGAAATTTTCTGCAATTGTTGCTGCGACATCAGAAAACGTATTTCGGATTGGCAGTGCCTTTCCTATGTCTATTTGGTTATGGTACATCAAAATCGGTACATATTCTCTCGTATGATCTGTCCCATGATGTGTTGGATCATTACCATGGTCCGCAGTTAAAATAAGTAAGTCATCATCCTGTAATAAAGGTAGAACATCTTTTAACTGCTGGTCAAATGTTTCCAATGCTTGAGCATATCCTTCTGGATTTCTTCTATGGCCATATTGTGCATCGAAATCTACTAAATTTAAAAAACATAAACCATGAAAATCTTCTTTTATAGATGCCACTAACTTTACCATTCCATCATCATTATCAACGGTACGGATTGCTTTTGTAATCCCTTCGCCGTCGAAAATGTCAGCAATTTTTCCTAATGAAATAACATCAAGGTCATTCTCTTTTAAATTATCTAATACTGTTTTACCAAACGGTTTCAGAGCGTAATCATGTCGATTCGAAGTTCTAGTGAAGCTGCCAATTTCTCCAACAAATGGGCGTGCAATAACACGACCAACTAAATATTCTTCTTTTAATGTTAATTCCCGACAGATTTCACAAATATTATATAATTCTTCTAATGGAACAATTGTTTCATGTGCGGCAATTTGTAAAACAGAATCAGCTGATGTATATACAATAATTGCTCCCGTCGCCATATGTTCAGGACCTAATTCATCGATAATAGCAGTTCCAGATGCAGGCTTATTACCAATAACTTTTCTTCCTGTTCGTGCTTCAATTTCTTTAATCAGTGAAGCAGGGAACCCTTCAGGGAACGTTTGAAACGGTTGGTCAATACGTAAACCGGCAATTTCCCAATGACCTGTCATCGTATCTTTACCTGCTGAAGCTTCTTCCATTTTCGTATAATGTGCTTTTGGGGACGAAACTGTTGCTACTCCGTCTATTGGTGCAATATTTCCTAATCCTAATGCTTGTAAATTAGGTAAGTGCAAGCCATCCACATGTTTTGCAATATTTCCTAACGTATTAGCCCCTATATCATTATATTGTTCTGCATCAGGTGCTTCTCCTATTCCTACTGAATCTAATACAACTAAAAATACTCTTTTAAACTTGTCCATATTCTATCTATCCTTTCCTTTATGCTCGAGGGTGAAATTGCTCATACATATCTTTTAATCTCGTTTTAGAAATATGTGTATAAATTTGTGTCGTTGAAATGTCCGCATGACCGAGCATTTCCTGTACCGAACGTAAATCTGCCCCGTTCTCAAGTAAATGGGTCGCAAATGAATGGCGTAACATATGAGGGGTAATTTCTTTCATTAACCCTACCTCTGTCGCAACACTTTTTATAATTTTCCAAAACCCTTGCCTTGATAATGAGCGACCATGATGATTGACAAATAGCATCATTTCTCTCTCGTTCTTTTTTGTCAGTATCGGACGAGAAAATTCGACATATTGTTCTAATGCCTCTTTTGCCATATCTCCTAATGGGATAATTCTCTCTTTATTTCCTTTTCCGATACAACGAACAAACCCCATTTCCAGATGCACGTCTCTTATGTGTAAATTTACTAATTCGGATACACGTAATCCTGTTGCATACATCAACTCTAGCATCGCTTTATTACGTATTTGTAAAGGTGTATTCTGTTCTAATTGTAATAGTTGGTCTACTTCTTCCATCGATAAAACAGTCGGAAGTAAACGATCCTTTTTTGGTGTTGAAATATGTAAACTTTCATCTGTCTTCACGACTTGTTCCCGTATTAAAAATTGATGCAAAGCTCTAATCGCTGAAATCATTCGAGCAATTGTCGCGGCTGATTTCCCATCCTCACGTAAGGAGCTAAGAAATAACATCATATCATTTCTCGTCACATTGTTCCATGCTGTTCGCTTACATGTATCTGTTAAAAATTGTTCATAGTGTTGGAGATCTCTTCGATACGACTGAATCGTATTATCAGCTAACCCTCTTTCAATTCGAATATAGTGAAAAAAGTCTTCTATTTCGTTTCGTAACATTTTCATTCTCCTATGATTAAAATAATCGTATCGTCCGTACTTTTTCATGCCATGTTTTCAACCATTTTACGTGTTCAAATGGATCATCAACATATGATTCATACTGATGATGAAATGACTGGATAGCAAAATAAAATATAATTGTACAACTAATAAAAACGATTACTGCTTGTAAAAATGATCGAATCCATTTCCACATCTTATCGTACCCTTTCGTTATGAATCATCTATACAATCATTACAGTTTATTTAGTTACAAAATAAATTAATCATGATGCATCCATAATATATAGATAATTTCACTTTATTAAAAAGGTGTACAATATTCTTTGTTTATATACCTCTATTTTACACTATTATAAACATTTATGAACAAAAAAAAGTAAAAGCAGATTAATTTGCTTTTACTTCTTTGTTTTGACAAACTTTACAAATACCATGGAATGTTAAACGATGATCTTTTACTTGAAATTCCCATTGACTTTCGACAATTTTCTCAACATCATGTAACAAATCTTCCATAATTTCTTCTACGGAACCACATTCCATACAAACTAAATGATGATGGAAATGTTCTGCTCCCTCTTTACGTAAGTCATATCGAGAAACACCATCACCAAAGTTAATTTTGTCAACAATTTTTAATTCAGATAATAATTCTAATGTACGATATACAGTAGCTAAACCAATATCTGGTGCTTTTTCCTTCACAAGTAAAAATACTTCCTCCGCACTTAAATGATCTTCTTCTCTCTCTAATAAGACCAATAAAGTTGCCTCTCGTTGTGGAGTAAGCTTATACCCTTGTGAATGTAATTGTTTTTTTATTCGTTCTATTCGTTGTTTCATGGATTTACCCCTCCATCTGTCACTTTCATTATAGGCACACGAGAAACAACTGTCAAAAAATAATCATTATATAATTAAAATAATTATAAAATAGTCATAAATATTTTTAAAAAGTATTGAAATAGTTGATTCGAAATAAACGTTTCAACTCCTGAACTTATAAAAGCTAAAATGAAAAAGAAAAGAAATACGGTAGCATACATACGGACTAACTGAATCGGAGACACTTTATTGTTTCTTCCCCATAATTTTTTCCATAAAATAATCGCAAAATGTACACTCACTGTACTCGCTAATATATAAGTTGGTACTGTAATCATATTTTGTGGTGCAACTGACAGTGTAGCAAGTCCTAAACCTTTCCATCCTAATTGATGAACGATAAAACCGACAGAAAATCCAACAATTAACCCTTTCATAAATAAGAGTACCCATATAATTGGTAATCCGATAATCGTCATACCTAAAATGAACAATATAAACAAATATTTCACATGAAAAAAATAACTCCGTCGAAATAGCTCCCAATGGTCTATTTCTTTATTTTCCTTTACTAATGTAAAATATTGTTGTAGATGGAAAAAGACATCTTCCTTTTGAACAAAACTCATACTGTTCACAATAATGGCGCCAAAAACAATGCCAGTTAAAAACAAAATTGACATAAACAATACAATCCACTTATTTTCCCGTATATAGTTGCGAAAGATAGTTTTCATATACCTCATCATAGCCTCCATCTTTTTCATCGTATATAGAAACAATATGATGAGGTTGTCCAATTCATGCATCTAAAATGAGAAACAAGTTTCATGACATAAAGTGTTTTTCCTTAGAGGCTTTGGTTCCTTTTCATTTATTTAATTGAATCACTATTTTAATTTCCCGTATTTTCCTCCTCCACCCGCTTCAATCTGGAGTTTGCCGTGACGTAATTGTATTATTTGTGCTGCAATGGTAGGTTTTACATATTTTTCTAATGTGTCTTGTGGCATATGATGGATAATATGCATTTCTGTTTTCCCATTCTCTAATAGTTTCTCCATCGATTTCGGCCCAAGCCCTTTTATATATTCTAAAGGAACTTGATACATATAATCGGGACGCTTATTTATGTTTTCTTCATTGTCTTTCAATGTTTGTATTCGATCATACACACCATTAATAATTTTAGTACTATTACACTTTTCACAAATTAGCGACCCAAATGTGGCAGGTGCAAAACATTGCTGGCAAACGGTCGTATAATATTTCCCTAACAATGGATTCATCCCATAATTCGTGACAACTCTCCTCCCCTCCGCTCCATGTAATGCAAACCACAACTCGTTAAATGTTGGTTCTTTCATTTCAATTAACTGATATTCTCGTGCAATTTTGGGTAAAGAATGACTATCTGAATTCGTCACAAATGTATACCGGTGTAATTCACTTATATTATCTGCCATATAAGTATCTGCACTTAAACCTAATTCAATTCCATCGATTAAATCTGGATCAAACACTTCGCTTAGAGACGTATGGACCCCTTTTCCATATAAACTTTTAAATGGCGTAAATACGTGGGCAGGAATAAAAATCCCTGCCAATTCTTTCACTTTATATTGTAATGTTTTAGCATCGACATATATTCTTTGAGAACTTAATGTAATATTCTTCATTTTAGGTCGAAGCCATTCTGTAAACTGTTGCATTTTATCAATGGTTGGCAAATAACATAATACATGTATGGGTCCTTGACAATTTTCGTCATATATTTCTAATTCTGCCCCTAAAATTAGGGTCACATTTTCAAACTGGATACCACCATTTTTTAATGGAATTGCTTTATTCGCTTCGATAAGTTGTTGCAATTCTTCTTGAACGGCTGGTGCATGACAATCTATGACACCGATCATTTGTAATCCTTTCCTTCGAGATGACTCCTCTAAAATATTCGTTAATGTTAAATTTTTAGAAGCGGTAATTTTAACGGGTCGATCGTATATATCCCTGCCAATGTGGATATGTAGGTCAACAAAATATTGTTGTAACATTATGCATTCGTTCCAATCATTTTTAAATATTGTATTGCGTATACTGTTTTTGCATCATGAATTTTTTTCTCTTTCATATATTGTTCTGCTTCTTCTAGTGTTAGAGCAATCAGCTCCACAAATTCATCATCATCTCCAGCAACTTTATCTGTTAGTATTTTTAGTTGATTCGTATAATATATATGAATAATTTCATCAGCGAATCCTGGAGATGTATAAAAAGAAGTTACATACTGTAATTTGTCCGTCGTGTATCCTGTCTCTTCTTCTAATTCACGCCGAGCTGTTACGATTGGCTCCTCATTCGCTTCTATTTTACCAGCAGGTATTTCAACTAAAGAACGTTCTAACGGTTTTCTGTACTGTTCGACAAATATTATTTTCCCCTCGTCCGTAACTGCGACGATAGCAACTGCTCCAGGATGTTTTACAAGTTCTCGTTTTCCTTTATTGCCATCTGGAAGTAACACATCATCAACTTGTAAAGAAATAATATGGCCTTCAAAAATTTGATTCGTTGCAATTGTCTTTTCTTCAAACTTTTTCATCAAAATCCCTCTTTACTTAAAATGTTCTGCTTACATTTTAGCATATTTACTTCCAAGTAAGTATATTTAAAATTTTCCATTACAATTTATTGTATACTAAAATAGAGGAGGAATGAACATGAAGAAACAAAGACTTGGACAATCGGATATATATATTACTCCATTATCGCTCGGAGCGATGTCTCTCGGTAAAGACAAACAAAAAGCGAGCAATATGATTGATGAAGCAATATACAATGGCATTAACCATATCGATACGGCAGATTTATATGATTTTGGAGAAAATGAAAGGATTATCGGTGAAGCGGTTAAAGAGAAACGTCATGACATTATTTTAACATCAAAAGTTGGTAATCATTTTAACAAAGAAAAGAAAGAGTGGTTTTGGGATCCATCCCCTGCCTATATCCATCAAGCAATTGATGCAAGTTTAAAAAGACTACAGACTGATTATCTTGATTTGTATTTATTACATGGAGGTACAATTGAAGATCCGATTGATGATATTATAGAAACATTTGAACGTTTAAAAGAAAAAGGAAAAATCCGTGCATATGGGATTTCTTCTATTCGACCGAATGTGATAGATGCGTATGTACATCGTTCAAATATCAATGCAATTATGATGCAATATAATATATTAGATCGTCGTCCCGAGGAACTTTTTGCAAAAATAGCAGAGAAAGATATTCATGTGTTAGCAAGAGGACCGTTTGCAAAAGGAATTTTAACAGATCAAACTATAGTACAAATAGAGAAAAAAGCTAAAGAAGGGTATTTAAGTTATGCTTATGAACAGCTGAAAGAGGTCCTTACATCTATTTCATCATTCCAAAAAAGCAATTTAGCAACTATAGCCCTTCAATACGTCTTACAACAAGATGTCGTTCGTTCGGCAGTTTTTGGCGCAAGTTCAATGGACCAACTTAATAAAAATATTGCTGCATATACAAGTGAAAAATTACCGCCTGACATATATATACAGCTTCAATCTATCACAAAACAATTGCTTTATGAACAACATCGTCTATAAATAAATACCAAGGAAGCAAACAGTTTTTGTCCTTCCTTGGTGTTTTAAAATTATTTAAATGGGGATTGTGATGGACGTTCCTGAAACGTATCATATGTTTGTTTCCCCCGATAATCCCGCACATGATCGTCTTGTTTTCGCTTTACTGGTTCAACTTTCACATGTACCTTCATTTCCCCGATAACATTCACAATAAAAGATAATGCAACGTCAACAGAAATGTTTTTCGCATCATTTATTTTACATTGTAAACAAGTTGGTTGTTTTTCTACTTTAGCCAAAATATCACGACAACTATTTTCTAAACAATGTTCATCTTCTTTCGATAAATTTACGTCGATACAATAAGGCACATTTTCAGAAATTACGGTTGTTTTCATATGGTCATTATAAGCATACCATACGTGGATATCGTACGATCCTTTAACCTCTACTATTTTAT
>DXHX01000079.1 GCA_019113205.1 Candidatus Pseudogracilibacillus intestinigallinarum | reverse complement strand
CTACCAGAATCAAAAGTAATATCTGTTCGAATGGTAATATACAAACCTTCTGCCGTTAGTTTCGTTCCAATTACATCTATTAAATCATTATCTTTAATATAGGCATCCATATTTTGTTGTATATCTCGTAAATACTCATATTCTGCTTGTTGTTCAGATGTATCCGCATCCTCTTCCTCTGCTACTTCATTTTCATCTTTCGATTCTTTTTCTGGAATGATAGAAGTATTATTATCTAATATTCCTTCTCCACTCGTAAATTCCGACTCGAAAAAAGAGGCTAATTGTTTAAACTTTTTTGCATCTACTTCACTCATCGCGAATAGAACAATAAATAACGCAAGGAGCAATGTTAACATATCGGCATACGGGAGGAGCCACGATTCATCCGTTTTTTCTTCTTGTTTATCCTTCCGTTTCCACTTCACTTTCTTTCACCTTGCTTTCCAAATATTGTTCTAAAGCAATTATTTCTTTCGCCGATAAAAATGAACTTAATTTATCTTTAATTACAGCAGGCGATTCTCCAGCAGTAATCGCAAGAATCCCTTCGACCATAATTTCTTTCATTAGCACTTCACGCTTTGATTTTTCACGAAGTTTATTTGCAAAAGGGTGCCATAATACATACCCGGTAAAAATACCGAATAATGTCGCGATAAACGCAGCCGAAATAGCTGCTCCAAGTACATCCATATTATCCATACTACCTAACGCTGCAATCAATCCGACAACCGCACCTAATACCCCTAATGTTGGCGCATATGTTCCCGCTTGTGTAAAGACCGCCACACCTTCTTCATGTCGCCTTTCCATCGCGACAATTTTTCCCATTAAAACAGCTTCGATAAAATCAGGTGTTTGTCCATCTGTAGCCATTTGTATACCAGACTGTAAAAAAGGATCTTCAATCTGATCTATCTCTTTTTCCAAAGATAAAATTCCTTCTCGTCTTGTCACTTCCGCCCAATTTGTGAATGTTAAAATTAATTCCTTTTCATCATATTTTTGCTGCTCTAAAAATAAAATTTTAAATAAACTCGGGATATTTTTAATAACACGAGTTGGAAACGCTATAAGTACAGCTGCAATCGTCCCAAAAATAATGATTAAAAATGCAGCAGGATTTAATAAAGCCTCAAAAGAAATTCCTTTTAAAATCATTCCAACCCCGATAGCAATAACTCCTAATATGACACCTATGACTGATGTTCTATCCATTACATTACCTCCTACTTCCACCAAAAAAGGCTCCATTATTTATATCGTCTTATATTAAAAAACATGAAGTACCTTTTTACTATTCTTCACGAAAAATGATGAATAAGGTAAAATAGATATACAACAAAAAAGAAATGAGGCTATGTATGAGTACAATTGCAAAAAAACAACAACATGTCGGGCAGGCAGACAATGCTACTGTCTACTCTATCTTATTTTTAATTAGTCTTTGTCATTTATTAAATGATTCATTACAGGCTGTTATCCCAGCAATGTTTCCTATTTTGGAAAAATCATTAGGTCTCACCTTTACACAACTAGGATTAATTGCCTTTACATTAAATATGGTCGCTTCTGTCATGCAACCGATGATCGGAATGTATACGGACAAAAATCCGTTACCTTATGCACTTCCGATCGGCTTAACGAGTAGTATGCTCGGTATGTTAGGACTGGCACTCGCACCAAACTTCATTACGATCCTTGTTAGTGTTATTTTCATTGGCATTGGTTCTGCAACGTTTCATCCGGAAGGTTCCAGAGTAGCATATTTAGCAGCAGGACCACGAAGAGGGCTCGCACAAGGTATTTTCCAAGTAGGAGGAAATGCCGGGCAAGCATTAGCACCATTAATTACAGCATTAATCCTCGTTCCTTTAGGTCAATTCGGATCCATTTGGTTTACATTTATTGCAGCGATGGCAGTCATTATTTTATATTATGTCGCAACATGGTATAAGAAACAGTTATCCAAAATAGCTGAGCGTAAAGCGACATCTCGTACAGTCGAAAGAAAGGCACCAAAAAAAGCATTGCGAAACGCTATTATCGTCTTAGTTTTTATTGTGTTTGCTCGCTCATGGTACCATAATGCAATGGCAAACTTTTACATATTTTACGCAATGGATAGTTATCATTTATCGATTGCAAAAGGACAATTATATATTTTTACTTTTTTGTTTATGGGAGCAATTGGGACATTTTTAGGTGGACCTTTATCAGATCGATTCGGGAAGAAAACAGTCATCCTGCTTTCTTTTTTAATTCCAGCGCCACTCGCCTTACTAATGCCAATGGTGAACAATGTTTTAGCTATTATTTTTCTAGCGATTATCGGTCTTGCACTCATGTCGAGCTTTTCTGTTGCCGTCGTCTATGCGCAAGAACTTGTTCCTGGTAAAGTTGGTACGATGTCCGGTCTTATCGTTGGATTAGCTTTTGGAATGGGAGCGATTGGTTCAATCGTATTCGGTTCTACGATTGATTCCATCGGATTACAACCGACGATGTGGATTGTTGCCACCTTACCTATTTTAGGTATTTTTGCCTTCCTATTACCAAATGATGCAAAAATTCGTGCATGGTACAGGGCGTAGTATTCAGAACATTTCCTTTATTTGTTTTAGTCAATTATTAAAGTAATATTTTCTAGTTTTTTTACTAGTTATTTGGTACGCTTAATAATAGATAATGTAAAAGTGCGAGACATCGATAGTGGGGGTATAAATATGAAAAATTTAGTTATTTTAGGTGGAGGCTATGGTGGTTTAAAAGTTTTAACTGGGTTAATTAATGCTAACTTGCCTGACGACGTTCAAATTGTACTTGTCGACAAAAATCCATACCATTCGTATAAAACGGAATTCCATACAATTGTTGCAGGAACTGCAGCAGATACGGATGTACGAACAGCTTATCCAACAAATGACCGTGTGCACTATGAATTTGGAACGGTTCGAAAAATCGACCTAGAAACAAAGGAAATTTATTTTAGTGATAAAAGTAAAGTATTACCGTATGACTATCTAGTACTATCATTAGGTTGTGAGGATGCGTATCACGGTATTGAAGGAGCAGAAAAGTATACGGAAAGTGTACAAAGCTTCTCTCGTGCTAGAAAAGCAGGGGTTGCCGTTGGAAACTTAAAAGCATATGGAAAAGTTTCCATCGTTGGAGCTGGGTTAAGTGGAATTGAAGTTGCTGCAGAAATTCGTGAAAGCCGCCCAGATTTAAATATTCGTTTATTAGACCGTGGTGGATCTGTTTTAAAAGCATTCGATCCAAAAATTCAAGCATATGTGGCAGACTGGTTTATAAAAAATGATGTCGAAGTACTCCACCATTCCGTTGTAGAATATGTTGAAAAAGATGGAGTATGTAATAACGGTATTTGTTATGTGAACGATGTAACTGTTTGGACTGCCGGAGTACAACCTCACTCTATCGTTCGTGCACTGCCGTTTGAAAAAGATCGTTTTAATAAAGTGATGACGAATGAATTTTATCAAGTGCCAAACAACGAACATATTTATGTAATAGGGGATAATGTTTCATCGACTCACTCCCCAAGTGGACAACTTGCAGGGTTACAAGGTGAACAAGTTGCTGCCATTTTAGCAGATGTCGTCAATGGACGTACACCGAAGAAACCGAAGGAAATTAAATTACGTGGAACATTAGGTTCTTTAGGGAAATCAGATGGATTTGGTAGCATGTTCCAACAATCATTAACAGGACTTGTGCCACGTTTAACAAAATCAGGAATTTTATGGTTACAAAAACGTCACTAATAAATGAACGGGATTTCAGTATGTACTGGAATCCCGTTTTATTATTGAAAAATACATTGTCTACATCATAAAATGAATTAAATATGGGGTAATAATCGAAACGAATACAGCACTTAAAATCATCGCAATAGTACTAATGGAACCTTCTAACTGTCCGTTTTCTAATGCCTTAGATGTTCCAATTGCATGTGATGCGGAACCATACCCAACACCACGACCAATCGTCTCTTTTAAACCGAACCATTTAAAGACATAGGTTCCAAACATAGCACCAGCAATTCCCGCGACCATTACAAATACTGCTGATAGTGTGTCAATGCCGCCTAACGATTCACTTATATCCATGGCAACCGGTGTCGTAACAGACTTTGGTGTAATCGAAAAAACTAATTCTTCCTCAAATCGAACGAGCTTTGCCAACCACACGCCTGAAACAATTCCTACGACCGCACCAATGAACGTACCGACTAACATCGGAAAAGCTAATTCCTTTAACACATCTTTATTTTGATATAGCGGATAAGCAAGTGCCACAACTGCAGGACCTAAAAAGCAATTGATCCACTCTCCACCAATCATATATGTATCATAAGATATATTCGTCACAATTAAAAAAATAACGATGATAAACGTCGATACAGCTACCGGTAATAGAAGGGGTGTATAGACACGTTTATAAAGCCATCTTGAAAACAAATAGGCAATGACCGTTCCAATAATAACGATGAGTGCGATCATTATATCATTCATGACTTTCCACTCCCTTTTTCGCCAATTTTTCACTTACAAAGCCAGATACGCCCATTACTAAAATCGAGCTAATAATCGTAATGACAAGTAATAAAACTCCTTTTCCAGCAAATAATTTATAATAGTTTAGCAAACCTACTGTTGCCGGAATAAAAAATAGCGCTAAATGGGTAACCATGACACTCGCACCAGCGGAGATCCAATTCACTTTTACAATGCCAGTTATTAAACATAGAAACATTAATACGAGTCCAATGACACTGCCTGGAATGAATAATCCAAAAGATTGTTGGATGAACACACCGATGTAATAAAAACAAAATAATAGAGCAATTTGTGATATGATTTTTAATAACTTCATTTTTCTACCCCGCCATTCTCTCTTTATTTATAGCAGTGCTTCTTTCAAACTTACTTTGAATCTCTACATAATAAGCTTTCTATATCCCTACGACACTTTTGAATTTTCATCCTTCCAATCAACTAAAACAGAAAATCCATTTGTACAAATAATTTACATAATATAATCATAATCTATCATGTTTTTTGAATATTTGCACAGAAAAAGTGAATGACCAATGTTCATTCACTTTATTATTTCTCCTGTACGTTCTCCACTGACTTCCTTATTAAAAAAACTAGCATGTAGAAAAGGGGATATCCCTCATTTCTATATGCTAGTTTTATTTCCCTAAATATTACACCATTACTTTACAAATATCATTAGAAAACTCAACCGGGTCTTCAATCGGTAAACCTTCCATAAGCGTTGCTTGGCTAAATAAAAGGTTCGTATATAATGCGAATTTTTCCTCATCTGTATCAAATGATTGTTTTAACGCTGTGAAAACATCATGATCCATATTAATCTCTAATACTTTATTCGCTTTTACTCCTTGTCCATCCGGCATTTGTTGCATCACTTTCTCCATTTCAATCGATACTTCTCCTTCTGTTGAGAAGCAAACCGGATGAGAACGAAGACGAGTTGAAGCTTTCACATTGACAACTTTTCCATTTAAAATGTCTTTCATTTTTTCAAAAAGTTGTTTATGGTCTGCAGCTTCCTTTTCTGCCTCTTGTTTTTCTTCTTCTGTTTCTAAATCTAAATCTCCATCAGATACGTTTTTAAATTCTTTTTCATCGTAGTTCATTAACATACGAATAGCAAATTCATCCACGTCTTCTGTGAAGTATAAAATTTCATAACCTTTATCACGTACAGCCTCTGTTTGTGGCATTTTGTGAATTCGGTCAATCGATTCACCCGTAGCATAGAAAATCGTCGTTTGATCTTCTTTCATACGATCCACATATTCTTTTAAACTGACCAATTTCTCCTCAGTCGATGAGTAAAATAGTAATAAATCTTTTAACACATCTTTATTTTGACCGAAGTCAGCATATACACCATATTTTAACTGACGACCAAACACATCATAAAACTGTTCATACTTTTCACGGTCATTTTTTAACATTCGTTCCAATGCTTGTTTAATTTTACGGGTAATATTTTTCTCAATCGCTTTTAATTGACGATCATGTTGTAACATTTCCCTGGAAATATTTAACGATAAATCGCTTGAATCAACCATTCCTTTTACGAAGCTAAAGTAATCAGGTAATAGATCGGCACATTTATTCATAATAAGTACACCATTTGCATATAGTTCTAACCCTTTTTCATATTCAGGAGAATAGAAGTCAAATGGCATCGTAGAAGGAATATACAGAATCGCATCGTAACGAATATTTCCATCAACAGACGTATGAATATGTGTCAATGGTTCATCAAACCCATAGCGCTTTTCTTGATAGAAGTTTCGATAGTCTTCATCTGTTAATTCGCTTTTGTTTTTACGCCAAATTGGGACCATACTGTTAATCGTTTCTTCTTCTGTATATTCAACAAATTCCTCTTCATTCTCTTCTTTTGGCTCACTTTTTGTAATATCCATTTTGATAGGGTAACGAATAAAGTCAGAATATGTCTTAATAATATCGCGTAAACGGAATTCCTCTAAAAATTCACTATATGTTTCTTCTTCCGTATCTTCCTTTAAATGTAAAGTAATTTCTGTTCCAATATGGTCTTTTTCTGATTGTTCAATAGTATAACCTTCTGCACCTTCAGATTCCCACTTATAAGCTTCCTCTGCACCAAATGCTTTACTTACAACCGTTACTTTATCTGCCACGATAAATGCCGCATAAAATCCGACCCCGAACTGTCCAATAATATCAAAGTCTTCCTCTATTTCATTTTCAGCTTTAAATGCTAAAGAACCACTTTTAGCAATCGTTCCTAAGTTCTCCTCTAATTCTTCTTTCGTCATCCCGATTCCAGTATCTGTAATCGTTAACGTATTTGCTTCTTTGTTCGGTGTGATTTTTATAAAATAATCATCGCGATTAAATGTTAATGTATCGTCTGTTAAAGTTTTGTAGTACACTTTATCGATTGCATCGCTTGCATTCGATATTAATTCACGTAAAAAAACTTCTTTTTGTGAATAAATCGCATTGATCATTAAATCAAGTAATCTTTTTGATTCTGCTTGGAATTGTTTTTTCTCCATAGATAGTACCTCCTAATTGATTCTTCCACTTATTATTGTAAAATGAAACGATAAAAATTCAACTAACATGTACAATTTTTAAAATATTAAAGAAATTTGTGTACCCTACTCTTTCCATCATTCCCTTTTACATGTAAAAAATATATCGATCATCCCGTATTATATCGGAGCGAGAAGAGGGAATATAGAAAGATGCTTACAATCGATCAATTTTTAAAAAATATTTCCTGGGAAATAATGGTATTTAATGCATGAGTTCACTTTTGAGTTTATCTACCATTCACCCTTGTCACATTATCTTCATAGTTTGTTCATGACTATGTTGAGATTTTTGGCATATCGTATGCTATGTTAGAAGGGTAGACATTTTCTAATCAAATTTTATGCAAATTGCGGCATAACATGCTTAAATAGAAGGTGATAGCAGATTATTATAAGAATAGAGGAGAGAAAAAATGATTAAAAGGCGGATTTTTTTCGTTGTTATTGCTAGCCTTTTATTAATATTGACGGCTTGCGGAGATAAGTTGCCAATTGAGACAAATATGTCTGAGGAAGTAGCAGATTTCTCTTTTACCAATCAATATAACGAAAGTTTTAGTCTCGATGATTTAGAAGGAACGTGGTGGATTGCAGACTTTGTTTTTACAAATTGTACAACGGTTTGCTTACCAATGACGAGCAATATGGCAAAATTACAAACACGTATTGCAGAGGAAAATTTCCCTGTACATCTCGTTTCTTTCAGTGTAGATCCAGATTATGACACACCAGAAGTGTTAGAAGTATATGGAAACGAATATGGTAGTGATTTTGAAACATGGACATTTTTAACTGGGTATGATTTTAATACGATCAAAGAATTATCAATCAAATCATTCCGTGCATTATTAAAAGAACCGAAGAAAAGTTCAGACGAAGTAATGCATGATACAAGGTTTTTCTTAGTCGACCCTGAGGGCAATATCGTAAAAGGGTATGACGGAGTAAAAGCCGACAGTTTGGATGAAATTATGGAAGATCTTGCATCTTTAAACAAGAAAAATTTATTACAATAAGGAGCTATATAAATGAAAAAGCGATTATTACTTTTATTCCTTTTACCGGCAGTACTTTTATTTGCATGTAGTAACGAGAATGAGCATGCAAACCATGATAGTGAAGAGTTAGCAGATTTAGATGTACAATTTATTCTTCCAGAAACTGTGGAAGCAGGGGAGACGGTGGAATTTTTAGCAGAAGTAACATATGGTGGAGAAGCTGAGAAAGATGCCGAAGTGAAATTTGAAGTATGGGAAAGTGGCGATGAAGAAAATAGCGTCACATTTGAAGCAACAAACAACGAGGATGGCACATATACTGCTGATCATACATTCGAGGAGGCTGGCACGTATGAAATGTATGCACATACGGATGCAAACCATTTACATACAATGCCCAAAAAAGAAGTTACAGTAGAATAATATACATGTGATATGTAACGGTACGGTTTATCTTACAAATGGTAAACCGTACCGTTTTTCGTGGTTTTTGAAATAAATTATGTTTTTATGAAAATGAATTAGTTCCATCCATCTTTATTGTTCGATATAATATAAATCGTATATGATTTATCCACATTATAATAGGAGTGATTTTTTGGGTAGTGAAAGAGAAAAATTATGGACAAAAACATTTATTATTACATCATTGGTGAACTTCTTTCTTATGTTGTCGATGTTTTTGTTGATCATCATTATGGCAGGATATGCAATTGATACATATAAAGCTAGTACAAGTTTAGCAGGTTTTGTTTCCAGTATTTTTATTTTTGGTGCGTTAATTGGTCGACTATATGCCGGAAGTAAAATGAACGAACTCGGGACTAAGCGAATTTTAATGGTTGGAATTATTATTTTTTTAATTTTAAGTATTTTTTACTTTTTTAATATAAATATTTATTTATTATTAATTGTGCGAGTTGTGCAAGGTATTGGTGTTGGGCTTGCTACAACGGCAACAGGAACCATTGTCTCCCAAATAATTCCTCCTTCAAGAACTGGAGAAGGGATCGGTTATTTCAGTAGTAGTGTCGTATTAGCGCAAGCAATTGGTCCACTTATTGGAATTTTACTGATTCAATATTTTTCATACACGTATGTATTTATTTTTTCATTAACCATTGGAATCGTTTGTTTCCTTTTCGCCTTTATTATTCAGGCACCAACGATTGAAGTTGAAGAAACAGAGACAAAAAGGAGAACATTCAAACTTTCAAATTACCTTGAACGTTCTTCCATTCCCATTGCTTCTGTCATGTTAGTTATTGGTATTACGTACTCAAGTATCTTATCGTTCATTTCGACCTATGCAGAAACAATTCATCTCGTGCAAGCGGGAACATTTTATTTTGTCGTTTACGCAATTGTCGTTCTATTAACAAGACCTATTTCTGGTAAAGTGCTCGATAAATTCGGCGGAAATGCCGTTATTTATCCGACGATCATTATTTTTGCTATCGGTATGTTTTTTATTAGTAAAGCAACATCTACTTCTACCTTTTTATTTGCAGCAGCATTAATTGGTCTTGGGTATGGAAACTTTCAATCTAGTACACAAGCGATTGCTATTCAACGAGCACCAATTGAACGAATGGGATTAGCCAATGCAACTTATTTTATTTTTTACGACTTCTCACTTGGCTTAGGTCCTTTATTTTTAGGAGCACTTATCCCACTAGTCGGTTTTAGAGAGTTGTATTTCTACCTAATATTTTTCATCATTTTTGGGTTACTTTTATACTATATCGCCCATGGCAGATTAGATAAAAAGTCTGATTTTTAAATGCTTTTCTGTTAATTTTCATCTAACTTATATCGAAAAGGCATTACACTTATATCTTTTTGAGATATAGCGATTTTATCCTTTCATAATAAAATTTTATTGCTATTATATTAATAGAGGTGATCAAACTGTCTATTTTTATATCAACATTTCAAACAGTTCCTTTGTTAATTTTTTATGCAGTGATTATTTTTATCGTCGTTTTATACTTGAAGGATAAATTGCAACATCAGCATTCTATTTTAAAAACACATCCAATTTTAGGGCGTTTACGTTATGTGTTCGAGATGATCGGACCGGAAATGCGCCAATATTGGTTCCTGAATGACAAAGAGGGAAAACCTGTAGATCGTGATACAGCTGAGGCAATTGCAAAAGCTGGTAAATATGCAAACACGGTTGTTGGATTTGGTTCCAAAAAAGATTTCTCTTTAACTAGCTTTTATTTATCGAACTCTATGTTCCCGTTAAATACGAATGAATTAAGTGTAGACAACGATGAATTAATCAAAACATATACGTATAAGATTTTAAATGAATCATTAACTAATCGAAAAGAAAAGCGTTTAGCAACAGAAGTTAAACCTTGGTACTTAAAAGGGGACAACATTCAAGTAATTGGAAAAGATAGGCGCCATCCATTTAAAGTAAAAGGGCTTATCGGTGTTTCCGCAATGAGTTATGGTGCTTTATCTAAGAGTGCTGTAAAAGCATTAACACAGGGCGTCGCAATTAGTGGTGGTAGTTTCATGAACTCTGGAGAAGGTGGATTATCTCCATACCATTTATCACGAATTTACGAAGTGAATCCAGACCGTCCTGAAGAACCATTAGTAGACCGTTTAAGTGAAAGAGTTGTGCAATATGTAACAGATAATCCGAACTGTTCAAACTTTGAATTAGAAGAGCATTTTGGTAAATCTGTCATGCACCATGCAGATCTTTTAGTCGAACAAAAAGTATTATTCCAAAAAACAGCAGATGTCATCTTCCAAATTAGTTCAGGTCTTTTCGGGGCAAGAAAAGATGGCGAATATTGTGAGGAAACATTTTTAAGCAATGCATTACGTCCAGAAGTGAAAGCAATTGAATTAAAATTAGCGCAAGGTGCAAAAGTTCGAGGTGGAAAATTACCAAAAGAAAAAATTACACCTGAAATTGCTAGAATACGTGGAATTGACATGGGGAAAGACGTAGAAAGTCCCAACCGTTTTCCATTATTTAATGATATGGATGGCTTGTTTCATTGGCTCACACATTGGCAAGAAATTACAGGCAAGCCGGTAGGTATTAAAGTAGTAGCAGGGGATGAAAGTTCCTTTGATGAATTGGCAAAATATATGAAAGAAACAGGAAAACATCCTGACTTTATCGCAATAGATGGTGCTGAAGGTGGTACTGGGGCAACTTATCAAGAGATGGCAGATGGACTAGGTTTACCAATTTTCTCTGGTGTCCATATTTTACACAATACATTATTACGTCACGGTGTACGTAATAATGTGAAAATCTTTGCATCAGGTATGCTTGCAACAGCAGATAAAATGGCGATCGCACTTTCATTGGGGGCAGACTTTATTTACGTTGCTCGTGCGGCGATGAATACAGTTGGTTGTATTAATGCCGCGAAATGTCATACGAACTTGTGTCCTGTTGGTATTACGTCCCATTTACCACATTTAGAAAAAGGACTTGTCGTAGAAGAGAAACGCTTCCGTACAGCGAACTACTTACGTACGATGCGTGAAGGATTATTCATGTTAGGCGCTTCTTGTGGGATTGATTCGCCAACGAAATTCACACACCAACATATTGCACTTCGTGAATCGAATAATAACGTAAGAAAAATGCAATCTTTCTATGTCGAAAAACCACCTACAGATGTAACAACATTAGATAATTCAAAAGAAAAGAAAGAAAAAGAAATTGTAAGTTAAATAGAAAAGCTTGAGACGATGTATTCCATGTCTCAAGCTTTTTTATATGGATAGGCTCATTCAGATTTTAATAGAAATACGCTGCTACCTTAACTGAATGTCATGCAAATGTGCAAACATGCCACCTTGTGCAATTAATTCATCGTGACTTCCTTCTTCTTGGATACCGTCTTTTGTAACGACTAATATTCGATCTGCATGTTTAATCGTCGCAAGTCGATGAGCAATAATTAATGTCGTTCGATCTTTTGCTAAATCCATTAAGGCTTGTTGAATGATTGCTTCTGTTTCCGTATCCAGTGCAGATGTCGCCTCATCCAAAATTAAAATCGAAGGATCCTTTAAAAACATTCGTGCAATTGCAATCCGTTGTTTTTGACCACCTGATAACTTCAATCCACGCTCCCCAACTTGTGTTTCATATCCATTTGGTAAAGTTGTGATGAACTCTTCCATATGTGCTAGCTTTGCAGCGTGTTCAATTTCTTCATTTGTTGCATCAAGTTTTCCATATGCAATATTTTCCCGTAATGTTCCGGTAAATAAAAACACATCTTGTTGTACGATCCCGATATTTTTGCGCAAACTGCGCATTGTCATCCTTCGAATATCGATCCCATCAATCGTTATCGCACCTTTGTTCACATCATAAAAACGAGGAATGAGCGAACAAATCGTCGTTTTCCCTGCACCAGATGGACCGACAAATGCTACTGTCTCTCCACTTTTCACCTGAAAACTTAAATCTTTCAATACAGGTGCTTGCGTCTTTTCGTACGTGAAAGTGACATCTTGAAAAGCAATATTTCCTTGTAAATCATTGACGACTTTAGCATTTTTTTCATCTTCGATATCAGGCTCTTCATCTAATAATTCTGTAAAACGTTTAAACCCAGCCATCCCTTTCGGATACAATTCTAATAAGGCACTAATTTTCTCAATCGGTTTTATTAATACATTGACATATAAAACGAAAGCAACAAGCTCTCCGTATGTAAGTTTTCCTGTAAAACTAAGCCAAGCACCGAATACGAGCACGACTAATGTCATAAAACGCATTAATAAGTATATATTTGATGTCACGATTGCCATTACTCTATAGGCACCTAATTTTGACTTGCGAAATAATTCGTTATTTTCTCGAAAACGTTCCATTTCATATGGTTCATTTGTAAATGATTGTACGACACGTGAACCTGAGACTGCATCCTCAATCCGAGCGTTTACCCCTGCAATATCTTCATACATATTTTTCCATGCTTTACTCATTTTTATATTGCTATACGTCATAAAGAAAATAAGTAGAGGAACGATAAATAAAATAACGAGTGCCAACTGTACGTTGATCGTTAACATAATCCAAAATGCACCGATAAACGTCATACATGCGATAAATAAATCTTCTGGACCATGGTGGGCAAGTTCTCCAATTTCAAACAAATCATTCGTAATCCGACTCATAATATGTCCGGTTTTCGTATTATCAAAAAAGCGAAAGGATTGTTTTTGTACGTGATGAAATAAATCTTCTCGCATATCTGTTTCAATATTTAAACCGAGCTTATGTCCCCAATATGTAACAACATATTGTAAGACAGAACTTATACCATAAATTAGAAGTAGGCCAATCCCTACCTTCCAAATAAGATCCCAATTATTTCCTGGTAATAAATCATCGATGAACCATTGTACAGCTACTGGAAATGCTAATTCCAAAATAGCAACGAAAACTGCACTCGCAAAATCGATAATAAATAATCGTTTATGTGGTTTATAATAAGCAAAAAATCGACGTAGCATCGTTTCGTATACTCCTTTCCAATCCTACTTGCAATTATAGAGTGTTCTAAATAGAAGTGCAAAAATAGAAGCGACAAGTAATTTGTGACAATTTGTTTAAACTATGTATGGTTACGTTTATATTTTGTATAATAGGAAATATATACATTGAATAAGATTGTAGGAGGTATAAGAAATGAACCCGATTAAACGTATTACAGATGAACAACCAATTAAAAAGTTGAAAAATGAAGTGGACACAATGTTTCAGCGTTTTTTTGAAGACCCATTTTTCTCTAGTAAGTTGTTAGATCGTAAAGATGGTTTCACGCCCGCTTGCAATATTATCGAGCGAAAAGACCGTTATACAATCGAAGTTGCAATCCCCGGGGTTGACCCTCACCATATTGACATTGAACTTGATGGACAAATTTTAAAAATAAAAGGTGAAAAGAGCGAAAAACATGAAGATACAGATGTGGAAGATGATGAAATTACCTTTCATACAGTAGAACATCATTATGGATCTTTTTTCCGTTCTTTTACATTACCTGAAAATGTCGATGTAGAGGAAATACATGCGGACAATAAAGATGGAGTATTATTCATCCATTTACCGAAAAACAAAGAAACAAAAGCACGCCGTATTAAAATTAATACGGAAGAATAAAAGAAGGTTAGGATTTCGCTCTCAAATGATGGGCGAAAACCCTAACCTTTATTTTTTTATCTATTCTTTCATCGCTTTACGTCGATTACGTACTACGGCGATGAAAATGAGTAACCCTATTACGAACATACCAACAAAGATAAAGAGCATCCACGGTTCTTCTGTTGATTTTTCTGATGGTGCTTTCCCGATATCACTTCCGTCTTTCAATGCCACTTCATTTGAAAATATATCTGTATTCGCTGTTTCAACAACGATATTGGCGAATAGTTTTTCATTTGATAATGCGTGAACGATATCTGAGCTGACAAATTCTTTTTCTTCTGGATGTACCGATGTGAAAATAACGAGGCTATGCTTATCATTCCATATTGAATCTTGAATCGATGTGACAAGCTTTGCTCCTTCTGCGACAAATCCATGCTCATACACATTTACAACTCCCTCTTCATCTACTTGCAATAAAGTAGACTCCGCATCATTTAAAGCCTCCCATTTACGAACATCACCAATAAAAATAATATGATGATCCTTCAATTGTTCTTTCGTCACATTATCCGTATGAACAAGCTCCATAGATGCCATATTATTTTTCGTAACGAGTTCATTCATAACAATTTGGGTTTGTTTTAACATTTCTCTATCGATTTTTTCTGGAACAACGACTAATGTATTTGTACCTTCCTCACTAGAAATGAACGGTTGCGGCCAACTAGAAAAATCTGCCTCGTTTGTACCATCCTCTTTTAAAGCAAACTCAATATAACTAGCTTCATCAATATAAATCCATCGCTCATCTGTTGGTAAGACACAAATGTCGCGCTCCTTCAATCCATGTCCAACAAACTGAATCGACATCGTATCACCCTGTTGCATCGTTTCAGAACTAATAGGTAAAGCAAGACGGAAAAATCCATCTGAATCCTCTTCTAGCTCATTCAAATCGACAGAGTGTGGAACATCATTTACCATGACAACGAGCTCTCCAGATCGTTGAGAAGCTAATGATTCGTGACGCAATGTTTCTGCTACTTCTAACTTTAAATGCAGATAACTAGTCTCTTTACGGTCCACATATGTCGGTACATCGTAAAAGTAATATGGTGAAGATGACTCCAGACCACTTAACGTCATAGATGGAATGGATAAACTATTAAAATCTACTTTATCTTTTCGATCTTGCCCTGGCAAAGTTGGTAATTGTTTAATTTCCATCTCATTTCCAGTTAATTGATCAACATATGCATCTGTCGTAATAATCGGAATTAACGATGACAATGTTTCTCCGTCATTCGCTAAAACGAACATTACTTGACGGTCTCCTTTCGGGAGGGAAATAATTTCATTTTTAACGAGTAGATGATCTTTTTTTACATCCGCTTCAGCAGTTTGAATCATACCATCTACTATCGATGAAAAAGTATCTACTTCGCCTATCACGATCATATGTGCATCTAACTTGTTAACTTGTTTTTCTACATCCGATTCAAACATTATATCAACGGATTCTTGCTCCCCTGTTTGGCTATTTATATAACCTGTCAACTTCAACGCCGCAGACATTACTTTTTCGGATGCATCATCTGGCAAAACAATGACCGTCGATGAAGCATCACTTCCATCCATTTGTACAAATGGATATGGGTAATCGACCAACATATTATCTCGATCTTTTAAATCTTTATCTACATGTAAATTAAAATGGCTATCTGCTAATATAGTCATCCAATTCGCCGGATTTTCCTCGTTTGTACACATTTCAGCTGCCAATTCCCCATAAAAACTAACAGTCACTTGATGAAATCCTCGCTCTAACATTTCCCCACGCAATGGGACATCGATTTCCATTTCCGTCTTTTTTGGATTAATTGTCACGCTTTTTACCGGTTCTCCATCTAAAGCAATCGTAACTGTTGAATCCTTTAACAAAAGCTCCGAATAACGAATACGTAAAACAAAATTATTGTTGCCACTTATTTTTTCAGTCGGAATGTCATAATAAAATTGTTTCTGGTCAATGAGACCCTCTAATACATAGTCTTCCTCACCAGTATACAATTTTGTTGGTTTACTTTCTGCTTGTACTTGTTCTGTTTGCCAAAACGAGAACAAGAAAATAAAACATATCACAAACAACAACTTCCAAATGGATTCTCTCATCCCTTCACCCCTTCTAACAACTATGCTTATATCACTTTTCATTGAAAATACTTTTATAAAAACGAAGTCCTTCTTAAACAAAGCATTTAACTAAATCGAACGTGCACAATTTTATTTATCAAATCTTTCTGTTTTATACCATTTTATTTCTTGATTAAATAACACACGCTTTATTTCTAAATATAGCGAATAAACGACGAGAATAATCCACAATTGGGAATATGTAAAGTACATAAACAGAACGATTAAAAAGTTCACAAACGTCATTTCTGTTTTTTCTATACTTAACGTGATAAACACTTCTGTTACATATAACGCATATGCCAAAATCCACAATACCATCGCGACAATCCCAACAGATAATTGGAGATCGTAAAACAAATTAACGATGAATATAATATTCGACAAAATGACACCGAAGAAAAATAAAAAGTACGTAAAAAAGAAATAAAATAAATCAAAAACTATTACTCTTCGTTTTAATGTTAAAAACTTCCCAATATATTTTAAAACGACATATTGATTTCCACGAGCCCAACGTGTGCGCTGGCGCCACCATACTTTCCATACTTCTGGTTCTTGTTCCCACGTCACTGCAGCAGGGAAAAAGCGGATATGGTACCCGAGGTCATACACTCGAATCGTTAACTCCGTATCCTCTGCTAACGCCTTCTCATCCCAACCACCTAACTCTTCAATAATGGTACGCCGAATCGCAAAATTCGTTCCAGGAATCGTAGCCATTTTAAACCAAAACCATCTTCCTGCTTGGGCCATCCACTGAAATGTAATAGTTTCAATATTAATAAAGCGTGTTAATAATGACTTTTTAGCATTAACGACACGGAATTTCCCGACAACCGCTCCAGCCTTTGGGTCATTTTCGAGCCCCATCACTAAATGATAAATGGAGCCTTTTTCTGGTGTATTATCTGCATCATAAACAGCTATATATTTTCCTTCTGAATGTTTAAAACCGAAGTTAAGTGCACTCGATTTCCCTTTTCCCTTATATTCTCCTTCTGTTTCAACCACTTTCACAAACGGGTACTTTGCAGCAAATTTACCGGCAATTTCACTCGTATTATCAGAACAATTATCGCTTATTACAATGACTTCTAATTTATCTTTCGGATAATCTAACTGCACCATTGCTTTTAAGGTGTTTCCAATAACGACTGCTTCATTATGCGCGGGGATCATAATACTTACTTTAGGCAACTCTCCTAAATTACGAGTCCATTGTGGTATGACTCTTTCATACTTTGTAAAATGTAAATAGCCACCTAACATTAGGAACATATGATAAAGTAGCATGACCCAAATGAGAATTAATGAAATAATAAATAATGTATTCGCCATTTATCTTCTCTCCCTAAACAGTCGCTTCCTTAACTGTAAACGTAAATGTAATCCAAAAAATAAAAAGAGTACGACAAACAAACATACGAACAATGTTACCACCCAGAGAACCTTTTCTAATAATGTAAATTGATTCACCCATTCACTTATATGATCTTTCCAAGTAAAGTAATACATCGTTTTTATACCTTCTGTTTTATTCGAAGTAATAGTTGTTTTTTCTGTTTGGATAGTTTGTTCCGTTTCTTGTAAATCAAGCCATGTCACACGGCCCAATGGATGCAATGTGTTTAAACTTTGTTCTAATTTTTCCGGACCTAAATATGTTTGATAACTTACCCCTATGACACCGTCACGCACTATTTGTGCCATTTCTAACTTTGCAATCGCATTTGCAAAATCTGTTGCTGTCGTATTTGAAATATCACCGACAGTTTCGGGATAAACAGTCATCCCTTTCATAAAACTTGCAGATGTGAGGAATGGTGGAGCATATATTGATGATGCTGTATCATCCATTAATTGGATATTCCCCACTAAAGATGTCGCATGTTTTCGTGCTACAGCATACCCTTCCTGACTCATCGCATGAAAAACTGGCGAGAAAGCTAATGGGGTTAAATCTACCTTTGCTAGGTCATGGATCCCTTTTTCTATCCGCGTTTGTACAAACGCTCTTTCTTTTTCCCTTACTTCATCTATATACTGTTCATAATCGTCTTTATTTGTAAACTGCGACTTACTCAGTAATTGCTCTCGCTCTTCTTGCTCACCGTACATTGGTTGATCAAAATATCCATCCCAAAATTCATATGAAGCATTCGCCACATTAATATATCCATTAAAAACGACTGTACCGTTTGCTTCTTGTAATGATTGTAGCAACTGTAATAGTTCTTTCTGATCTTTTAAATAAGTGACACGTTTCGTTTCTTCATCCATATAAGCTGGCCGAACCATTAACATATATGGTATGTTACGTGCTTCTAATAGTGCTCCTATTTCACGCAATGCTTCCACATCTGTTAACGGATGGATATTTTCTAAACGAAGATA
>DXHX01000078.1 GCA_019113205.1 Candidatus Pseudogracilibacillus intestinigallinarum | reverse complement strand
AAACAATTGATGTATTAACAGGATTTAAATATATTGCAGAAAAAATGAAAGGTTTTGAAGAGACGAAAGAACATACCTTCTTATTCGGATATGAGGAAAGCTATGGTTATTTAATTGGAGACTTTGTTCGTGATAAGGATGCTGTTCAAACTTGTTTATTAATTGCGGAAGTAGCAGCCTTTTATAAAAAACAAGGAAAAAATTTATATGACGGTTTACAAGATATTTTTGAAACATATGGGTATTATGTGGAACATTTACAATCGATTACATTGGAAGGAAAAGATGGTACAGCACAAATTCAGGCAATCTTAGAAGATTTCCGAAATAATCCTCCCATTGAATTAGCAAATGTTAACGTAAACGTGCGTGAAGACTATGCAATACAACAGCGTTTTGTTTTAGCGAGTGGTGCAGTAGAGGATATTAGGTTGCCCAAATCGAATGTGTTAAAATATATATTAGATAATGGTGCATGGGTTTGTATTCGTCCATCTGGAACAGAACCAAAAATTAAGTTTTATTATGGAGTGAAGGAAGCGTCATTAGAGGAAAGTCATGCATTTATTAGAAAATTACAAGAATCGATTGAGAAACGCTTAGTTACTTTTTCTAATTAAATGATAACATTTGTAGATTATTTACTAGGAAAATAGTAGTATATAACTATCATTTTATTTTCATGTAAGGAGTTAACAATGGCATATTTACATTTTTCATATGAGCATGTGTTACGTTTTATTTCAGAAAAAGATATAAATAGTTATGACCCACTTGTCCGTCATTATCATGATTTAATTCATTCAAGACATGGAATCGGAAATGATTCTCTTGGTTGGTTAGATGTTCCAGCAGATGAGGTGGAATTAACACGGATGAAGACTGTCGCTGAACGAGTAAAAAAGGATTCGGACGTATTACTCGTTATCGGTGTTGGCGGTTCATATTTAGGAGCGCATGCGGCAATTGAAATGTTAGGTGATACATTCGGTTATTTAGGGCGTAAAAAAGCGGATATACCAGAAATTATTTTTACCGGTCATCATATTAGTGCAACATATAACAAGGAATTGTTACGTGCATTAAAAGATGTGGATGTATCTATCAATGTCATTTCAAAAAGTGGCACGACGACTGAACCGGGTATTGCGTTTCGAATTTTCCGTGCGTTTTTAGAAGAAAAATACGGTGAAGAAGAGGCGGCAAGACGTATTTATGTTACTACAGATAAGTCTGAAGGTGCGTTAAAAACGTTAGCTGATGAAAAAGGCTATGAAACATTTGTTATTCCTGATGATATCGGTGGGAGATATTCTGTGCTGACACCTGTCGGATTATTGCCGATGGCTGTAAGTGGGATTGATATTGATGCAGCAATCGCAGGAGCAAGGCAAGCAGCAGAAGATTTAGCTACACCGACAGTACAACATAATATTGCCTATCAATATGCTGTCATTCGACATCTTTTATACGAGAAAAATTTTACAACAGAAATTTTATCAAACTATGATCCGAAACTACGGTACTTTTCCGATTGGTGGATACAATTATTCGGAGAAAGTGAAGGAAAAGATGGGAAAGGTATTTTCCCTGCGGTTGCTAATTTTCCAACAGATTTGCATTCATTAGGACAGTATATCCAGGACGGTAGGCGCCAATTGTTTCAAACGATTTTGCGTGTGGATGAAGAGGCTGAAACGGTAGTCGTGGAACGTGATGAAGCAAACTTAGATGGATTAAATTATTTAGTTGGCAAATCGCTGAATGAAATAAACCGTGTAGCTAGTGATGCTGCATTGAAGGCGCATGTCGATGGCGGTGTGCCGAATATGGTGGTAGATTTACCGCGTCTTGATGCCTATACATTTGGCTATATCGTTTACTTTTTCAAAAAAGCCTGTGCGATGAGTGGTTATTTATTGGAGGTAAATCCGTTTGATCAGCCTGGTGTGGAAGCATATAAGACGAATATGTTTGAAATGCTCGGAAAGCCCGGGTATGTTAGTAAAAGTAAACTACGATAACTATAATGAACCTCAATAGTTAGCTTAAATATTTAAGCAGATAATTGACTGGCTTGTTCCTAGAATTGTACGGACTCATTCCAGTCAATTTTTCTTTCATTCGTTTATTACTTTTATTGATTTAGTGCGTATTCTAGCATGTTAAATGATTTATAAATAACACAGTAATACATATTATCCTTTTTTGTTGATAATAAATATTAGTGTCAATAAACTTCTTACATCATGTATGATTCAGAATGCTTTTTAAATGTTGTGTACTACTATTCACTCAAACTTAGTTCATTTTTTCATACGTTCAAATCCTCTTTCTAAACACTTCTAATACTTATCAATTTTATAAATAATACATAAAAGTTCCATAATATCGCCTTTTGTTGAACTTATTCTTCGCTTTATACAATTTGTAGACTTTTTTGACAACTTTTTATAACGGTTGATATGATAATAACACTTGTCGAAAATCTAGCAATAAATTTTGGGGGAGAATTTACGAACGGAGGAAGGGAACATATGGTATCATTTATTTTAGCACTTATTATTAGTTTATCTGTATTAGTTTTTCTTATTATGAAATTAAAGATTAATCCTTTCATTTCATTGTTTCTCGCAGCTTTAATATTAGGGTTAATATCTGGTATGCATTTACTAGATGTGATTGCAGTGATCAATAATGGTTTTGGATCAACTTTAGGAAATATTGGAATACCTTTAATTTTAGGAGCGATATTGGCAATTGGTATTATTGATTTACGGGCAGCAGATGTCATTACAGCTTTTTTTGATAAAATATTTAAAGGAAAGCGTATGGAATTAGCGCCTGCATTATCGGCATTCGTTATTTCCATTCCAGTGTTTGGGGATATTACGAACTTATTAGTTGCGCCTATTGCATCCCGAGTTGCAAAATTAAAAAATATTTCCATGACAACGATGGTAGCATTTACAGGTTTAGGATTAATATTAACACATGGTTTAGTACCACCAACACCTGGGATTTTAGCGACTACTTTAGAGTTAGAAGCCGACTTAGGATTCGTTATTATATACGGGTTACTTACTAGTTTTGTAGCGTTTTTTATGACGTGGTTCATTTTTAAGAAATGGACGGAAAAAGAGTTTGTTGCACCATTAGAGAAATTCTCTGGGGTAGATGATACAGGATCGAAGAAGCATTTTCCTTATATATTAGCGTTTTTACCAATCTTAATCCCGATTATTTTCATTGGTTCATCTTCTGTAGCTAACACATTGTTGGCAGAGGGGACAAGCTTACATAATCTTATGAACATTTTAGGTGATCGAGTTGTCGCTTTATCTAGTGGGGTGATGATGACATGTATTCTAGCCTTTCTATATAAACAAAATGTATATGAAGCTGCCATGCGTGAAGATAAAAATATAAAAAAAGATACACCGTTTTTACAAATCATTATGGAATCATGGGTAAGTCGTGGATTAGCTGTTGCTATTTTGCCTTTATTAGTCACTGCAATGAGTGGTGCGATTGCTGCGCTTATTAGCGAAAATGAACATGTCGAGACTATTGCCAATTCCGTTGCAGAAAGCAATATTCCAGTTATACTTATTCCTTATTTATTAGCAGCAATACTTGTAGCAACCGTAGGATCGATTACGACAGCAGCACTTACAACAGCAGGTATTTTAGGACCTGTTTTAACGTTGCTAGGATTATCGCCTGAAGCGGCAACATTAGCAATCGGTGCAGGGTCATTAGCAGTTATCCATATGAATAATAGTGGGTTTTGGATACAGATACATTTATTTAATGTGAATACGAAACAAGGATTGAAATATATTACGTTGCCAACATTTGTCGCATCAATCATTGCGATTGCATTTATTACATTATTACATACAATCAATGTTATTTAGGAAGAAGGTAAAAAATGAGCAAAATAGATGGGAAATATTTACGTTCGAATGATATTGAAAGTTCAATCGCTAGAGCGTTTATGCAAGGGGCAGGTTTTAAAGAGGAAGATATGCGTAAAAAGCCTGTCATCGGTATTTGTAATAGTTGGAGTGAATTAAATCCGTGTAATATGAATTTACAACATATTGCACAGTATGTGAAAAAGGGAATTGAAGAGGCTGGTGGTATCCCAGTGGAGTTTCCGACTATTTCGATTCATGAACAAATAAACAATCCATCTTCATTATTATTAAGAAACTTAATGACGATGGACGTGGAGGAAATGATTAACCGTAGTACAATTGATGGGGTCGTTTTATTGAATGGTTGTGATAAAACAGTACCAGCACAATTAATGGGCGCGATTAGTGCAGGAAAGCCGATGATATCTGTACCTGCTGGTCCACGTGGAACGTCGATGTGTGGT
>DXHX01000077.1 GCA_019113205.1 Candidatus Pseudogracilibacillus intestinigallinarum | reverse complement strand
CCACTTCTTCTTCCTCTTCTTCATCTTGTTTTCTTCTTAATGTATTAATTAATTTAACGAAGAGGAAAATAGAAAATGCGATAATAAAGAAGCTTACCACGTTTTGAATAAACATCCCGTATGCGATTTCCGCATCTTTAATTTGAACGGATAGACCCGTAAAATCAATACCACCCATAAATAAGCCGACAATTGGCATAATGATATTATCAACTAATGAATTTACAATTTCTCCAAATGCAGCTCCGATTATAATACCGATTGCTAAATCTAACACATTCCCTTGTGCGATAAATTCCTTAAATTCTTTCAACATATGCAAGATCCCTCCCCTAATGTATGTGTGCTAAATAATAATAAATTATACATCAACTGGATTTAATTGTAAATTAGTTCAAAAAATCATTTTTAACAAAATCAAAATAGTCTTACTATTTAACTTGACATTTCCTTTGAAATTGCATATTATAATTCCAAGTATATTGATGTGATTAATTAAAATAATGGGGGATGAAAATGAAAAAACATATCGTACAAATCATGTTAATCATTGTAGTAGGAATGGTTATTGCTGGTTGTGCGTCAACAGATGCAAGCAAAGACGGGGTCCGTAAGGTAAAAGTAGCTTACGTACAAAATAGTAAACCAATGACATATACAGATGATAAAGGCGAACCGAATGGTTACGATGTAAAAGTATTACAAGAAGTTGAAAAACGTATGCCACAATATGAATTCGAATTTATTGGTACTTCTGATGACGATTTATTATTAGGTGTTGAACAAGGGAAATACCAAGTCGGTGTAAAAAATGCATTTTACACAGAAGAAAGAACAAAGAAATTCATTTATCCAGAACAATTTATCGGCTTAAGTAGTATCGGATTATTGTTGAAAAAAGAAGATGAAGATATTACGAGTTTAGAAGATTTTGCAAAAGCTGGTTATTCACTGGCGCCAATCGCAGCAAATAATGCACAATACACTGTCATTGAACAATATAACGAAGAAAATCCAAATAATAAAATTGATTTAAAAGCTGGCGATACATTTACAGTCGATGTTATTCAATGGGTAAACGAAGGACGTGTCGATGGTGGCGTTATTATTGAAGGCATGGCAGAAAAACAAGTATTCGATGAAGATGGGCCGTATTACAATTTAAGGGATGAAGTCGTTTATAACGAATTTGATGTCATTGAAACATGGCCTTTATTCAATAAACAAGAACAACAATTTGCAGATGACTTTGATAAAGCAATGAAAGAAGTACGGGATGAAAAAATTACAAATGAATTAAGTACAGAATTTTACGGGCGAGATTTATTTGAATTATTACAAGAGGAATGAGGCGGATACAGATTGGAAAAATACTTTGACCTATCCTACTTATGGGGCGCTATACCAGCGCTCCTCCCTTTTTTAAAAGTAACATTTACGTTTGTATTTTGGAGCGTATTATTCGGAACACTATTAGGATTACTTCTTACATGGATGAAAATTCAACCAAAGAATTGGATTAAAAAAATCGCTGAAGGATACACAACTGTCTTACGTTGTACACCTTCGATCGTATTATTATTCCTCGTTTATTATGGAATTCCATATATTTTTATGACATTCGGTGTAAATATTCACCATATCGAAAAAATTATTTTTGTTATTATCGCTTTTACATTACAGTTTGCAGCAATTATTTCGGAAGTGTTTCGTTCTTCTTATGATGCACTCGATAAAGGGCAAATAGAAGCAGGATTATCTGTTGGGATGACACCTTTCCAAGTGTTTCGACGTATCATTTTCCCACAAGCATTTTTAATCGCTTTACCGAACTTCGGAAACAGTTTTGTCCTTTTATTACATGAAGGTGCGATTGCATACACAATCGGGCTTATTGACGTCGTCGGAAAAGCAGAATTAATTATTGCTGATAATTTTAATACACATGCATTAGAGATATTTCTCGCATTAGCATTTATCTATTGGATTTTATCATTATGTATTGAAAAAGTTTTCCAATGGTTAGAAAAAATATTCCGTAAAGGACATATTGTTTAAGGAGGGAGTTCATTGACGAATGGATTAGATTATCCTTTTTTATTTAAAACGTTTTTTGTTGCATTATCGGGTGTACCGATTGCTTTACTAGTGACGATCGTTGCACTGCTCTTTGCTTTACCGACTGGATTTGCATTCGCACTTTCTTCCTTAAATAATGTACCCTTCATCAAACAATTCGTTCGATTATATATTTCGTTCGTTCGAGGAACACCTGTTATCGTACAAATTTTCGTTGTATATAGTAGTGTTCCTTTGCTATTAGATATCTTTTTTACTACGAACAATATAAATGTGAACGTTTATGACGTACACCCAATTTGGTATGCGTTTATCATCTTTGCATTTAATACGACTGCTATTCTTATCGAAGTTTTTCGTTCCGCATTATCCGCAGTCGATCGAAGTCAAATAGAAGCAGCATATGCAGTTGGTTTGAATAGTGTGCAAGCATATCGAAGAATTGTTATTCCGCAAGCATTAATTGTCGCCATGCCAAACTTATGTACCGCAACAATTAATCTAGTGAAAGCTACATCGCTTGGGTATGCTATCTCATTACATGAAATAACGTTAAAGGCGAAAGTAGCAGCGAATGTAAATTATAATTATGTAGAAGCATATATCGATATTTTTATTGTCTATTTAATATTATGTATGGTGATTGAATTTTTATTTCGTCAATACGAGAAGAAATTATCTAAATATAAAATGCAACCTAGTGCTGCATAGGAGGGGTATCTATGTTACAGCTAAAAAATATTCATAAACAATTTGGGGATAACCACGTTTTAAAAGGTGTCGATATCTCCGTTGGAAAAGGGGATGTTGTCGTCATTTTAGGCCCTAGTGGTTCTGGCAAAACGACATTCCTCCGATCGATTAATTTTTTAGAGCGAGCTGACGCTGGAGAAATCATTTTCCAAAATAAAACGATTGAAACGAAGACAGCAACGAAAAAAGAAATTCATGCATTAAGACAAAAAATTGCCTTTGTATTTCAAAATTACAATTTATTTCAACATAAAACTGCTTTGGAGAATGTAACAGAAGGATTGATCATTGCACGTAAAATGAAAAAAGATGAGGCTGAAAAGATTGGGGTGCAAGCTTTAGAAAAGGTTGGCTTACATGATAAACTAAATGCTTATCCTGTTCAATTATCTGGCGGACAGCAACAACGTGTCGGAATTGCACGTGCCATCGCATTAAACCCTGATGTTATTTTATTTGATGAGCCTACTTCTGCATTAGACCCTGAACTAGTTGGAGAAGTTTTAGAAGTAATGAAAGAAATTGCACATGATGGGATTACAATGGTTGTCGTTACACATGAAATGGATTTTGCTCGTCAAGTTGCTGATAAAGTCATTTTTATGGCAGACGGAGTCGTAGTTGAAGAAGGTACACCGAAAGAGATTTTTGTTCATCCTAAAGAAGAACGTACTCGACAGTTTTTAAAACGAGTCCTCCCGGAGGATTATACGGTTTATATTTAAATGGTTTGTATATATGATGTATAAATTACAAAATATGAATAGACTCCTTTTATATTCATTTATTGCTCATATTTTTCCCTATGATGGGCATATATAAAATATGGATTATGAGAGGAGTTTTTTTATGGAAAATAATGAGATAAAACGTAAAACTTTAACGACGCGTCAAGGGCAACCTGTTGTGGACAATCAAAATATCCGAACAATTGGAAGCCGTGGCCCTGCTACATTAGAGAATTATCATTTTA
>DXHX01000006.1 GCA_019113205.1 Candidatus Pseudogracilibacillus intestinigallinarum | reverse complement strand
AAAAATGGTTCCACAAGATTTTCATTTATAATTTCAAAACTTAACATACCGCCCCTTCCTGGATAATACACATTTGTGACGAGTGGATGGTCTTGTAAAAAGTCGATAACATGTTTTGCATTTCGTTCATGTTGCCTCATTCTTAATGCTAAAGTTTTCATTCCACGAATCAGGCTCCAACAATCGTATGGAGCTAATACTGCTCCAATGGAATTATGTAAAAAGCTAAGCTCTTCACAAACTTCCTCCCCTTTTGCAATAACAAGTCCTGCCAACACATCATTATGTCCAGCCAAATACTTTGTTGCACTATGGATGACAATGTCTGCTCCCTCTTCAATCGGTCGTTGTATATACGGTGTATACAAAGTATTATCGACGATATGTAGAAGATCATTCTTATGTGAAAACTCGGATATTTTCGATAATTTAACTGTTTGCATTAAAGGATTTGTTGGTGTTTCAATAAATATTGCCTTCGTATTTTCTCGTTTTAATGTTTCTAATTCCTCGTAATCTTTTCCGTCCCAATAAGAGAATTCAAAACCATATTTTTTCTCGAAAATCTCGAAAAGTCGGAAGTTCCCACCATAAATATCTCTAGAAGAAATAATATGATCACCTTTTTCAAATAAAGAAAATACGAGTTGTACTGCCGACATTCCAGATGATGTCGCAAATGCTTTATCCCCCTTTTCTAATTCTGCTACAGCTTCTTCTAGTACTGTTCGGGTTGGATTCCCTGTACGGATATAGTCATATCCATCTTGCAGTCCGATTTCCTCGTGGCGAAATGCTGTTGAAAAATAAATCGGTGTACTTACTGCTCGAAAATGCTCATCACGATTATTTCCAATTTGCACTAAAAAAGTTTCTTGTCTACATCGGTCTGTCATTTTATTTCCCCCTAAAATAATTGAATAATATGATTTTTCTGAATAAAATTTATGTAGAAATAATTTCTTTTTCTGATAACTTCTCTTGTTCATCAAATAATGTGTTTTCTTGTTTTTCAATTCTAGCGACATATCCATCATGAACTGTTAATGTGATTGTTCCATTTTCTAAATCCGCTAAATGTCTCTCGAGAAACTTAATATGTGCTTCCTGTAAACGACTCATTTCTCCTCACACCTTTAACCATTTTTTCATGAAGACGAAGAATTTTTCCAATTAAAAAACCTCTTCCTGATTAAGAAGAGGTTCGAATATACATATACTGTCTCGACTCTTCTTATCTTTCAAACTAAAAGCTTGCTGGAATTGGCACAGTACTAGTCAAGTCTGTTGCCGAGGCTTCGTAGGGCCAGTCCCTCCACCTCTCTGGATAAGAAAATGTAAAACTTTTTATTTAATTTTTGATGTTGAATAATACTATACACAGATTTATTAGAACTGTCAAATAATTTCGTGAAACTTTTTTAATGAGCTGGGAAAAAGATCATTTGAATAATAAAGATAACCCCGAATATATAGAGCATTGGGTGTACTTCTTTCCCTTTACCAGTTACTAATTTTAATAAAGGATAAGTGATAAACCCTACTGCAATTCCTGTTGCGATACTCGATGTTAGAGGCATCATTAAAACGACAATAAATGTCGGAAATGCTTCATCAAATTCATTCCACTTAATATTAGAAAGTCCAAATAACATATAACTTCCAACGATAATAAGTGCTGGTGCTGTTACTGCTGATAAAGACGAAATCGCAGCAACTAATGGGGAAAATAAAAGTGAAACTAAAAATAGTAAAGCGACAACCAATGTCGTAAAACCTGTTCTTCCCCCAACTGCTACACCTGAAGATGACTCAACATAAGCGGATGATGGTGTAGAACCTAATGTCGAACCAACAGTTGTTGCTATCGCATCAGCTGTTAACGCCGCACGTGCACGCGGAAACTTACCATTTTTCATTAAACCTGCTTGTTCCGCTACTCCAATCATCGTTCCTGTCGTATCAAAAATAGTGACAAGTAAAAATGCAAAAATTACTCCGTACAATCCATGTTGAACAACACCACCGATATCTAAATCAAAAAAGATTGGAGCTGGTGGTGCAGATATAAAGCCATCAATCGTTAATAAGTTAAAAATATATCCCGTAATTGCTGTGATCGCCATCCCGATAAATAAAGCACCTTTTACATTTCTAGCAACTAAAATTAAAGTGATCACAATACCAAAAACCGCTAATTGTGTCTCTGGAATCGACAAGTCTCCAAATGACACTAATGTTTCCTCATTTGGAACAACAAGTCCTGCCATTTTCAATCCTAAAAATGCGATAAATAAGCCAATTCCTGCTGTTACCCCATATTTCAATGAATCTGGAATCGATTCAATTAGTACTTGGCGAAACTTTGTAAATGTTAATAATAAAAAGATAATCCCTGATACAAACACTGCACCAAAAACTGCTTGATAGGAAACGCCTTGTGTCGCTACAACACTTACAAAATAAGCGTTCATCCCCATTCCAGGTGCAATAGCAATCGGATAATTTCCGAATAAAGCCATAATGAGCGTTCCAATTACCGCAGACGCAATTGTTGCAATAAACACTTGATCAAACGGCACACCCGCTGCAGATAAAATAGCAGGGTTTACTACAATTATATATGACATCGTTAAAAACGTTGTCATTCCCGCTAAAAACTCTGTTCGAATATTCGTGCCTAACTCTTTCATTTTAAAAAAGTTTTCCATGATAAACTCCCTTTGTGTCTTTAAATTTACAGAGGCATGCCCATATGTTGTAAGATGTTTTTTCATTTGAGACGGCTATGTCGTTTTCATCGAAAAATCGTCTTATATTTTGTTGATTTTTTAATGTCGGTCAAACCTTTGTATGTTCTTTTTCACACACGTAGAACATCATAATAAATGTCACCGTAAACTTCAATGATTTTGTCGCATTTTCCAATATTTTGTCATACTTTTACTTTTCCCAATTCTTCCTCAAAACATAAGGGAGAAAATTGTCGAAATTTGAATGTTGTTCGTTTAGGGTTTTCGCGGTTGATGGTTGAAGTGGAGGGGAAGGACTGAAGGGATTTGCGGGGACTTGCGGATCTTCTGCGAGGATAAGCTGGACATTCGCAAGTGTAACGGGATTTTCGCGGCAACTTGCGGAATTAAACCATATATTCGCAAGTGTGACGGGATTTTCACGACAACTTGCGGAATTAAACCATATATTCGCAAGTGTAACGGGGTTTCTCCGAGAACTTGCGGAATTATACCATATATTCGCAAGTGTAGCGGGGTTTCTCCGAGAACTTGCGGAATTAAACCATATATTCGCAAGTGTGACGGGATTTTCACGAGAACTTGCGGAATTATACCAGATATTCGCAAGTGTGACGGGATTTTCACGAGAACTTGCGGAATTGCACCATATATC
>DXHX01000076.1 GCA_019113205.1 Candidatus Pseudogracilibacillus intestinigallinarum | reverse complement strand
CCCGAAGTTGCAAGAATCCATACCAAAGTTGCAAGAATACATGCCCAAGTTGCAAGAATGCATACCGAAGTTGCAAGAATACATACCAAAGTTGCAAGAAAGCATACCGAAGTTGCAAGAAAGCATACCGAAGTTGCAAGAAAGCATGCAGAAGTTGCAAGAATATATACCGAAGTTGCAAGAAAACATGCCGAAGTTGCAAGAATCCATACCAAAGTTGCAAGAATCCATACCAAAGTTGCAAGAATATATGCTCAAGTTGCAAGAAAGCATCCCAAAGTTGCAAGAATGCATCCCGAAGTTGCAAGAATCCATACCAAAGTTGCAAGAATACATCCCGAAGTTGCAAGAATGCATCCCAAAGTTGCAAGAAACCATACCAAAGTTGCAAGAACACATGCCCAAGTTGCAAGAACCAAAAATAAACATTGTAAGAAAAGTGAATAAATACATGAAATAAAGCAGTGAAGTCTGTTATGATAAACGATAGACTTATCCATATAGATGTGTGATCACACTCTTAACAAATATATATACAGACATAAGGGGGTAGAGTTTTGAAACGACAAAATCAATCAATTTCACCAGAACAAATTGAAGCGTTTATTAAAAGATTGAAAACGCCACTCATTTGGTTAGCAATTATATTCGTTCTTTTTATCGTTGTGACGATTGGATTCCAGTTGTTTACAGATTATATTTGGATTGATTCTATTGGTTTTTCACAAGTTTTCATGACGATATTATCAAGTAAAGTATTATTAGCTGTTGCAGGGTTTATTTTATTTTTCATCTTATCATTTCTTACATTTTATTTTATTCGCTTTAGTTTTTTAAAGCAATTTACTCCTGTACAATTGCCATCGTTTATTGCGAATGGAAAAGTGGCGTACGGTCTTATTATCATAGCGTCAGCCGTTGTAGGGGTGATTGGTAGTGTCATTGTAAAAGGAGTCGGCTGGGAAAAGGCGTTAAAGTTTTTATATTTTGTACCATTTAACGAGGTAGACCCTTATTTCGGAAAAGATGTTTCTTTTTATATGTTCCAACTGCCGTTTATTGAGTTTATTTTATATACGCTCGTGAATTTATTTTTCTTTTTCTTAATTGTACAAATCGCAGCTTATTCGGTCTTTTATATGTATCGCGTTAGTCGAACAGCACAAATTCATTTGGCAACAACATTTGGTGTCCTCGGCTTATTATTAGCAGGTATTCATTATTTAGGCCGTTATAACACATTGCTTACAGATCAAGTAAATATTTTTCAAAAGAGTGTCGTACATGGTTTGAGTTTTACGGATAAATTTGTGAACATACCGAAAGCATATGTTTTAGCGGCGGTAGCTATTATTGCGGCTATATGGATGATGGTAGCTTTATTTAAAGGGAAAATTATGTCGGCAATCCGACCGATATCGATTTACATTATTTTTATTGTGCTTGGTCAATTAGCATCATTTGGTGTCCAAAACTTTATCGTGTCACCGAATGAATTTTCTCGTGAAGAACCATTTTTAGAACATAATTTACAATTAACACGTGCTGCATATGGGTTAGATGATATTGAGCAAAAAGAAAGCCCTGGAGATGCAACATTAACGGAAGATATGGTGGAACGAAATGAATTAACATTACATAATGTTCGTTTGAATGATTCGAGGCCACTTTTAGATATTTATAATCAGCTACAAACATTTAGAACGTATTATCAATTTAATGATATGGATATTGACCGTTATGAAATAGATGGCGAGTATGAACAAGTATTTATCGGAGCACGTGAATTAAGCACGAAAGACTTACCAGACCAAGCGAAAACTTGGGTAAACAAAAATTTACGTTATACACATGGGTACGGAGTATCGATGAGCCATGTAAACAAAGTGACGGGCCAGGGTCAACCTGAATATATGTTACGAAATATTCCTGTGGAAGGGTCGCTAGATGTAACTCAACCACAAATCTACTTTGGGGAAGAAGACTATCCTTCTGTTATTACGAATTCGAAAGTAGATGAATTTGACTATCCAACAGGCGATGAAAATGCGACAAATCGTTACGAAGCGGATTTAGGTATTCCGTTGAAAGGTATCAATAAAGCTTTATTTGCGATTAAGGAAGGGTCATTTAGAACTCTGTTCTCTGACCAATTGACGAAAGAAAGTCAATTATTGAAACATCGAAACATTATTGATCGTGTCAATGAAATTGCGCCGTTTTTCACGTATGATGATGATCCATATATAATCGTTCGTGAAGACGGGTCATTAGCTTGGATTATTGATGGATATGTCCGTTCTGATGGCTATCCATACTCGGAAGCATATGATGGGAAAGAAAATTATATTCGAAACTCTGTAAAAGCAGTTGTAGATGCTTACTCCGGAGAAGTGAACTTTTATATGGTGGATGAAGAAGATCCACTCGTTCAAACATATGCAAAAATGTTCCCTGATTTATTTACAGAGGAAATTCCAGAAGATGTTCATGCACACTTCCGTTATCCTGTAGACTTATTTAAAATTCAAGCAAAAATGTACGGAACATATCATATGTCGAATTTAGAAGTGTTTTATAATCGTGAAGATTATTGGGAATTCCCGACAGAAAAATATTTCAATGAAGATATTGAAATGGATCCATACTATATTACGATGAAATTGGCGGAAGAAGATAAGGAAGAATTTATTTTAATGATGCCTTATACGCCGAAAAAACGTCAAAATATGATAGCTTGGATGGGTGTCCGAAATGACGGAGAAAATTACGGTGACATGTTTGTCTATCGTTTCCCGAAACAGAAAAACGTATACGGACCACAACAAATTGAAAACAGAATTAACCAAGATAGTTATATTTCACAACAATTAAACTTATGGTCACAAGGTGGATCAAAAGTGATACGAGGAAACTTGCTCGTCATCCCGATAGAAGATACGGTGTTATATGTAGAGCCGGTGTATATTGAATCATCGAACGAAACATCGTTACCGGAAGTAAAACAAGTGATTATGGCTTATGAAGACCATATCGTAATGGAAGAAACTTTCGATAAGTCATTAGAGAAAATATTGAAACTGGTAGAATCAGGTGTAAAACCGGAAGATGTTCCAGAAGAGCCATTAGACGATGATATTGAGGAAGGCTCAGAAGATGGTGAGAAAGAGCAAGACGAATCTGAAGATGTACCTCCTATTATGAATGCTGATGAAACATTACAAGAAATAAGTACATTGTTTGATGAATATCAACAAGCAATGCAAGATGGAAACTGGGCTGAAGCAGGAGAAATTATGGAACAAATCGAAGCAAGGTTACAGACGGTAGAATAACGATTAGAAAATAGATGTGAACAGTTTTTCTCTCATATTGGCTAGTTTTATCCAAAAATCCGAATGATACATAAATTTGTATTGTTCGGATTTGTTCTTTATTTGTTCAAAAACGAGCTGGAAAAGGACTTTATTTATAGTTAATAACGTCATTAACTTGATGAAAACCGTATATAAGTGCTATATTATTAGTAAATATTCGGCTTTTGGGGTGACTGTATGAAACGAAGTGATCGATTAATCGGATTGACAAATTATTTTTTAAATCATCCAAGAACATTGACACAATTAACATACTTCACAGATCGATTTGACGCATCAAAGTCATCGATTAGTGAAGATTTAGATATGATCCATGAGATGTTTCAATATGAAGGAATAGGTGTACTAAATAGAGTTTCTGGTGCTGCTGGTGGGGTAGAATATGTTCCGGCGTTTTCAAAAGAAGCGAGCAGCTCATTTATCGATAGAGTATGTGAAGACTTACAAGATGCCTCTCGTATTTTACCTGGTGGTTATTTATATATGAGTGATTTATTAGGTAATCCAGCAATTATTAAGGAAATTGGTCAAGCATTTGTTTCCGCATTTCAACATGAAAAGATAGACGCGGTTGTCACAGTAGAAACAAAAGGGATTCCTTTAGCATATGCGGTAGCAGATTACTTACAAGTACCGGTCGTTATTATTCGTCGAAACATGCGTGTGACGGAAGGATCATCTGTAAGTATTAACTATGTTTCAGGTCGTTCGCAAAAAATCCAAACGATGGTATTACCGAAACGTAACTTACAAGAAGGTAAAAATGTACTCATTATTGATGATTTTATGAAAAATGGTGGCACTGTTTCAGGTATGATGAATTTATTAGAAGAATTTAAGGCGACAGTTGTCGGTATCGGTGTATTTGCAGAAGCGGAAGATGAAGAAGATGAGCGCATGATCGACCAATATACATCGCTTATAAAAGTATCAAATGTAGATTATCGAAAAAAACATATTGATGTACATCGGGGAAGTTTTTACGAATAGTAAAAAAATCTTGCTTATTTTTAAAATATTTTTGAAAATAGGCAGGATTTTTTATTTATATAGAGAATATAATATACATACTAGTTTTTTTTGAGCAAAAGGTGGTGAAATAATTGGAAGTAACAGATGTCCGATTACGTCGTGTTAGTACGGAAGGAAAAATGCGTGCAATTGCTTCAATCACATTTGATGATGAATTTGTTGTCCATGATGTACGAGTAATTGATGGAAATAATGGGTTGTTTGTTGCAATGCCGTCAAAACGTACTGCAGACGGAGAATTTAGAGATATTGCTCATCCTATCAATTCAAAGATGAGGGAAAAAATACAGACTGCTGTATTAAAAACATATGAAGAAAAAGGGGAAGAAGCGGACGTATTAGAGTTAGAAAATGCGGGTGTTTCCTAATATGAAAAAAGAGAAGACCGAGAAAAGAAAGCCTTTGTAAATTGTTATTTGAAAAAAGAAACACGGTAAAATGTAAGCGTTTTACTATTTTTGCCAATTTTTCATTCAATAATTTTTATATGGCTGTTCTTTTAACTCGGTCTTTTTTTGTGGAAAATACATTTTTTAGTTGAATTCAGTGGGTTTTTACGATATTATTTTATAATGGTGAACATAAGATTGGAGGGTAACTTTGTGGAAAATCGTTATGCAGTTATTTTAGCTGCAGGTCAAGGTACGAGAATGAAATCAAAGCTATATAAAGTACTTCATCCAATATTAGACCGTCCAATGATTCAATACGTAATTGAAGCGTTGAAACCTACAAATGTAGAACAACTTGTAACAGTCGTAGGTCACGGTGCTGACGAAGTAAAAAAAGCGATCGATGACGAAGTAGATTTTGTCATGCAGGAAGAACAACTAGGGACTGCACATGCTGTCATGCAAGCAGAAGCACTTTTAGAAAATAAGCGTGGTACAACAATTGTCGTTTGTGGAGATACTCCATTAATTACGGCTGAAACGTATCAGGCGATTTTTGACTATCATGAAGAAAAAGGTGCAAAGGCAACTATCCTAACGACAAAAGTTGCAAACCCAGTAGGATACGGTAGAATCATTCGTGATGAAACAGGTCATGTAGAAAAAATTGTCGAACAAAAAGATGCAAATGAAGCAGAACAACGTATAAATGAAATTAATACAGGCACATACTGTTTTGATAATGAAGCATTATTCGCAGCATTAAAACAAGTTAGTAATGATAATGCACAAGAAGAATATTACTTAACAGACGTGATCGAAATTATGAAAAATGCTGGAGAAATTGTTACAGCATATGTGACTGAAGATGAAGACGAGATCATCGGTATCAATGATCGAGTAGCATTGGCGACAGCGAGCAATTTGATGAAACGTAGAATTAATGAAATACATTTACGTAATGGTGTTACATTAATGGATATAGACAATACATACATTGGACCAGATGTAACAATTGATTCAGATGTAACGATTTATCCTGGCACAGTTTTAACAGGAGAGACACATATCGGAGCATCATCGATTATCGGACCAAATACTGAAATTGTTGATTGTCATATTGGAAATAACTCGCTTATTAGACAAAGTGTAGTGACTAATAGTAAAATAGGAAGTAATGTGAATATTGGTCCATTCGCACATATTCGCCCAGAAACAAACATTGGTGATGAAGTAAGGGTTGGCAACTTTGTAGAAGTAAAAAAATCAACAATCGATAACCGTTCAAAAGTGTCGCATTTAAGCTATATTGGAGATGCAACTTTAGGAACAAATGTCAATGTTGGTTGTGGTTCCATTACAGTAAATTATGATGGAAAGAATAAACATGAAACTGTAATTGAAGATGATAGTTTTATCGGTTGTAATACAAATTTAATTGCACCTGTCACTGTTAAGAAAGGATCACTCATTGCAGCTGGTTCGACTATTAACGAAGATGTTCCAGAAGATGCATTAGCAATTGCTCGAACACCTCAAGTGAACAAAGAAGGCTATGCAAAAAAATTTAAATAAACAAAGAAATTAATTATTAAGTAAATTAAATGGAGGGCTTCACGTATGTCATCAGGGTATAATGATGAGAAACTGCAACTATTCGCTTTGAATTCAAACATCCCATTAGCACAGGAAATTTCGGATCATATTGGTGTTCCACTAGGAAAGTGTACGGTAACGAAGTTTAGTGATGGAGAAACACAGATTAACATTGAAGAAAGTGTTCGCGGATATGAAGTGTATATTATCCAATCGACTTCAGAACCAGTAAACGAAAATATTATGGAACTTTTAATCTTAATTGATGCATTAAAACGTGCATCTGCAAAATCGATCAACATTGTGATGCCATATTATGGATATGCACGTCAAGATCGTAAAGCACGTTCTAGAGAACCAATTACATCGAAATTAGTGGCGAATTTATTAGAAACAACAGGTGCAGATCGCGTAGTAACATTAGATCTTCATGCACCACAAATCCAAGGTTTCTTCGATATTCCAATCGATCATTTACAGGCAGTACCATTATTGGCTGACTATATTAAGAAAAAGGATTTAAAAGATGTTGTCATCGTATCGCCAGACCACGGAGGCGTGATTCGCGCTCGTAGAATGGCTGACTTATTAAAAGCACCAATTGGAATTATCGATAAACGTAGACCTAAACCGAATGTTGCAGAAGTGATGAATATCATTGGTGACATAGAAGGAAGAACTGCTATTATCGTTGATGATATGATTGATACTGCAGGAACAATGCAACTTGCTGCAGACGCTCTAATTGAAAAAGGAGCAACAGAAGTATATGCATGTGTCACACATCCAGTATTATCAGGACCAGCAATTGAAAGAATCGAAAACTCAAAAATTAAAGAATTAGTTGTGACCAATTCAATTAACCTGCCAGATGAGAAGCGTATTGAAAAGATTACACAACTTTCTGTTGCACCATTAATCGGTGAAGCGATTATTAGAATTCATAACGATCAATCAGTAAGTATATTATTTGATTAAAAATTTATGGAGGAATAAAAATGGCTATTACATTAAATGCAAAGAAACGTGAAAATCTAACGAAAGCAGCAACGAACGAATTAAGAAGTGAAGGTGCAATCCCTTCTGTTGTATACGGAAAAGAAAAAGATACAGTAACAGTAAGTGTAGATGAAATTGAACTTTTAAAAACAGTTCGTGACGAAGGTAGAAACGCTATTATTTCTTTAGCAATTGAGGGTGGAAGTAAAGTTGATGTTATGTTACATGATTATCAAGTAGACCCGATTAAAGAAAATGTTATCCATGCGGACTTCTTCGTTGTAGATATGGCGGAAGAATTAGATGTAGCAGTACCTGTGCGTTTAGAAGGAGAAGCAGTTGGAGCTAAAGAAGGTGGCGTATTACAGCAACCTGCAATTGAACTACAAATCCGTGTAAAACCAGCAAATATTCCAGAGGAAATTGTAATTGATGTAACTGATTTAACGATCGGTGACAGTATTTCTGTTTCAGACTTACCAGTGAAATCGGAATATGAATTTTTAGATGATGCAGACGCAGTTATTGTTTCTGTATTACCACCAGAAGCTGAAGTGGAAGAAGCAGATGCGGATGCTAGTGTCGAGCCAGAATTAGTAGGCGCTGAAGAAGACGAAGAAGCTTAATAAACTTATATATGAACAAGTAAAACCCTCCTAAGTAACGTTACTTAGGAGGGATTCTTGTATTTCATTTATAAAGTAAACAAATGGGAAAATAATAAGCAAAATATTCGATATAAGTGTCGAGAAAACCAAACGGATTATTATCGTTCCATAACAAAATAATTTATAATAAAGAGTGAGATAGAATGAAATGTATGATCGGATTAGGAAATCCAGGTAAAAAATATAATAAAACGAGGCATAACGTCGGTTTTTTTGTAGTAGATGAATTAATCGATCGCTTTAATTTGGATTGTAACAAAACAAAATTTAATTGTGCGTATGCGCTTGATTTTGTCGGATCAGAAAAAGTGTTATTTGTGAAACCACAAACTTTTATGAACCTTTCAGGTGAAGGGGTTCGACCATTATTAGATTTTTATAAAGTTGACGTGGAAGATATCGTCGTCGTCTATGATGATCTTGATTTACCGACAGGGAAAATTCGTCTTCGTGAAAAGGGTGGCCATGGTGGTCATAATGGAATCCGTTCCTTAATCGATCATTTAGGAACGAAAAACTTTAAACGAATTCGGATTGGTGTTGGTCGTCCGACAAACCAAACGCCGATTGTGAATTACGTCTTACAACCTTTTGCAAAAGAGGAAGAAGAGGATGTACAATTAGCAGTGAAATTATCTGCAGATGCATTTGAAACATTTTTGCAGTCATCATTTAATGATGCAATGAATCAATTTAACCAATCTTAGTAAGAAGATGCATATGAACTCGTTATTCGGGCAAACTTTATATAAACAGATTGTTTGTTCGAAGGGAGGACATCTGATGTCGATTGTATATAAATGTCGCCATTGTAAATACACGATAGGGACTTTACGACAACAAATTGTATCGACATCTATGCTCGGAATAGATGTGTTAACGACGAAGGAAAAGGAAAAGATGGTTCATTATAAAGAAAATGGTGATGTACATATTCATGCCATTTGTGAAAATTGTGAAGATACGTTACAATCACATCCAAACTATTATGAATTAGATTATTTTTTACATTAAAAAGCTTAGCACAAAAAGATAAGGGATGAACATAAAGTCCTTATTCATTTTTGTGCTTTAAGTTGTTTGAATAATTGACGTAGCACTTCATACATATAGCAATATATGAATGTTTAAAAGTTAGGGGATATAGTGTGGGGGAACTGAAATGAAAGAAATCATTCGATATTTACAACGAACAAATGATATACAGTCCATCATTCAAGGATTAGAAGGTGGAATGAAAGAACAGCTTGTTGCAGGGGTAGCAAATTCTGCAAGAAGTTTATTCGTCGCGGCTATTCAAGATGCAACAAAGAAAAAGGGAATTATAATTACACATCAGCTCTTACATGCTCAACAATTATATGACGATTTGATGGAATATTCAGACGAGCAAAATGTTTTTCTATATCCTGTCAATGAGCTCATCGCTTCAGAGATGGCTATTTCTAGTCCAGAGCTACGAGCAAATCGTATTAAAGCTCTAACAGAGTGGTTGCATAAAGATGAGGGTTTATTAATTGCACCTGTTGCAGCATTGAAAAGAATATTGCCACCGAAACATTATTGGAATCAATATAAACTACATTTTGAAGAATTAGGGACAATCGATGTAGACAACTATACGAAAAGTTTATTTGAGATGGGATATGAACGTGTTGATATGGTAACAGCACCAGCAGAATTTAGTATACGTGGTGGTATCATCGATATTTATCCTGTCACAGAACAAAATCCAATTCGTATTGAGTTATTTGATGACGAAGTCGACTCTATTCGGTATTTTGATGCGGACTCGCAACGTTCCTTAGATAAAGTGACGAATATAACGGTCGGTCCTGCGACAGAATTATTGTTGAAAAAAGAAGATATGTTGCGCGCAAAAGAGCGACTCGAAAAAGAATTAGCAAAAGTATTAAAGAAAATGAAAGCCTCTGAACATCGAGAAGCATTATTACAGTCGATGAACGAGGAAATGGAGAAACTAGATAACGGGGAACTTTTTCAAGGAATATATAAATATAGCGGGCTATTTTATGAACAACCGTATAGTTTACTAGATTATATGGAAGATGATCATGTGCTCTTATTCGATGAAATTGGTAGAGTGCAGGAAGCGGCAGATTATTTAGATAAAGAAGAAGCCGAGTTCCGAAAGGCATTAATAGAGGAGCATGAATTATTACCTGGTGTCGAATTTTCACTTGATTGGACGACGTTAACGAGTAAAATGAACGGACAAAAGATTTATATGTCTGTATTTATGCGTCATATAGCAAACACAAAGCCATCGAACATCGTTAATTTATCGACGCGGACGATGCAAGAGTTCCATGGTCAAATGAACTTGTTTCAAACGGAACTGGAGCGGTGGAAGAAGCAAGATTACTCTGTCATTATTATGGCAATGAATGATAAGAGAGCTGAAAAAGTACAGGCTATTTTACGTGATTATCATATGGATGCCGTCATTCAAAAGGATATCTCTTTACCGGCATTAGAATCTGTTATTATGGAAGGGTTCATTAGTAAAGGGATAGAATTTCCGATGCATAAACTAGCAATAATTACAGAAAATGAATTGTTTAAAAAACAACAAAAACGTCGGAGTAAAAATCAGCACATATCCAATGCGGAACGAATTAAAAATTACCAAGAATTAAAAATTGGTGATTATGTTGTACACCGTAATCATGGAATTGGAAAATATGTCGGGATTGATACGTTGAAAGTAAATAAGTTGCATAAAGATTATTTACTCATTCAATATTCGGGAGACGACAAGCTATATGTTCCGATTGATCAAATTGATTTAGTGCAAAAATATGTCGGGTCAGAAGGGAAGGAGCCACGTTTATACAAGTTAGGTGGCACTGAATGGACGAAGGTAAAACGTAAAGTTCAGTCTTCTGTAGAAGATATTGCAGATGAATTAATTAAATTGTATGCAGAAAGGGAAGCGCAAAAAGGGTTTGCTTTTGAAAAAGATTCATCTTTACAACATGATTTTGAAAATGCTTTTCCATATCAGGAAACGGCAGATCAGCTACAATCGATTGAGGAAATAAAACAAGATATGGAAAGAGAAAGACCGATGGATCGTCTTTTATGTGGAGATGTTGGATATGGAAAAACGGAAGTAGCTATTCGTGCTATTTTTAAAGCAGTTGCAGAAGGGAAACAAGCAGCGGTCCTCGTACCAACAACTATTTTAGCGCAGCAACATTATCAGACAATGGTAGAAAGATTTCAAGACTATCCAATCAATATTGGATTATTAAGTCGTTTTAGAACACGGAAACAACAAAATGAAACGATTGCAGGAATTAAAGAAGGTACTATTGACATTGTCATCGGGACTCATCGCTTATTATCAAAAGATGTGCAATATAAAGATCTAGGATTGCTCGTAGTAGATGAAGAGCAACGTTTCGGTGTTAAACATAAAGAAAAAATTAAACAACTAAAAGCAAATGTCGACGTATTAACATTAACGGCAACACCAATTCCTCGTACATTGCACATGTCGATGTTAGGAATTCGGGATTTGTCTGTTATTGAAACACCACCGGAAAACCGTTTTCCAGTACAAACATATGTGATGGAACATAATCCCGTATTCGTCCGAGAAGCAATTGAACGAGAAATGGCTCGTGGTGGTCAAGTGTTCTTGTTATATAACCGTGTAGAAAGTATCGAAAAGGTCGCTAGAGAAGTGGAGAACCTTGTCGAAGGAGCAAAAGTTTCTGTCGCACATGGACGGATGTCAGAAAATGAATTAGAAGATGTCATGATGCGCTTTTTAGAAGGGGACAGCGATGTGCTCGTAAGTACGACCATCATCGAAACGGGTGTTGATATTCCGAATGTAAACACACTTATCGTGTATGATGCTGACCATATGGGATTAAGCCAGCTATATCAACTACGTGGACGTGTTGGTAGATCGAATCGAATTGCATATGCATATTTCACATATCGAAAAGATAAAATTTTAACAGAAGTAGCTGAAAAAAGACTCCAAGCAATAAAAGAGTTTACAGAATTAGGTTCTGGATTTAAAATTGCAATGCGTGACTTATCGATTCGTGGCGCAGGTAACTTACTTGGGGCGGAACAACATGGATTTATTGATTCGGTTGGGTTCGATTTATATTCGCAAATGTTAAAAGAAGCAATTGATTCAAGAAAATTAGGTAAGCCAGTAGAAGCGGTACAACCATTTAACCCAGAATTGTTGTTAACGGTCGATGCATATATTCCAGCAACATATATTGAAGACGAAAAACAGAAAATCGATATGTACAAACGATTCCAAAGCATTGAATCTGTCGAAGAATTACGTGATCTAAAAGATGAAATGATCGATCGTTTTGGTGATTATCCGAAAGAGGTAGAAGAACTGTTTTTAGTCTCTCATATAAAAATGTTTGCAAAACGTGAACGTGTGGAATCTGTCCAAGAGAAGCCGAATTTGATAGAACTTATAGTAGAAGAAGAGCGCAGTCAAAACATCGATGGCTCAAAATTATTTGAAGTAGCAATGGAATTCGGTAATAACGTTCAGTTAGGTACAGTCGGAAATAAATTAAAAGTAAAAATGAAGTTTAAAAACGAAACGAGACAACAACGATATGATCTTGTTGCAAAGTTTATCGATAAACTATCAAGTGTCAATCAAGAAAAGATAGCAGAAACATCGGTATAATGTATATAAGTGCATCGGTATTGTGATGCCAATATGCACATAAAAGCTCGTTGTATAACGCAATAACATCGTGATGCAAAAGAAATATATGCCTGTTCTTGTCGGCATATATTTCTTTTGTTATCGATAAAAAAGCTAAAATTCCAAGCACGTATGAATCATGTATAGTTCTGCCAAATTGTAACATACTATGAACAATAACGTTTTAAGTAGACATAAAGTGAGGTTGTTCATCGTATGAAAGCAACAGGAATTGTAAGACGTATAGATGATTTAGGACGTGTCGTCATACCGAAAGAAATAAGAAGAAATCTTCGTATTCGCGAAGGAGATCCATTAGAAATTTTTGTACAACGTGAAGGAGAAGTGATTTTAAAAAAATATTCTCCTATTAACGAGCTAGGGCATTTTGCAGAAATGTACGCGGAGGCTATTTTCGATGTCGTACATTTACCTGTATTTATTACAGATCGAGATGAGGTCATCGCTGTAAGTGGACGAGCGAAAAAAGGATACTTACAAGCCCCTATTGGATTACATATAGAAGAGGCGATTACAGATAGAAAATCTTCGCTAGAGGAAACGATGGAATCGTTAGAGATTATTCGTGGAAAAGAAGAGGCTGTTAGTAATTATGCCATTAGTACGATTGTTGCGAATGGCGATCCAATTGGGTCTGTATTAATGATTGCAGCAGACGATGTGAAAGTAACGGAGGCTGAACAAAAAGTAGTCGCAGCTGCCGCCAGCTTTTTAGGAAAACAAATGGAATAATTATGTCGTACATATAGGCTGTTCAAATAAATCTAATTTGTTTATTTGAATAGCCTTTTTGTGTCGGTTAGCACGCACGAATCGTAGCGGATAGATGAGTTATGATATAATACATATATTTACTATAATAGCTATATAGGCAGGTTTATCATGAAACAAACTGATACAAATCGAGTTGTTCAAGGGGCATTTTTATTAACGATAGCAGGTTTATTTGGGAAAGTATTAAGTGCAATATACCGTGTTCCATTACAAAACTTAACAGGTGATATTGGCTTTTATGTATATCAGCAAATATATCCACTAATTGGAATGGTGATGATTTTATCTTTATATGGCTTTCCGGCAGCCGTATCAACATTGACGGCAAAGCAGCGGGCAAGTAATACGCCAATGACATATAAACATTTTTATGTACCAATTTTTGTCGTATTACTCCTCATTAATGGGGTGTTATTCGGAGTTACCATTTGTTTAGCACCATATATTGCATCGTGGATTGGGGATGTACAGTTAGAGCGAACGTTTTTCTTTGCGGCATTTTTATTTTTATTCATTCCTTTTGTTGCTCTTTTTAGAGGGATATCACAAGGATATGAACGTATGCAGCCGACCGCATATTCACAAATGGTAGAACAATTAATTCGTGTCACCATTATTATTGTAGCTGCTTATTTAGTTTATACAGGCACATTGCAATTATATGATATTGGCATTTTTGCGGTGTTGGCGACGATGATTGGGATGTTTTTTTGTTTGCTTACTTTACGATTATCTTTTCGTTTGGAAGTAGATTATTTATCCTTACAACCGCGCCATATTCCGTGGAGACATTATTTTTCAACTATATTCATGCTAGGATTTATCGCAGCATTCAATCATATGATTTTATTGTTGTTACAGTTTGTCGATGTATTTACATTGATCCCTGGATTATTGCAACATAATTTACCTTTAGAAGAAGCAATGCAACAAAAGGGAATTTTTGATCGTGGGCAACCACTGATCCAATTCGGTATCGTGTTCGGTTCTTCCTTTGCATTAGCCTTGATCCCCTCTGTCATTACGAAAGATGTGAAGGAAAATACGACACATCTTGTTTATGTAAGAGAAGCTGTCTTATTTAGTATGTATATTGCTGTCGGAGCAACTGTAGGGCTCATTTTATTAATGAAAGAAGTAAACATTGTATTATTTACAAATGAACTAGGAACAAATAGTTTACAAGTGTTATCCTTATCGATATTAATGGCAGCAATGACGATTACGATGATTGCGATTCTACAAACGATTGGCAAGACGAATGTGACGGCGATTTATATTGTGGCTACTGTTATATTAAAAATAGTGCTCAATCTATTGCTTATTCCTCGGTTCGGGATAATGGGGAGTGCACTGGCTACATCGGGTAGTTTATTATTTTTATGTATCATTGTGGCACGTTTACTAAGAAAATTATTGCCAACATTACGCACTATGCATCACGTAAAATGGAAAGGACTTCTAATTGCTACAGTAATGATGACAATTGTTGTCTGCATATTAAAAGGCATTGCCTTCTTCCTTCCGTTTACCCGTTTAACTTTAGCGGTATATGTACTAGGAACAGTAATTATTGGGGCACTTATATATATGATTTGTCTCATTCGATATCATGTATTGTCGAAACATCAATATGAAGCATTACC
>DXHX01000075.1 GCA_019113205.1 Candidatus Pseudogracilibacillus intestinigallinarum | reverse complement strand
GATGATTAAAATAATATAGTATCCAGTTTTATTTCTTGTAATGAGTAGGTAGTTTTTAGTTTATTTTCTGTCCTCATACCGATGATACGACTCATATGCCTATTCCTTTGCTCATAGTCGTTTTAAATGAATGTTTCGTATAATTCGAATGATAGGGCGGATGAGTAATTGGATACTTCCAATTAGAAATAGCCATGTGCCAATAGTGACGGTAGATTCAGAAAAAAATAAAATACTTCCGATAATGAACCATAATGCAATGAATATATCATTTAAAGTGTAAAAAAACTCATACCGTTGGCTAATAATTATTTCATGCTTCCCCCAATAAATATCTAATTCAGGAGAGGGATTTTTATGGTTGGATGAATCCATCTGTATTCCTCCTAACGTTTATTCTACAACATTTATACCCGTTCATTTTGTTCATAAACGGAGAAAAAGGATTCACCCTATTATATTGGTGGTATAATAAATGTAAACCTTTATTTATCTGAATAAAAATGAAGCAACGAGTTAGATTGTGAAAATGCAATCTCAAGGATGCTAGGTCGCTCTATCGTCCTCGAAAACGCGAAAAGTTTAATCTCAAGGACGGTGGGCCGCTCTATCGTCCTCGAAATCGCGAAAAACCGAAACTCAAGGACGGTGGGCCGCTCTATCGTCCTCGAAAACGCAAAAAACCAAATCTCAAGGACGCTAGGCCGCTCTATCGTCCTCGAAGACGCAAAAAATCGAAACTCAAGGACGCTAGGTCGCTCTATCGTCCTCGAAATCGCAAAAAGTCGAAACTCAGGGACGGTGGGTCGCTCTATCGTCCCCGAAATCGCAAAAAATCGAAACTCAAGGACGCTAGGCCACTCTATCGTCCTCGAAAACGCAAAAAACCAAATCTCAAGGACGGTGGGCCGCTCTACCGTCCTTGAAATCGCAAAAAACCGAAACTCAAGGACGGGAGGAAACGCAATGCTCGTAATTTCCATTATTGTTTCAATTATACTGATTGCTTCGGCTATTTTCATCGTTTTAGCTAGTAAAAGTCGAGTGAATTCGAAAGAAGGGGGTCCGGATAACATGAAACAAATTTATGTGTATTTCGTTTTATTTGCAACCTTAATGATGACGATAGGTGGTAGTGTCAGTGTGTTTATGGCTTTAGCTGATATAGTTTCTCCAGCACCATACCATCAATCATTTGAGGACTATCGCCAATGGAGTGCAGATTATGATGCGTCAAAAGAGGAAAAAAAGTCAGAAGAGGATTTACGTAAAAGTTATGAAGAAATGGTAAAAAGTGATGCCGAACAAGCGAAAGCGCGCGCTATAAATACGCTGATAAAAAGTTTCGGATGGATTGTTATTCCGTTTCCGATTTTTTTATATTTTCAAAGACGTATTCCTAAAAAGGAATAATGGAAGGAAGAAACGAAGCCATATAAGGTATGAAACAGCCTTTATATGGCTTCATTTTTTAATTTAATCCATTCCTCTCTTATATTCTTTCATTTCTTCCCGCCAAGTTTGCAATGTTTCTTCTTCGATAAAGTGAAATAAATAGTCATGAAGCTCGTTAAATGCTTCATTGCTTGGATTCCAACCAGCTACTAATTTGGAGTTTTTTTCAAAATGTACTTCTATTCCATATTTTGCACCGTCTTCAGATGGTGCAGTGACATCTTCAGGTAATTTTTTAAAACGGCTTTCATAAATATGTGATTGAATTTCGTTTATTTCATCTTCGGTTAATGTAAGTTGTACGATCGGTTTATCTTTCCCCTTATCATGATTACCGTCAGATAAAATGAACGTACCATTTTGGTAAATTGTAATATGTTCCGTTACTAAATCTTCCGGTATTCCGGGACCAACTGGCGCCATGTATGCAGTGATAAATGGACCGTCTTCCTTGTATGTATAAGTGTTCGAACAACTTGTTAGTAAAAATAGGAAAGAGAATATGGATAGACATATTGTTAGTTTTTTCATATATATACACCTCTTTAGATGGAAAGATGATATTTTTTAATAGCGTAGAGGCAACAAAAGGATGTTTTTTAGACGAAATATGTAATCATGATTGCTTCACTAATGGGATTATTCCTTCTATCTTTTCATAAAAGGGTGGAGAAGTAAAGAGTATCTAAAATAGGAGAAAAGATGGCTGTAATTCGTGAAAACAGTCCATTTTTCATGTTGTTCTGAAAATGTAGATACGTTATAGTTATATCATTACATAGAAAAGTACTGAAAAAGGAGCGGGATGATGCGTAAATTAGTTATAAGTGTGATGATGGCAGTATTATTTTTAGTAGGTTGTAGTTCAAATAATGAGGAAACATTACATAATGATCAAAACGATGATATAAATACATCGGAAAATTTGAATGATAATGAAGAGTTAGATGACAATGACGGGGAAAATAACGAAGAGGAAAATGAACCATATCCGATGGCAGAAGTTGTTTTTTCTGAAGTCGATGAGGAACCGACATTAGTAGATGAATTAGATGATACACGGATGATAAAAATAGACGATGAAGAAATAGCTGGTCAAGCTATCGTATATGGAGACGGAGAGGTCGTGTCGATTAAGTTAAACCGTACTTATCGGTATGACGTGGATACAAAAAAGGTGGTTTGGGAAGCTAGAAATTGGGACTCATTTTCACAAATGTTTTCTCTAAAAGATGGAGTACTTCATTATCGCGGCTTTAGTAATCTAAAAGGCGATGTGAAAACAGGAGATATTGTAGAAAAAATTGAATTCGATGATGAAGTTGGATATGAGAATTATGTGCAATATAATGAACCATATCGGATTGGTCTTACAAACATAGGTGTGCAAGTGACAAATGAAGAGACAGATAATACCGAGCAATTAATAGATGGAGGCGACTATATCGCTACCGCATTAATGGAAAATGTTGCTGCAACGGAATTAGATAATATAGTAACGACATTTGATAGTGAAACAGGAGAACAATTGGCGGAGAAGGAATTTGAAGGAACAACGGAAATTTTTAGTAGAGATGGTACAGATGAATTATATGCGATTGTTGACCCGGTCGAAAATCAATATGGCTACAATTTTATACTGTTGGATGGCACGACATTGGAAGAGAAAGCATCTTATTTTGTGAATAATGCAAACGGAGGACTATATGTCGCCAATGATGTCGTATTTTATTATGATCCAATGGAAGAAACAATCGTCGCATTAGATGGAGAGTTAACAGAAGAGCTTTATCGTATCGAAGCTAGTGTATCAGGCGATCCTATTTACTATACGTATGGGGATTCTGTTTATTTCATTGATCATGCACCACAGGAACCTAGCAAGCAAAATTTACTGCAAATTAATGCACAAACTGGGGAGATGGAGCAATTTATTCAATTTCCAGACATGTTTATTCGTGAATTTTATATATTAGATGATAAAATGTATGTCCAAATTGATGGAGACGGAACGGAATTTGAATATTATGTCATCGACGAAAAAGATGTACATCGTTCCATGGATAAATAAGTAGAAAACGTACCTAGAAGGAGAATGGTCTATCACTCATCTTTCTAGGTTTTTTAAAATACTTTTCAATAGTAGAAATAAACGGTAATATACAAAGTGTATGTAGTGGTAATAACGGAGGTGGTAAGAGAATGGGGGTATACTCTTTTCCGATTTTAATTGCAGTACTTATATTATTTTTAATCGCTGTCCATACTGCAATTCCATGGTTAATATATACGTATCGAAAATATGGATATTTTAGCTTTTGGTCGACGTTTATTATTTTAACGTTTATATTTTACGCGCTTTCGGCATATTTTTTAGTCATTTTACCACTACCTGATGTACGTGATACGTGTGCAATGCAAAGTGCAGATACGAAGTATTTTCAATTGATACCGTTTTATTTTGTGTATGAAATTTTTTCATCTGGAAATATTAATTGGTTACAACCAGCTTCATATATAAATATTGTCCGCCATAGTGCATTTTTGCCGTCCTTATTTAATGTATTTATTTTACTGCCATTAGGGGTATACGTGAAATACTTTTTTTCGAAGACGATGACTTTGAAACGGATGGTCCTAATAGGATTTTCCGTCTCTTTGTTTTTTGAAATAACACAAATTACAGGATTATATGGCATTTATAATTGCCCATACCGCTTATTTGATGTAGATGATCTAATTTTAAACACATTAGGTGCTGTAATTGGGTTTAAAATCGCGCCACTTATTTTAGCGCTTTTTCCATCGAAGGATCAACCTTTGGTAAAGGCGGAAAAGGTATTTCGAGCAGGTACGGTTTCAGCGATGCCCAAATTATTAGCTATTGTAATCGATTATTATGTTGTCGCATTTGTTTGGCTTATTTTCTCGTTAATCTTTCAAATCGATCATGGGCCAATCGAGTTTTTTAGTAAGTTACTTGGATTATTTATATTGCAATTTGTGATGCCATTGTTAACAGGTGGAAAAACGATTGGAACAATTGTTTTACGGTTTACTTTAGTGCAAGAAGAAGCAGGGTATTCTTTTAGACGAGCACTTCTTAAACGTTGGATAGGATTAATCACACCATGGATTTTAGGAAATACATTTTTAGTTGTTACACGATATGCTCAATTAGATATGGAATCAGACTTTTATGTATTTAAAGTATGGATGCAAGTTATCGTGCTAGGTTTATGGATTCTCATAGTGGCAGTATTATGTATTCATATTATTTATGTGTTATTTCGCCCACGTACGAGGCAATTTTATTTTGATAAAGCAACAGGGATTGGCGCACGTTTTAATAAAGACACAAAATATCCTTAAAGAAAATGACTAACTCATGTTATAATGAAGGTAATAAAAAGAAAAAGTAATGAAGTATGCATATGAAATATATATAGAAAGGGGAGATTACATATGGTTGTGACGTCGATTGTCGTTGGTTTAGTGTTAACTGTGTTAACATTAGTATTAACATTAGTGACGATTTCAAAAGGATATTCGTACAAACATACAATTGATCCTCTGAATAAGGAAGACGAAGTACGTGAGTTTTCAGGCAATGGAAAACGATTATAAGAGAATAATGTTTAAAGGCTTAGATAAGTGTCATGATGACGCTACTTGTCTAAGCCTTTTGTTATGCCAAGTTCTTCATCTTCATCTATTCTTTATATTTTGGTAATAATTTATTCATATTTGCTTGTTATATTGAACATAGTAAAGATAAAAGAAAATGAAGGGTGAAGCAAGATGGATGAACATTTTAAATATGATGATCAAGATAAAAAAGAACAACAACAAATACAACCGCAAAAAAAGGAACGAAAAAATTGGGGACAGACTGTATTATCAGGAGTGATCGGTTCTGTTTTAACGTTCGGAGCTATTTTTTATACTCCGCTTGGGGAACAGTTAGTATCGCCACAAATAGAGAAAGGTGAAGGAGAACAAACAAAACAAACAGAACAAACAGAAGAAGTGCCTAATGTGAAATCAGCGGCAAAAGAAGTATCAACTGATTCCTTAGCTGATATGGTGGAGGAGACTTCTAAAGCGATTGTCGGAATTAGTAATTACAAACAAGGAGAACAAAACCCATTTGTCCCTTCAAATGGTGGGGATGTGCAAGGTGGATCGGGTTCTGGCGTCATTATTAAACAAGAGGATGATGATGCATATGTAGTGACAAATAATCATGTTGTGGAAGGTGCAGATCGATTAGAAGTATCCTTGGCGAACGGAGAAACAGTGGAAGCGACATTAATTGGATCGGATGCATTAAGTGATTTAGCTGTTCTTCGTATTAGCAATGAACATGTCGAAAGCGTCTTAGAGTTTGGTGATTCAGACGAATTACGAGCAGGAGACCAAGTCGTCGCTATCGGAAATCCTTTAGGAGTAGAATTCTCTCGTTCTGTCACACAAGGTATTATAAGTGCTGTAGACCGAACAATAGAAACAAAGACTTCAGCAGGACAGTGGGATTTACAAGTCATTCAAACAGATGCTGCGATTAATCCTGGAAACAGTGGTGGACCACTCATAAATATGAATGGGGAAGTAATTGGCATTAACAGTTTAAAAATTGCTGCAGGTGGTGTGGAAGGTTTAGGGTTTGCGATTCCAAGTAATGATGTCCTACCACTTGTAGAGGAAATGATGAAAAATGGTTCGGTTGCAAGACCTTATCTTGGTATTTCAATGACAGATGTGGATAAAATACCGCGTTCATATTTAGGAGAATTACCGAAAGATGTAACTGAAGGGGTTGCAGTTGCAGACGTTGATGCAAATTCTCCAGCAGGAAAAGCAGGCATGAAACCGGGCGATATTATTGTGAAAATGGATGGAGAGCAAGTGCAAACTACAGAAGATCTTCGTAGTGCACTATATAAACAATTAAAAGTTGGCGATAAAGTAACATTAGAAATATATCGAGGCAAAGAAAAAATGAACGTCGATGTAACCCTATCCAGTAACACATTAGAATAAAATGGTTCATTTATTTTAGGGAAATATATAAGTATTACATTTAATCAAGAGTTTGAGATATTAAAAGTAGTTAGGTTGAAGGATGGATGGAAATTACATGGAGCGAAAAAGTTTTTAACAAATTTCACTCTAATGCAAAAGAGCCGTCTATGACGCAAAGGCACTATTAAACGACCATTCGGACAATCATTTCTTCCTAACTTATATCTCAAACTCTTTTGTTATTTATGAAATAAAATTTTTTCGATATAATAGAGGAAATGCAAGGAATAGATAGGGTGTGAACAGATGAAAATACTCGTCATTGAAGATAATGAAAGTGTCCTTTCTATGATCGAAATGTTTTTTATGAAAGAAGGTTTTACAGGAAAGTATGTAACAGACGGTCAAGAAGGATATGAACTCGCATTACACGAAGCTTGGGACTGTATCATATTAGATTGGATGTTACCGAACATGGATGGCATTACTATATGCAAAAATTTACGTAGTCATAACATCACAACCCCAATCATTATGCTTACTGCAAAAGATGCGGAATCAGATCAAGTTCTTGGATTAGAACTTGGTGCAGATGATTATGTGACAAAACCATTTAGTCCTTTAACATTAATGGCTAGGATTAAAGCTGTCATACGTCGTAGTCATCATGCAAGTGGAGAGAGTACTTCTACAGACGCACAGATGATTAGGATAAATAAGGAAACGAGGGAAGTGTTTGCTAACGGAAAAAATATTTTAGACTTTACGCCGAAAGAGTTTGAATTACTTTCGTTTTTAATGGAACATGAGAAACAAGTATTCACGCGTGAACAATTATTAGAACATGTGTGGGGATACGATTTCTTTGGAGATGACCGGACAGTGGATGTACATATGAAAAGATTACGTACAAAATTAGGTGAAACAGCTAGTGAATGTTTACAAACGGTGTGGGGTGTCGGGTATAAATTTGTTCCACTTCCTTTAAAGGAACAAAACAAATGAAGTTTAAATATTTTTATCAACAGTTATTAAGTCATATTAGTGTCATTATTGTCGCATTCCTTATCGTTGCTTTGCTGTTTACACAGTTTGTCGAGCAATATATGTATGAAAATAAAACAGAAGAATTAATGACATATGGGGAAACAATTTTGACGAATTTAACGGCATCGGAAAAACCTGCACAACAATTATTACAGGAATATGGAAATGTGTTAAAAAATCGCCCGATTCATTTTAGTTTATTTAATGAGCAATCTGAAATTATATATGCATCGGACGGAAAAATACCGGACATTCATTTGGATGATGCCGATTGGAATGAAGTGACAAAAGGGAATAAAGTTGTTGTGAAAAAGGACTATGAACAGTTCAAAGAAGGGGCAACCTATGTCATATTGCCTTATTTTCAAGGAGAAAGATTTGTCGGAGGTATTTTACTTGCTGCTCCAATAAGTGGGTTAAGTAATGCGATAGATGCAATGAATGCATCATTATGGAAAAGTGTCTATATTGCCGTTGCAACAGCTTTATTATTAAGTGCATTTTTAGCTAGATTCCATGTAAGACGTATTAATGTGTTGAAACGAGCGACATCTGCTGTTGCAAAAGAGGATTATTCAATTACGTTACCGACCTCTACAGTCGATGAAATTGGTGAATTAGCGGTAGATTTCCAGCATATGGTGGATCAATTGGAACAATCCGCAAATGAAATTGAACGGTTAGAAAATCGGAGACGGCAATTTATGGCAGATGTATCTCATGAGTTAAAAACACCATTAACAACAATTCGTGGGATGATTGAAGGATTGGAAAACAATATGATTCCAGCTTCTGAACAAGGACGCGCATTACATCTCGCTGAGCAAGAGGCGAAACGTCTTATACGATTAGTGAATGAAAATTTAGATTACGAAAAAATTCGCTCTAATCAAATCCAACTTCAAATAGAAAAAGTACGAGTAGAGGAATTGTATAGTATTGTAAAAGAACAATTGTATGACCTTGCAAAGAAAAAAGGAAATGACATCATGATAGATGTTCCAAGTGACATGTATGTCGAAGCGGATATGGATCGTTTATTACAAATTGTGATGAATATCGTTAAAAACAGTATGCAGTTTACAGAAAATGGCGTCATTACATTACAAGCATATGAGGAAGCAGCAAGTGCGGTACTCGTTTTAAAAGATACTGGTATTGGCATGGATACGAAAGAAGTGGAACATATTTGGGAACGTTTCTATAAAGCAGATATTTCTAGAACAACAAATCCATATGGTGAGTTTGGATTAGGATTATCTATTGTTAAACAACTTGTTACATTACATGATGGAACAATTGATGTGCAAAGTATTAAAGGAAAAGGAACGGTGTTTACGATCACTTTACCGAAAAGTAAGGACTAGTTCAAACGCTTTTATGTAGGGGATGTTACCTATTCATAGCATTAGTTCAGGCTCTAAATAGGTAACATCTATCTTTATAGGCAAAACAAAGCGATTTCTTATGGTAAAATAAATCTATACAAAGTATACGAAAGGGGATAGTAACATGGATGTGACATTTCCGATAGGGCAACTTGAAGTACCAAACAATGCAACAATGGATGATGTAGCAAATTGGTTAAGTGAAATTGCAACGTATACAGACCGACTGCGTGAAACGGTAGACGGGTTGAGTGAGGAGCAGTTAGGAAAAAAATATCGTATTGATAGTTGGAATGTAAGAGAGTTAGTACATCATATTGCAGATTCGCAATTAAATATGTACCAACGTTTAAAAATGGCATTAACAGCTAATAATCCTATTATCCCTCCATTTGATCAAGATAAATGGATAGAACATGCAGATAATCAGTTACCTGTTGAATGTTCCATAAAAATGCTTGAAGGGATCAATGAGCGAATTGTCGCTTTAGGAAAAACGTTAACGGATGAAGACCTTTTACGAACATTTACTCTTCAGGGTAGTGGAGAGGTAACTGTTGCAACGAAGTTAAAAAAGCTAAATTGGCATGAGGAACACCATTTAGCACATATTCGTATCGCGCTTGATTCATAAACGTAAAGCGTTTACTTGAGAAGTTTAGCCGATATGATACAATACAAGTAAATTGCATATAAAAAAATCACTAGGGGAGCTTTATGCTGAGAAGAGTGTACTCTGACCCTTTGAACTTGAAGCAGTTAATACTGTCGTAAGGAAGTGGAAATGTTTTTTACAATATAAGTATGTAAAGACCACTTTCTACGTAAAGTGGTCTTTTTATATGGAATAAAATATTAGGAGGGATCACCATGGAATTAAAAGAACAAGTTGTGTTAGTTACAGGTGGAAGTCGTGGATTAGGGGAGGCAATCGTTCGTCAATTTGTAGAAGAAGGTGCAAAAGTCGTCATTAATTATTTTTCAAGTAAGGAAAGAGCGGAAAGTATTGCAGAAAGTTTAGGAGCAAATCGTGCGATCGCTATTCAAGCAGATGTACGGGATGCGAAAAGTGTTGAAACGATGTTTGCACGGGCGAAGGAATATTTTAACAAACCAATTACGACGATAGTCAACAATGCTTTAATCGATTTTTCATTCAATGGCGATGACCGTAAAAAGTTAGATACTATCGGCTGGGAAGATTACCATACACAATTGCAAGGTAGTGTACAGGCAGTTTTACATACGATGCAAGCTGGTAGAGAGGATATGGTAGCACAAAACTTCGGTCGAATTATTAGTATCGGAACGAACTTAGTACAAAACCCTGTTGTTCCATATCATGATTATAATACGGCAAAATCTGCATTAATTGGAATGACGCGTTCTTTGGCGAAGGAGTTAGGTACAAATGGCATTTCAGTGAATATGGTATCAGGTGGTTTACTGCGAACAACAGATGCAAGTAAAGCGACACCGGACGTTGTTTTTGATGTAATTGAAGAAAGTACGCCACTCCAAAAAGTAACAACACCAGAAGACGTAGCGAAAACAGTACTGTTTTTTGCATCACCATGGGCAGATGCGGTGACAGGACAAAACTTAATAGTCGATGGTGGTTTAGTTATGCAATAAGAGAAGACTAGATTAGTATGAGACACGAAAAAACAATTGAAAAGCTAGGGGATTTTTGTAAGATCGAGGTAACTTGAACAATTTTTTCGGCGGAGAACTATTTTTAACAAAATAGAAGCCCTTCCTACTTTATGATATGATGAAAAAAATGGTAAAAATTGTCACTGTCGTCATTTTATGAAGGCTGGAGGGGTTTTTTTGAAAAAACGAATGTATACTACTATAATTTTGTGCTTTCTCGTTATCCTTTTAACAGCATGTAATCAAGCATATAAAGAAGCAATGGAAAATGGAAAAGAAGCACTAAGTACGTTAGATTATGAAACAGCTCACACTTATTTTGAAGAAGCTTTGCTTGAAAAAAATGCGGATGAAGAAGCCGAAATGTATATGAATCAAATAGAGGAAATGTTAGATGGAATTTCAGCCATGGACGAAGGGGAAATGATAAAGGCTGAAGAAGCTTTTGATGAAGTAATAGCTACTTCTCATGCATCAGATGAGTTGATAAAGGAAGCGGAAGCGAAGTTAGAGGAGATAGAAAACATAACATCGACATACGAAGAGGTAACAGAGAAGATTGAGGAAGTTGAAACATTACATAACGATGGAATGTATAAGGAAAGTTTAGATACTATTGAAAAGATGTTAGAAAAAGATCTCACCCATCCGTACGTAAAAGAATTGCATACCACATTAACAACCTTAGAAAAACAAATTAAGAAAAATGAAAAAAAGCGTAAGGAGATCGATAAAATAATCGATGAAGTTGCTGCGCATGAGCAAGATAAAGCATATGATGCAGGGTTAAAAGCAGTGGAAGAAGGGTTAGAAAAAGATTTAACACATGATAGTTTAAAGGAAAGAGAAGCGATTTTAAAAGAGTTACAAACAAAATTAAAAAATTTGCAAGAAGAAGAGAAAATAAAGCAGGAACAAGAAACATATATGAAGAATGTGGAAGGAATTTGGGTTGATGACACAGTGAAAGAAGATTATTTATCTGGTGTAGATATATGTAAAATAAATGTAGAAGCAGTGTCGTGTGTGACGATGGAGTCAGATAATATCTTTCATTTAGAAATTTATGAACGAAAAGCAAATATGGAACAACATCAAGTATTGATGAATGATGGAGAGTTTGTAATTACGGTAACTGACGAAAATAATATTAGAATGTTTGATCATCATTATACACGTGTGACAAACGAGATAGAACAACGATTCTTAGATGATTTTGGATATGACTCTGTTGACGAGTTTTATGCATTTATATTTAATCCCGAATTTTTAGAAGCGGCTAGTATGATGGGCGATATGTAAAGAAACGAAATGTATCTATTTCATACAAAAAGCTAGACAATATGATGGAAAACGTCATAAAGTGAAGAAAATACATGGAATGTTAACATAAAAATCGGTCATGTTTATCATGAAGAGATAAAATGACCGATTTTCATTTCATCCCATTTTGTCCGAAATGCATAATCGTGCTATTTATTTATCTAGAGTAGATGATATTTCTATAATCATTCATTTTCTTGTTGTTTCTCTGCATATATTTGCATTGCCTCATACATAAATTGTGCTAAACCTTCCCCGAACTGATCGATATTTTTTGTGAAACGATCGTCGGCTACATACATTTGACCCAGTTCTTGAAAAGCCTCTAATGTATAGTGGTGTCCCGTATATTTATTTAAAAAATGGTACCACGAAGCAATGGCTAATTGTGCTTCATTTGATTGAGGGGATAAATGCCGAACAGTAGCAAGCTCTTTATAAATGGTGTTCATTTTTTCATTTAATACATTTGGGTCATGTTGTCGGATCGTTTCGTTTGCTCTGTTAACAGTATCGTTTCCCCACCGTTCTCTCGCTTCTTGTTCATACTTATTTTCACTAAATTGAAATCCTGAAAACTTTTGTTCGTTCGTCATATTAATTTCTCCTTTTTCATATAAAATTGTTTGTTCAATCGTATGGATCATTTGGTTAATATGGGTGCTCTTTTCAAGCAACATTTTCTTTTGTAATTGTAGTGCCTCCACTTTGTCAAAGGTAGGATCATAAATAATATTTTTAATTTCCTTTAAGGAAAAGTGAAGTGTCTTGAAAAAGATAATTTGTTGTAATGTAGCAATATCGTCCTCTGTGTACAGTCGATAACCTGCATCTGAATATGACGCAGGTTTTAACAAACCAATTGCATCATAATGATGTAATGTTCGTACACTGACCCCGGCCATTTTTGCTACTTCTTGTACTTTATATTCGATGGAACTCACCTCCTAATTATGATCGTAATGTATGACGTAACGTAAAGGTCAACTAGAAAAGTATTCAAACAAGATAACGGAAAATTTCGTGCATATATTGTATAATATATATATGGCGTTTTAAAACTTATTTAATAATGTAAGCGCCATCATATTTGTTCGTACCTTTAAAATCGATTATAGGAGGTTGTGTGCAATGAAAAATAACAAGGAGCTGATTTATGGCATTATGCAAGATACACTAGGTGTATCAAAAGAAATGGTCCAATATATAGAAAGAACACCAGGCGGAGAGACGAACGATAGTTATTTTGTAACCATTGAAGAGGAGCGATTTGTCGTACGTATTCCTGGTAAAGGAACAGAGGAACTTTTGGACCGTTGTGCAGAAAAACAAAATTTATTATTTGGGACGGAGTTAGGCATTAATCCACCACTCGTATATTACGATGATGAAACAGGTGTAAAGATAACACGCGCAATTGATGGGGCAGAAGCTTTAACACCAAAAATGGCACGTGAAAAAGGATTGATGCAAGATGTCATTCATTTATTCCAATGTCTTCACCATGCAGAGGCGCCAACAATGAATCGATTTGATCTTTTTAAGAGGATCGACCATTATGAAAGCCTCGTAAAGAATGAAAACGAAATGAAACTAGATCAAATCGCTTCACTTCGACAAGATATACACGAGTTAAAAAATGTATATCAATCCTTCCAAGTGAAAGAAGTACCGTGTCATATGGATGCAGTTTTTGTCAATATATTAAAGGATAAAGAGGACCATCTATTCCTAATTGATTGGGAATATAGTGGATTATGTGATCCATTATGGGACATTGCTACTTTATCTTTATCATTATTATTGGATGAAGAAGAAGAGATGTTTTTCCTATCCTATTATTTCGGACGTTCTCCGAATGAAGAAGAGTTACAACGACTTCATTTATTGAAAATATTCCTCGATTATTATTGGAGCCTTTGGTATTTCTATAAAGAAGCAAAAGGGGAGCAATTTGGAGATAGTGGAATGAGACGTGTGAATCGTGCCGAGTCCCATATTATACAATATAAGGATATATATGAATCTAATATTGTCGTATAATAAAAAGTCCTTTCTCACGATCATGTGAGGGAGGATTTTCTTTTGTTGTTTGTATGTATTTACTATAATGGATGTTAAGTATGTTTAGATAGGAGTAGATGATATGTCATTACAAAATAAAGTAGCGATTATTACTGGTGCCGGAAAAGGGATTGGCCGTGCTACTGCGTT
>DXHX01000074.1 GCA_019113205.1 Candidatus Pseudogracilibacillus intestinigallinarum | reverse complement strand
TCTTCTTTTAATTTATCTGGCAATTGATCTGTTCCTTTTTTTAATTCGCTCGTACCATCATACAATGTTGCGGCACCATTTTCCAATTCTTTAGAACCCGATGCAAGCTCCCCTATTCCTGCATGAATGTCTCCATATGTGGTAGCTAACGTACTAATTCCATTTGTCATTTCTGCAATACCATCACGAAATTGTTCATATTGCTCGGTTATCGAAGAAAGGTCTGTTATGACGTCTGATACATCTGTAAGATTTCCCATTACATCATCTAAATTGGCTACAGCATCCATTATCGCATCGATCTGTGTAAGTAATGTATCAAACAATTCGACAACTTGATCGTTGTACGCTTCCACTTCATCATAAGCCTCTTTAATTTGCTTTGTCGCCTCATATGATTGAAGTAAAACATTTATTGTCCCGTCATCTAAGTCACTATTTTTTACAGCTTCGATTTGTTCCTTTGTCAACGTATCATTTGGTAACTTCTCGACTGCATCATTTAATGCGTCATTCGCTTTCATAAAATCATCTTTAATTGCTTGTAACTCTTTTTGTATTTCTTCAAATCCTTGCGGTACATTTTCTAACATCGACATAATGGTGTCCACTTCTTCCTTAGACATCCCATCAAAATTTTTGAAAGCTTCATCTACTTGACTAAAAGCCTCGTCTAATTGTGCAGTAGCCCCACTTACTTCATTTGCTAATATGTCTATTCCTTCCTTATATGAAGCTGAACCATTATATAATTCATTCGCTCCACCTCGGAACTCACTTAACCCGTTTCGTAATTGAAGTACTCCATTATTAATTTCACGAATTGCTCTTTGTAATGTATTCATATCCCCTGCCATTTCATCCACATCAGGCTCCTCTATATCGATGAAAGAAGGGACTGCATTTATTTCAAATCCTCCAAATTGGAAATCCGTTACGTCTGCTTCCACGATTAGTTCTGCTTCTTCCTCTGGCATGACTGTAAATGTTACCTGATATTCGTCACCAGCATTAGCAATCATTCCTTTTTTTGCTTTTAAATCGTCCGTTTTCTCCATGGAAAAATTGGCACCAATTTGTAATATATAATGATTAAAAAATGTTTCCTCTCCAGCTTTATCACGCTTGGACGTTAGTGTCATTTTTACGTGTCCATCTTTTCCAGCTAATTGAGTCGGTTCCACTTTTTCGCCATCTAGATAATAAGTTACTTGAAATTCCCATGGCAATGCGACATCTTGCAACAATCCCTCATAATGAAAAACACCTTCAGCCCCTGTAAACGTTACTAGTTCATCTTCTACGTTTATCTCTTCTAAATTAGTTAAATTTTTGACGGATTCATATGCACCATGATCTGTAAATGTTCCATCATTATTTAGTTGAAACTTATTCACAACATATAATTGCTCATAATGACCATCTTCATGTAAAACCGCATAAACAACTTCATCTTTCGGTAACGATGTTTCTTTTGCAATCGCATGAAATGGGGCTAGCAAAAAGATGACAGTTACACTTAAAACAACTATCCATTTTTTATACATCTTCCTGTTCCCCCTTCTTCGTTTCATAAAAGTTCGCTTTCCATGTCGTTCGTTTAATGACTGAATCAAACATAACTAAAATAGCTGGTAAGAAAAATAATACCATTAAAAATGCCAACAATGCTCCACGACCTAATAATAAACCAATCGATGAAACAATTGGATTTGACGATGTCAACCATAATATGAATCCAACACTTGATAAAATAGATGCAGATATAATGATTGCGAACGTTTTTTCGTTTATTGTTTTCTTCACAGCTTTTACTGCATGCATATGTTGGCGATTTTCTCGATACTCCACTGTTAATAAAATTGCGTAGTCAACTGTCGCCGCAAGTTGTACTGTACTGACGATTAAATATCCTATAAACACGAGTGCAGAGTTCGTTAAATATGGCACAGATAAATTGATCCAAACAGATGCTTGAATCGTTAATAATAAAACGACAGGTAATGATAGCGACTTAAACGTAATGAGCAAGACAAACGCAATCGTTACAACCGTTAAAATATTAACGAGTTTATTATCTTTTTGAACGACGTTTTTCATATCAAATAATGTTACACTTTCACCTAACATATAAAAATTATCCCCATAATAATTTTCTACCTTTTCCTGTACGTCTTCAATAAGTTGAAATGCATTATCTCCTTCTTCCTCTGAATTCGTATGTAAAATAATACGACTATAATTTTCACTATAGAAGTTTTCTAATTCTTCTTCCTCTAAAAACTCCGGCGGAATAACAGCACTGACAATATTGACATACGAAACAGTGCTAGTCACTTTAGGAATTTTTGAAAGTGACTTAACTAATGCTTTTTCCTTTGCGATATCCCCTTTCGGCACGAGAATAACAATCTCTGTATTTTTTCCAAATATCGCTTCTACTTTTTCAGCGTCCACACTTTCTCGTGTTCCTTCTTCTTGTTCTCCGACGCCATAAATAAATTCCGTTTTACTTTGTGCTAAAAAAGTCGGCACGAGTAATACGAGTATGAGAATGAGTACTGGTACTTTTACACGCATCACAAAGGGGCCAATTTTTGAAAAGTCTGGAATAAATGGACGGTGTTTCGTTTTATCAATCCAATGATAGAACATTAAAGTAAGTGCAGGTAAAAACACCATCACACTTATAAAACTTAATAAAATACCTTTTACTAAATTGAGCCCTAAATCAGAACCAATTTCAAAATTCATAAATGATAGTGCAATAAATCCGAAAAATGTCGTTGAGGCACTTGCAATAATTGCTGGAAACGACCGCTTCATTGCTAATCGCATCGCTTCTTTCGGATCTTCCATATCTCTTCGATAATCACTAAAACTATGTAATAAAAATATGGCATAATCGAGTGACACTGCTAATTGCAAAATTGGTGCGACAGACTGTGTAACGAACGATATTTCTCCTAAAAAGATATTCGTACCTAAATTAATTAATACAGATACTCCAATCGCTGTTAAGAAAAATAACGGTTCAACCCATGAATTTGTCGACATAATTAAAATAATAATGATGATAGGTACGAGTAATCCTGCTGCATACATCGTTTCAGAAAAAGCCATTTTTTGCTGTGTCGCGGTAGATAATGCTTCTCCTGTTAACGCACCATCTTCACCAATAACTTCGTATACTTCATCTGTTACAGCAACCTCATCCCCACTTCGAACAGTAAATGCAAATAGGGCTGCCCCATCTTTATAATATGTCTCCACCATTTCTTCATCTAAGTATTCCAGTGGCACTTTTATATCTGTCACATCATCTAACCAAAGCACATCTGAAATACCATCTATAGCGATTAACTCCTCTTTCACTTCTAATGCTTCCATTAAGGTCACATCTTCGACCATAACATACGCATTCGTCATTGAAGTTGCAAATTCATCTTCCATTACTTGCAATGCTTCAGTGGAAGGTGCGTCTTCTGGCAAATAATCTGTCATATTATAATTTACCGAGACGAAGAACTGAGCAATGGCACTAATAACCATTAATATGAAAAAAATAATAACAATTAATTTTTTATGATTTAATATATTGTTTGCTAAACGTATGATCCTCCACCTCGACTTTCTACCCTACATTTTATTATAACGAATAATGAAACTATTTCCTACGGTATCCTATCGTTCATTTGGAGACGGGAACTTCTTCCTATCTTCCCAAAAATAGGTTGACGTTCCGTTTTGATGTTGTTAAGATTTACTGTTAAGAAGGGAGGGAAAATCATGGACATTAAAAAATTCGTTAGCTTCGATAGTATGATTACTCCAGTTATTATTAAAGTTATTTTTTGGATTGGATTAATCGCCTCAGCAATTTTTGGTCTTATTTCAATTTTCTCTGGTTTAGCAATTATGTTTAGTGGATATGGTGCAGGTGGCGAAGGATTTATCGTATTTATCGGTGGTCTTGCAACTATCGTTATCGGTGCTTTACTTACTCGTGTGTACTGTGAACTATTAATTATCTTTTTCAAAATGCATGAATCATTGAATAAAATTAATGAAAAATTAGACCATCTTGACAAATAAGTACATACAATAAGAAAAGGTTAAGACCATGATGCCATCTGCATCTGTCTTAACCTTTATTCATCTTCGTTTTTTACATCTTCTTTCATCCGATTTCTTATACGATCAAACTCTAAATCAGCAGTTTCGAGCAAACTAGCAATACGCGAAAACGCCCTTCTTACTTCCCATGGTACTTGTTTCTCCACCTTATATCCGAAGTCATGCTCTATTTCCGCCCATGCGTGTTGTAATATGGAACAAATTTGAATTTCTGCTTTTACACCTGTTACATCATCATATTCATCGCTATCTAAACCTTTGGGATCCAATTCTGCCACATAATGGAGCGACATATATCCAAACTGATTTACTTCCATCTGCTTCCGTTTATCTACACTATTTTCACGGTCAATCTGAAACTCTCGTTCAATTAATTCAGCTATCTCACTCACATCACTAGCAAAGTGAGTAACGATTCTCACCCCGACAATATCTGTTATATCGTCTAATGTTTTATATTTATGAGTACCTTTTTTAAGTTTTTCATATAAACTTCTTTCTGATTTTGTACGCCCACTAATCGTATGATAATGAATGTCACTTTCTTCAATTAATGCAGTTAAAAGCGATTCTAAATAGGTAGTATATTGTTCATACATATTTTTACGTGTATTATATTGGGTTATCATTTTATCAATATTACTCATCATTATCACCTTCATTATTCATCTATTCTTCGTCAATATAAAAGCTTTGGATAATGTTTTTATATTCGCATTTAAAATAACTTAGAACAATAACATGTATGCATGGAGTATGTAGGACATCAAAAACAAAAAATTAAGTCTATAATCCACTATCTTTATATACTTCATATTTAATCACTTTTCTATCCAAAAGTCACGATTATGTTAATTAAAAATACAAACAAACACTTTCATTCTCTTTTTAAATAAGGTTGATATAATAAAAGATAGAAACAAGACGGAATTTAAGGGAGTTTACGAACATGACATTATATTATCCTAATAGCAATATTGAAGTGAAGCAAGGGGATATTTTATATTCAACGATTGGCCGCTCAACCTATTATGTCGGTCATACAGTAATGATTGGTTCAGATTATCTTGTAAAAGAATCCATTCCAGGAAAACCTTCTGGACATTCATTAACGATCAATCAAATGTGGAATCGACATCGAAAAGGCGATAAAATCACATTATTACGAGCGCCATCTGGTGCACAGGCTGCCGCTAAATGGGTGACGGAAAACTTAGGTAATGTGAAAGATTATTGGATTTTAAATTCAAATATTAAAAATAGAGAGAAAAACTATTGTTCTAAATTAATCGTGCAAGCATATTATTATGGTGCAAATGTAAAATTAACAAATATATTAAACCGATTTATTTCACCGCAATATTTAAAACACACAAAAAATCTAGAAAAAATTGCGGTCTTTGCAATATAAACGAACGCAAGTATGAAAGATGACAAACTATTTATTGTATTCCATCCAGCCACGTTTTAAGTGTATATGTTTAGGGAATTATATAAATAATAAATATTAAAGGAAATGATTAAGCTTATGGAATCTGTTTGGCAAAATTTATACTCGTATATTGTTGGCGAGGAGTTATGGATTTGGATTGGCACAACTTTATTAAGAATTGTGACCATTATTTTATTTGCATTTATCGTGAGAAATATTGGTTATCGAGTTATTGATATTATTTTCAAAGATAAAAAAACTATCCCGATTCGTCTTACATCAAATCGTAGAGAACAAACATTAAAGAACTTATCTAAAAATATATTATCCTATGTTTTATTATTTATTGTCGTCTTAATGATTTTAGATATATTTGATGTGCCCATTCGCACAATGTTAGCAGGTGCTGGAATTGCTGGTGTCGCAATTGGTTTTGGAGCACAAAGTCTCGTAAAAGATGTCATTGCCGGTTTTTTCATTATTTTTGAAGACCAATTTTCGGTCGGTGATTATATTGAAATCGGTGCAATCGAGGGAGATGTCGAAGTAATTGGTCTTAGATCGACAAAATTACGAAGTTTTTACGGGCAAACATATGTGATTCCGAATGGACAAATTAATATTGTAACAAATTACTCTGCAAGCAATGGGTATGCTATGGTTGAAATTAATATTCCTTATGAAACGAATATTGTCAAAGTTGAAAACATGATCAAACATATTTTACCAACGTTTAAAACAAATTATCCGGATGTGTTTGTAGATGAACCTTTTATTCAAGGTGTGACAGCATTAGAATTATCTAACTATGTATTGCGAGTTCGTGCTGAAACCTTCCCTGTCATGCAATGGGAAGGTGCAAGATTAATTCGTAAAGATGTAAAAGCTTATTTATTTGAACATGGCATTGAAATCCCATCACCTCGAATGGTCGTCTACTCAAAAGACAATGAAACGAATGCAAGAGAAGTACAATAATATTTCGTTAGGAGAGATACATATGACAGTAGAAACAATTATGACAAAACAGGTGATAACCGTACAAGAAGATGCAACAATTGAAAAATGTGCCCACATTTTATCGACGAACCGTTTAAGTGGCCTACCAGTCGTAAACGATGCTGGCAAATTAGTCGGTATAGTAACTGAGGGAGATTTAATTCGTCGAAAAACCGATGTACAAACTCCTGCATATTTAGAATTTCTCGGCGGGATTATTTATTTAGATAACCCAAATAAGTTTTTTGAAGATGTAAAAAAAACAATGGGGTTATACGTACATGAAATAATGTCTACGGAGCTTATTACGATCCATCCAGACGATACAGTTGAAAAAGCAGCGAATTTGCTCGTACACCATAAAATAAAACGACTACCTGTATTAGATGATGAGGACCAATTAATTGGAATTGTTGCACGTAAAGATATTATGCAATATTTATTTCAAGATAAATGAGATAAAAATTTGCGGCATATTAAATTTCGCTTCTTTCCCTTCACTAACTTGTGGAGAAACTTTTCCACCAAAGAACGAAAAAACTGGAAGCTATTATTGCCTTCCAGTTTTTTATTGCATCGCTTTAATTTGTTCAAAGAAGTTTGTCACACGACCTTTTCCAATTCCTTTATACTTTCCAATAATGATAAATTCCTTCGGTAAATCTTTCACTATTTGCATGCCATCCGAATGGAGCTGTTCTATTAAACTGGGAGAACCTGGGAAGGTTTCCTTCGTAATTGCGATGTTTCCTAATTTATCTGTAACGACTATTTGTTCCCCTTCATAAAATAAAAATAAATCACCTGAACGTTTTTGTAGCAATAGTCGTCTTCTTTTTTCTTCCGTAATGAAAACTTTTAATTCTTCTACAAATTGTTCTACATGCGACAAATTAAATCGAACAATTCTTTCATGAAAATTATCTAACGAGGTAGGCAACTCACTCATAATTCTTGCTTCCTGTGCCTCATTTAATCGTAGTAAAAACCGTTCCGACCTTTCAAAACGTTGTGGTAGTAGAAATGCATCTCTTAAAAAATGTGGGATATGAATTTCCTCCCCTTGGAAAGTTAATGTTCGTACAGTCGTAACCCCTGGTGCCTCGTCTAAATGGAGAGACGTTAACTTTTCTTTCATTTGAACTTTCTGCACGGTTTCTTGAACCTTTTCTTTTTCTTCTTTCGGTCGTTCAAACTCCATCGACTTTTTCAACAATTGCTCAAATTTTTCTAGCCGAACGTGGATTTCATCTAATTCATATGGATATTCCTGATTAATCATTGGATCTTCATATGTAGGTACATCTATTTTATAGGATACATATATCTCTACAAACCATTTCATGACGACATGAATATTTTCCCATGTTTTCAATGCTTCAGAAAAACGAAACTCTCGTATTTCATGAGTAGCCTTGTTTCCTAATAAGCGAATTTCTTCAAATGCTAGTTTTTGTGTAGATGAAATTAATTCATGTTTTACTAATTTTTCTATTTTATGAACGAGCGTATTTTCTGGCGCCCTTAAACGTAAGTTTTCATGGATTAACACTTTATCTAAAACAACTTCCATTAATGTTCGACTATGGGCAATCATTTTGCGTGGCCCAGTAAAAATTGTTCCTTCTAATTCTTGTAAATTGTATGCGAGCTCTTCAGATACTGGCTCTAAAAATTGATAAAAATATGTCTTCTTCAATATGATGCCTCCAACATAACGAATAATTTTCTCCATATTTAAGAATAGCAAAATTAAGCCGAAATTGATATTGAATGTAATTTATTTCTTATGATATTATGGAAGATAATAATCGTTTAGGAGGTCGGACCTTGTCACCGTTCATCATATATCAAAATAAATTGAAATTGCTCGTACTTTTATTAGGTTCATTTATATTTATTATTTTAGGGTTCATTTTTTTGTTTTTAGATTTAGAACTTACATATTCACCCAGCATTATAAAAGGAATTGGTTTCATTAGCATATTGTTTTTCGGCGCTTGTTTTCTTGTCATATTCAAAAAGACGATAGAACATAAACCAGCATTAATTATTGATGAAAACGGGATTACAGATCATTCTACTGCTCTTCAAGTCGGATTAGTAAAATGGAATGAAATTAAAGATATCCAGTTTACCACTTTCAGCAGGCAACATTTCTTATCCATCTACACATATGATAAAGATTTAATTATTAACCGAACAAATGCTTTTCAAAAAACAATGAATCAAATGAATAAAAAATTGATGGATAGCCAAATAAATATTCCTTATAAAAATTTAAAATGTGACCCCGTACAATTGGGAGAAGCGATTAATTATTTTTGGGAAGAATTTTATAAAAACGAACTAGTATAATGTACATATATTTATATAAAAATCGAAACCTTGTATAAAAATAGGTTTCGATTTTTTAAATAAGATTAAGTTCAAGATGACTATTCTTCTAGTATCTTCTATTTGAAGTTTTTTCTACATTTTTATTTCTCTATCATTTTCAATTAATAAAATGTATATATCTCCCCTTCACATGTCAGTTGAACATCCATACTTTCCTCAATGATCTTCCAAATAAACTTTTTCATGAGTGAATACTATTCTTTCCCCTTCATTAAAGGAATATATTTTCGATAGATTATTAAAATCACGCACATTTAATGGTAAAATTCCACCCATAATATCTTGCAAAAATTATTATTATTTTCTTTTGCAAATCTCAAGCAAAATAGTACGCAATATGTTATTGTTGACTATGTCTGAAGTGAATCGGATTAGGACATAATGAAATAGAGGGGTGGAATGAATGAAAAAGAGAATCTATGATTTATCTTTTATCGTGTTTGGATCATTTATCTTCGCTGTAGGAATTAATGTATTTGTATTAGGAAATGATTTAGGGGAAGGCGGAGTAACTGGGATTACCATTATCTTGTTCTACTTATATGGTTGGTCACCAGGTTTAATGAACTTTATTTTAAATGGTTTATTATTAATCATTGGATATAAATTTTTAAGCCGGAATACGATTGGGTATACGATTATCGCGGTACTATTAAATTCATTGTTTTTACATTTAACGAGAAACTGGGCGATCGATTCAAATGAAATTATTATAAATATGATTTTTGGTGGAGCAATTGTTGGAGCTGGTATCGGCCTTATTATTCGGGTAGGGGGTACGACAGCCGGAACGACAATTTTAGCAAGTATTACAAATAAATATCTCGGTTGGAACATTAGTTATGGATTGTTATTCTTCGATATGCTTGTCGTATTATCATCTTATTTCGTCATCGGAATCGAAAAATTACTCCTTACTATCGTCATGCTATATATTGCAACGAAAGTGATGCAATTTATCATTGAAGGATTTAGTACGAAGAAGGCAGTTACAATCATTTCTCGTAATCCAGATGAAATTGCTCAAAACGTCAACAAGAAGATGAATCGTGGTGTGACAGTTTATTCTGGACATGGATATTATTTACAAGAAGAGAAGAAAATTTTGTACATTGTTATTAGTAGTCAAGAAGTAGTGAAGTTAAAACGGATTGTTCAAGCAGCAGATGAACATGCTTTCGTCGCTATTCACGATGTTCGTGACGTATTTGGAGAAGGGTTCGTCGCAATGAATCCATAAATAAACGGGTTATCCATCTCACATGGATGACCCATTTTTATTGTTTGAATCATTTAATTTGTAAAATTATACTGTAGACGGATCACAATTAGAACTTATCTTGTCTATACGTGTTCATTGCAACACCATACACTATTTAGTAAAATACATAGTGGACTTGCTATGATTAAAGGAGCGTGTATGATGAACGATTCATCTGTTAAACATAAAAACAAAAAAGAACTTATTCCGAAAATGCCGATAGATCCAAGTCATCCTTATGCACATTTTCAAGGTTTTTTAATTTTACCATTTATTGCAGCATTATTAACTTTTCTCGGATCTATTGTCATGGTTACTTTTCAAAATCCAAGTACATTAGCAGGCTTTGACCTGTTTATATATTGGACCGACTTTGCTTATATCCCCTTATTAATTATTACATTCTATGCTTGGATCAAACGAAAGAAGTATACTCCATATTTAATGATTTTTTACTTTGTCATTCATGCTATATGGAACTTATCTTATCTAGTTGGTGTAGATGGATTTCGTTTAGATACTTTCAATTTAGCAATGAGCATCATTTGGGTTATTTACTTTATCCGTTCTGAGCGAGTGAAGAAAGTTTTTACAAACTAAAAGATCGTTTCCCCTTCCTTTTTCTATGGAAGGGAAAACGATCTTTTATTGTTGATTCGGTTCCTCTTTCGGTATTTTAAAGGATACCTTTGTACCTTTACCTTCTTCACTTTCAATATGAAGTCCTTTTCCATATGTTTGTAGTAAACGAAGATTTGTATTGTAAATACCGACACCAGATGTACCAACCCTTTCTTGGTTGTGTATCCGGTCTAGAATATCTTTAGAAATACCGCCCCCATCATCTTCTATGATAATTTCTATTTCTTTTTCAAGATTGATTACTTTCACCGTAATCATTCCACCACTAGAACGGGTTGTAATACCATGTAAAATCGCATTTTCGACTAATGGTTGAATAGTAATCGCCGGTATTTGAACATTTTTATAATCATCTATTTCCCACACGACTTTCACACGATCCCCAAAACGAACTTGTTCAATATATAAATATGCTTCAATTAATTGCAACTCTTGTTTTAAGTCAACAAATTCTTTCATCGTTTTAAACTGAAACTTGCTTCGCAACACATCGCTAAACGCTTCAAGTAATTTTTGCATTCGATTTATATCAATCTCTGATAATGCGAAAATCGAATTAATCGTATTGAAAATAAAATGTGGTTGTATTTGTGCTTGTAGGAATGCTGCCTCTAAATATAAACTATCACGTGCTGCAATTCTTACATCTGTTAATGCTTTTACACGTGCTTTTAATTCTATAGCATCAATTGGTTTTGTAATATAGTCATTGGCTCCAACATCAAATCCATGTTTGACGTCACGAATCCGATCTCGAGAAGTTAATAAAATTATCGGTAATTCAGACATCGTAAATCTTTTACGAACATTCTTCGTTAATTCAAACCCTGACATATGTGGCATCATGACGTCTGATATAACTAAATCATATTCATCTTGTTCAAGTATTTGCATTACTTCCACACCAGATAATGCAGTCGTTACATCATATTGTTCATTATGCAGAACAACTTCCATTACACGTAAATTTATTGGATCATCATCGACGACAATTACTTTCGGTCGACCTTCCCTTATTACTGTATGAGCAATTTCTTTCACATCATGTGCCTCTAATAAAATTCCTTGATCAGTAAATACTTCTCCATCATGCACATGTGCCCCATTGTTTTTCATAATAGATTTATGCTCATATGTACCCGCTTCATCTCCAATAGGTAATGTAAAGGTAAAGGTCGTTCCTTCTCCAATAGTTGATTGTACATTAATTTCCCCAGACATATGCTCTACTAATTGCTTCGATATATATAATCCAAGTCCGAGTCCGCCAGCCTCGTTCGCTTGATATGGAATCGTTCCTTGATGATACGGTAAAAATAGATCAGATAATATTGCTTCATCTATTCCAACTCCTGTATCTGTAATACTTATATAAGCTGTTCCATCTTCTACATCCGCATCTATTGTTATTGTCCCTCGTTCTGTAAATTTCACTGCATTATGCACTAAATTGTACATGACTTGTGTTAAACGATTTTCATCTGCTAACACATAAGGAAAATCCATATTAATTCGATTAACAATTTCAACATCTTTTTTCTCAAGCAAGTAAGTATTCATATGAATGATACCTTGCACCACACCTTGTAGAGATGTTTTTCGTATGAATAGCTTTGGTTTACGATCATTTAGAAGGGACATTTCTAATAGATCATTGACTAATATCGTCATTCGTTTGCTCACTGCTAAAACCGTTTCTAAATCTTTCTTACTCTCTTCTTCTAAAAATTTATTTTCACGCTCTAACACAGCACTCGACATATTTAAAATACTATGAAGTGGATTCTTTATTTCATGTGCTGTATTTGCCAAAAATAAATCTTTTTCTTTATCGGCTTTTGCCAGTTTATCCGCTTGTATTTTAAATTTCACGTTCATATCATAATAATGTTTAAACCATACAGTCGCTAAACAAATAACGGCAATAATTAAATCAAATGGATAAAACATAACCTTTGTTCCAGATTTTAACGCATAGCTAAACCACGCAAAATGATTAATAATTGCAACGGATGCTAATATAAGTCCAAAATGATCACTGAAAGAAAGTTTTGAGCGAATTAAGCTAATAATTACAATCACCATCGATACAAAAACCGACCCAATCGTCACCATGTCTGCCGTTACTAAATATTCCATTGGAACAATCATACTAAGAACTGTTAAAATAATTAGTATGCTAGAATAGACTGGCACTATTTTCGGATGGATTTGTTGGACATTTCTTTTTAATCCATGAATGATTGCTAACGCTAGAATAAACAAAATAACCATTGAAAATTTATAGGAAAAAACATAGTCCATTTTTATTAATTGCATAATAATTTTTTCGTCGCCCGCATTTAAACTTAATATAGCAAGCATGAATAAACCTAATGAAAAATAAAGTATTTCCTTATTTCTTATCCCAACAAAATAAATAATTATCGCAAAAATAGTATGCAAAATAAAAATTGTTCCAGCAAAAACTTGGAGCACACTTGAAATATAAGTCGTAGATTCTATACTTAATTCAGTTCCAAAATAAACAGAACGAACAATTCCACTTGATCTAGGGTCTGTGAAATTAGATGCTTGAACGAGTATATCAATGATACCATTTTCATCTGGTCGGATAGAATATGTATTATAAGGTACATTGAATGCTTCATACGTTTCCTCTTTATCACTAACTGTTCCAGAGCTACCAACATTATATCCATTTGTAATGACTTTGGAAGAACTACGTACACTATACATTCGTAAACTATATGATTGCTCTTCCTCTGGATCAACATGAATTCGTAAATGATACGTTCCATACCCATATGTACTTTCGTCTTCAAAACCATCAGACCATCCGCCAGGGACTTGTAAAAACATATGATTTTCATTTTCAATAGGCACTTCTTCTAATAATTCATTCGGATAAAAAGCCCATTCGCCAACTAATTGTGCGTGTTTATCCCCTTCTAATTCCTCTTTTATGAATACTTCACCATTTTCTACTTCAATTTTTTGAGAATTACTAAAATGTTGCAGCCAAACATAACGGAAACCAAATAATACCATTGCGAAAAGAATAATGATGAATATATGTTTTAATGTAATTTTTCTTTTTGTCATATTAGTCCCCTTTATGCTGCTCTATGGTAAGTAATGATGTAATGAAAATAAATCCACATTACCACCTGAGACAATTGGTACGATACGTTTTCCTGTTACTTGTAGTTTTTTTCCTAGACATGCTGCAATAGTAACGGCTCCTGATGGTTCTACAACTTGCTTCATTCTTTCATACATAAACATCATCGCAGCTTTTATTTCTTCCTCCGTCACTAATACGACATCATCAACATATTGTTGTACGATTGGAAACGTCATTTCACCAGGAATGCTCGTTCTTAATCCATCTGCAATCGTTTCTGTTTGCCCGATATGTACTCTTTTTTCTTGTTTATAGGATTGATACGTATCATCTGCAATGGCTGGTTCACATGCAATCACTTTTATCGCTGGATTTGTCTGTTTAATCGCTAATAATACACCAGATAAAAGCCCTCCACCACCAACAGGTACTAAAACGATGTCAATATCTTTTACTTGATCTAAAATTTCTAAGCCAGCTGTTCCTTGTCCTTCCATAATAAGTGGATCATCGTACGGAGGAATAAACGTTCCTTCTAACGTTTTTGCATAATTGATACGTTCCTCTGACGTATATCCATGTTTAATAATGTTCGCTCCATAGGCTTGGATAGCATTTATTTTTGGTATTGCTGCATCTTCTGGAACGACAATTGTCGCTTGCAGGCCGAATGTTTTTGCTGCAAAAGCAACAGCTTGTCCATGGTTGCCGGAAGATGCTGCGATAATTGCTGTTTCTCCTTTAGCCGCTACATCCGAAACTTTATTCATTGCCCCACGAATTTTAAAAGAACCTGTCGTTTGTAAATGTTCCGCTTTCACAAATATATCATTGTTACATTTTTCCGATAATTGTTTGGATGTTAGAATCGGTGTTTCTTTTACTATCGGTCGTATTTTTTTACTAGCCCTTTGAATTGCATCTATTGACATGATTTTGACCTCCTAATAAACGCCATATGACGGCCTTTTTCTTTATCACGTCGATGGGAAAAACCTGCTTCATGTTGAAATGTACATGTATCATCGATCATGATTTGATGCTGTTTTATTCCGATTAATTGCAATTGTTGAATAATCGTTTGTTGATTATCAATGAAAAATTTATTCTTTTCTTGATTAAAATGTATACATTCCTTAGCATAACCAAGTTCTCGGAATAGGGATGCAACATCTTCATCTACTTCAAATTTTTCTTTGCAAATAGCCGGTCCTATTACAATTCGAAAACCCTTTACAGAGCAATTTTCTTGTTCGATTAAATGTTGAAAAAATTTTTTCGCAATTTCTTGAATCGTCCCACGCCATCCGGAATGAATCACACCGATCACATTCGCTGTTTCATGATAAAATAAAATCGGGACACAATCTGCTGAAAAACTACATAAAACAATATCAGGCTCAAATGTATATAATGCGTCCGTATTAGCAATCGCATCGTCTAACGTCGTTGCCCCACGACCTTTATCAGCTTCCGTTACTTTATAAAAATTAGCACTATGTGTTTGTGTTGGAAACACAAAATCATCGATGGAAGCACCAATCTCTGCTGCGATTCGTTTTCTATTTTCGATAATATTCGCTTCATTTTTACATGAATGAAGTGCCATATTATTAGCTTCTAGTTTCGTTTCATCTTTCATCGTCATACACGCGAGGATTTGGTCATTTTTTATAAATATTTTCATATAAGTTCACCACCAACATTATTATAGCATGTTCTATTCATCGCTTGGACGTTTTAAAAGAACATTTTTGGGTATATTAAGAAAGAATGGAGTGATAATATGAAAAAAGGATTATTTATATTAATGTTTTCTTTTGTCCTTGTTGCATGTGGAAATAATGATAATACGGAATTGAATAATGACCCAATGCCAAATGATGATGCAACTAATACGGAACAAAATGATATGGATAACGCAAACGATGATAATTCGAATGATGGCAATATGAATGATGATAGTGCAAATGACAATACTAGCACAGACGGAACAACCGATACGGCATCGTCTGATCAAGAATATTTTAAAGAAAAAATGGAAACATTAAACTTCAATGATTTTCAAGTAGAAATCAAATATGCCGATCGTAAAGAATATGAAGCAGAAGTAGACTTAAATAACGATGGAACATATGATGTAGAAGTTGAAGATGATATTAATGGTGTAAAATTAAAAGCACGTGATGCCTTTGAGGAGCTTTTTCCACGACTAGAAAAGTTAGACTTAACGAGTAATAGTGAAAAACAAGAGGTTTTCAAACAAATTTTAAACGCGTTTGATTTATCTGATGACTATATTGAATTTGATATAGAATTCCAATTCAATGATGGAAAACAATTGGAATATGAAGAAGAAAAATAAACGTAGTGAGAAGGAAATTCCCTTCTCACTACTTTTTTCATGTAAATAATGCTATTATTTGAGTAGTAAATTCATTTACTGAAAGAAGTGTAATTATGAGCATGTGGTTTTTTGCAAACGCATTCGTATTTATATTTGCGTTATGGAAAGTTTTTTCTAGTTCATTAGGAATACATATTATATTAGGCGGTTTTGGAGCAACTTTTATTCTATATAATTGGACAAGGCATGCAGTATTTTCCACCATACGTTCAAATATTAGCCGAAAGCGAAAAATTCAGTTTGCCAAACTTTCAAAAAAAGTATTACCGTTTCATAAATATACTGGTACAGTTGCACTTATGTTTATCATCGGTCATGCAAGTGTCGTACTTTATTATTTTGGGTGGCAAGGTACTAATATAAAAATGCTTTCAGGATTGCTTACATTAATCATTTTAATTGCGATGGTCCTTGTCGGTTGGTTACGATTCATCCGAACAACGTATCGCCGACGCATGATTCATTTATATTTAGGATATTGTTTGTTTTTCTCTGTTGTTATTCATTTACTTTGTACATAGTAGGAGGAGAGAGTCATTTTATCAACAACCGTTATTGCTGTTTTAATTGTTGCTGTATTATTATTTGTAATTGGCCATTTTACAAAATTAAAATTATTAAAGTTCATATCATTTATCGGTATCGTTCTTGGTGCTTGGATGGTTATCGCGGAAGTAATGACAGGAACAACCTTTTGAAGATAAATTCATGTATCCTGTAATGAACGTCGACTCTTGTACATCTTTTCTGTTAAAGGATTATCTAAATGTTAGTTTGTTTAGTATCGTACACGGAGCACGACGTTCATTTTTTCGCTCTTTTATTCAATAGATGTTTCATATTTGTAAAATTATATCATTGCTTTTCTTGCTTTCGTTCTCTCGACAAACTTCAGGAAATTTTTTGAAGCAAACTTTTCTATTTGTTTCTCCGTGAAATAGTTACCCAATTCCTCCAACAAGCAAAGATACATTCCTGCATTTGCCACTCCTTTTACAACTTGGTCGATCCCATCAAAATCCGAACCAAAACCGACATAATCTTCTCCACCAACTTCACAAACATGTGCAAGGTGACGAACAATATCCTCTATCGTTGCCCTCCCTTTTTCATTGGATAAAAATGGTGGATAAAAATTAATATGTATCATACCTTTTTTTTGAAACAACATTTCCAATGTGAAGTCACTTATATTCCGCGGATGATCACATACAGCGCGACAATTAGAATGACTTGCAATCGGATATGTTGCAAGTTCGATCATTTCCATTGCTGCTTTGTCACTCGCATGTGAAATATCTGTTAGCAATTGATGTTCGTTGAAATAATTGATGACTTCCCTCCCAAACGATGTTAGTCCAGCACCTCTTTTTTCTAAACTTCCATCCGCTAATAAATTTGCTTCATTCCAAGTTAATCCAAACGATAACAAACCAAGTTGTCTTAAGAAACGTAATTTCGTCAAATCATTACCAATGATGTCAAGTCCTTCTACTGCTAATACTGCCCCTATTTCTCCTTCTTGAAGCAAATCAATTTCCGCCCAATTTTTTATATGAATGATAGATGGATTCGGTTCGATGACATGTCGATGAAATATTTCTATTTGTGCCAGTGCCGTTTGCCACTTCACTTCTATCGGTACATTTGTTTCAACAAATATTGCAAAAAATTGCAGTTTTATATTACCTTTTCGTAATCTTTCTTCGTTGACTTGTAATAAAGGGTAATGTTGAAATGAAAAGGGTCGATTTTCTCGTTCAAATTTTTGCATTTTCCAAAGTGCATCACAATGTGTGTCTACGATTTTCACTCGATCGCTTCCTTTCTTCGCATTTTTTTATAAATGTTTTATACAATGTCCGTGTACCGATGTCTGTTTCATATAAAAATTCTGGATGCCACTGGACTCCAACGACAAAATTATGTGCCGTGCTTTCAATCGCTTCAATAATGCCATCAGATGCTGTTGCCGAAACGATCATCGGTTGTTTCACCTTACGATTTGCTTGGTGATGAAAGCTATTTACTTTCATTCTTTTTTTCTGCATCATCTCATATAATATTGTCCCTTCTTTTATAGTTATAAAATGGGATTGATGATTACGATTTGCACACTGTTCATGTTGTAATAGCTGTTTCTTTATTTGACCATATATATGTTGATACATATCTCCACCGGTTGCTATATTTAATATTTGTACGCCTCGACATATTGCGAAAATTGGTTTATTTTGTTGCAGCATTTTTTGGATCAATTTTTGTTCAAACATATCTCGTTTACGAATGATATAGCGGAGCCCTTCTATAGGTTCTTCGTTAAAAAACGTAGGATCAATATCATCTCCACCTGTTACATATAAACCATCTAATTTCGTAACGACAGAATCGATTGTTTTTTCTTTTTCAACATATGGCAATATAAATGGGATGGCATCAAGATCCTCCATAATATCACTATGAATTTGTGCTACATTATACTGATCATCTTTCATGTTCGGAGTAATACCGATTAATAGTTGCATATATTTTCACCTCTAATTTGATATATGCGACACTCTACAAAAAATGACTAATGATTATTTCTAATGATGTTTATTTTGAATATTTATAAGATTCATATTTTATATGGTAAACTAACTATTAAGATAATTTTCAACAAATATTATATTTATCTTTTTGTGGAAATATGATGTACATATTATAAGGTAATACTAGATGCTATTTTAAGGTATATTACAGATTAGTTCGAACAAATTTTGGAGGGACTTTGATGAAAGCAATTTTGATTGGTATATTAGGCGCTCTATTTTTTTCCGTAACATTTATTTTAAATCGGTCGATGGAACTAGATGGCGGTAGCTGGGTATGGAGTGCCTCTTTACGATTTATTTTTATGTTACTAATTCTACTTATCATTGTAGGTTGGCGTCGAGATATACAACCAGTATGGGCCCATCTGAAACAACATCCTGCAGCTTGGCTCGTTTGGAGTACGGTCGGTTTTGGACTTTTCTATGCTCCAATGACTTTTGCTACTATTTATGGACCTGGATGGCTTGTTGCTGCAACTTTTCAATTAACTATTATAGCGGGGTCATTACTCGTTCCACTCTTGAATAAAGGTAGTCGCATCCCGATTCAAGCTATATTTATATCACTCATTATTTTGGCTGGAGTATGTATCATCCAATTTGAACATGCGACAACTGTTTCACTTGTAAGTGTCATTCTTTCCGTCCTCCCACTCATTATTTCAGCGTTTGCCTATCCTCTTGGCAATCGAAAAATGATGCAGTTAGTCGGAAAAGATTTAGATACATTCCAGCGAATTCTCGGTATGACGATTGCCTCGATGCCTTTCTGGCTGATTTTATCTATCTACGGTGCATTCGCACATGGTATGCCGGGAGGTAGTCAAGTATTGCAAACATTTATCGTCGCTATCTCATCCGGTATTATAGCTACAGCGTTATTTTTTTATGCGACAGAACTTGTTCATGGCGATGACCATAAACTAGCAGGTGTGGAAGCGACACAATCGGGAGAAGTTGTATTTGCTTTACTTGGGGAAATGTTTTTCTTAAGTGCACCACTGCCAAGTTTTGTCTCAATTATTGGAATGTTACTCGTTATTTTCGGCATGATTTTGCACAGCGTTGTGTCTGCTCTCGGATCACGAAAAAAACGGCATATGTATGAACATGGGGATAGCCCACCAGCACTTTAAGAAATTTATGTCGAGTTTCAGATAATATAAAAACACCCCACAAATTAGAATTTAGTCTAACTTGTGGGGTACACATCACTAATAAACTGCCTTTGTCATTATTCACTAATTTTTTCTGCGTAATCTGCTAGCAGTCTTGCTCCAAAACCAGTTGCCCCACTTGCATAATATCCTTCTTGCTTCGTATCCATCGTTCCAGCCATATCTACATGAATCCATTTACTATTTTCAGGTACGAAACGTCGTAAAAATAATGCTGCTGTAATCGAACCACCATATGGGGAATGACTAATATTACGGAAGTCCGCATAATCACTATCTAACATTTTATCATACGCATCTACGAGTGGCATCGGCCATACAAAATCACCATTTTCTTCACCAATTGCTTTCATTGTTTGTAATAAATCATCTTCTCCAAAAATTCCCGCAACTTTTGTTCCTAAAGCTGCCATGACAGCACCTGTTAATGTTGCAATATCAACGATGTAATCTGCGTTTAATTCACCTGCTCGAATTAATCCATCCGCTAAAATTAAACGACCTTCCGCATCTGTATTGCCAACTTGTACTGTTTGACCTGTTTTATACGTAATAATATCTCCTGGTAAAATAGAATGTTTGTCAGGCATATTTTCAACTGTTTGGATTAAACCGACAACATTTACTTCTGCACCAGAAGCCGCTAATAATTGAATCGCTCCAGCAACAGCCGCTGCGCCGCCCATATCCATTCTCATATCACTTAAATCACGGGAATTTTTCAAACTAATTCCACCTGTATCAAATGTTACACCTTTTCCAACAAGTGCGATTAACGGCTTTGTTTCATCCCCTTTGTAGTGCAATTCAATAAATGCTGGATCAAATTTACTTCCACGGTTAACAGCTAATAAACCATTCATTTCCATTGCTTCCAATTTTGCTTTATCATGAACGATAACTTCTACATCCGTATCTGCAAACGTATTTTGTAAAATCGTTGGGAATGATTCTGGATTTAATACGCTCGGAATTTCATTAGTTAAATCACGAGAAAGTCCCATTGCAAATGCACGAACTTCCCCTTTTGTAATTAATGCTTCATCTGCGTTTGAAAATTGTAATGCAGGTATAGCATTCGCTTTTTTCGTTTTATACGAATCAAATGCATATGCACCTAAATGCCAACCTTCTGTAAAGGCAACGATTACCTTATTTTCATCTAATGTAGCGAACGCTTCTGTAAGCTCCTTTGCATCCACTTGTACCGTTTCGATTTCACGTTTCTGTACTTCACGTGCAATCGTCCCTGCTAACGTACGAACCTCATCATATGTTTGTTTCTTCTCTTTCACTTCTTTCACTAATACAATTTGTTTTCCATTCGCAATCGTTATTGCAAATGCGTTTGGATGTCCTTTAATAAATTGTAGTAATGTTTCATCATTCGTTTGAAATAAAATTTTTGTTTCCATGTTGCTACCTCCAATAAATTTAATCCCTTACATAAAAGTATTACGTACTTTTCCTTTTCTAGCAAAGAATGTGACGTTATTTTTTGAAATAATCTCTTTGGAAAATGCTCATATGTACGGCATCATGGTATTCACCATCGACAAAATATTCTTCATTTAAAACAGCCTCTTCCTCAAATCCCATTTTTTCATACACTTTTCGAGCAATTGTATTTGTCGCATCAACAATTAAATACAATTTTCTTAAATTAAGCACACGAAATGCATAATCCATCGCAAGTTTTGTCGCTACTTTTGCATACCCTTTTCCTTGTTGAGCCGGATCAATCATAATTGCAAATTCAGCTTTCCCATGCACCTCTTCTATATTATAAAGTGTTATATAGCCTAATTTTTCTTTGTCATTCTGAAAAATAAAACGGCGATTTTCTCTATCCTTTAATGATTCTTCAACTATATTTTTAATTTTTTGTACTGAGTAATATGGTTCTACAAACCAAAACTTCACTACCTCTTGATCATTAAATAATCGGTGTAAAAAATTACTATCCTCTTGCTCTACAGGGCGCAATCTGAACATTTCTTCCATAACAAACTTCCTTCCTTTTTCAGTTACTCTTATTAAAACATACTTTTTCCTTGATTGAAAATGTCCTCCTTGTCGATTACCATTATATATAAAGAAACGGGGGATGAAAGATGAAAACTGTTGTAGATCATCTTGGCCGAACAGTAAAAGTTCCTGAACAACCGAAGAAAATTATTTCATTTGCTCCAGCAATTACTGATACTCTTTTTTCATTGCATTTAGAGGAAGAAGTTGTCGGACGTACTAGGTTTTGTATTCATCCAAAAGAAAAGGTAGCAAACGTAATGAATGTCGGTGGAACAAAGGACATGAAAATCGAGCGTGTCCGAGCTTTACAACCAGATTTGATCATTGCGGAAAAAGAAGAAAACACGAAAGAAATGGTCGAGCAGTTAGAAAAGGAATTTTCAGTATTTGTCTTTGAAGTACAGACAGTCGATGATGCTTTACATATGATTCTCGATTTAGGAAAATTAGTGGATCGTGTGGACTCAGCAAGATTATTATATGAACGGATTGTAGAAGATTTTGCGACAATCCCCTCCCATTACACCAGAAAACGTGTCGCCTATGTGATATGGAAAGATCCATATATGGTCGTTGGCAAGAATACGTATATTCAGTCATTATTAGAGCTACTCGGATTTGTTAATCCATTTTTGGACTATGAGGGAAGATATCCTGAAGTGACGATAGAGAATTTGCGTGCAGAAGCACTCGATTATTTTTTATTAGCCTCAGAACCATATCCATTTCGTGAAAAGCATCAGGAAGAATTTTTAAAAATAGACACAAATGCTATGCCACTACTCGTCGATGGCGAAATGTTTTGGTATGGAGTAAAAATGTTACGCGCAGTGGAATATTTTAAAATGGAATTAGCAAAAAATTATCCATAAAGGGCGCTGGATAATGGTGGTAATAAACAAAATTTCTTCGTAGTTGGTGGTTTTACTAGTATTCTAATATGTGGGAATCAACCAGAGCAGAATGTAGATAGAACAGGTAACGGATTGCGAATGACGGATTGCGAGTAACGGTTAATTCCGCAAGTGCTGGATGGTTTCTCTGCGAACTTGCG
>DXHX01000073.1 GCA_019113205.1 Candidatus Pseudogracilibacillus intestinigallinarum | reverse complement strand
GCTTTATTTCATGTATTTATTCACTTTTCTTACAATGTTTATTTTTGGTTCTTGCAACTTGGGCATGTATTCTTGCAACTTTGGTATGGATTCTTGCAACTTCGGGATGTATTCTTGCAACTTCTGCATGTTTTCTTGCAACTTTGGTATGTATTCTTGCAACTTCGGGATGTATTCTTGCAACTTCGGGATGTATTCTTGCAACTTCAGCATGGATTCTTGCAACTTTGGGTCGGATTCTTGCAACTTCCTGTTTCTATATTTGTACTTTAATTTGTAGAATGATCAAAAATCATTAAGTTCCTCTAATCTTTTAAATATCCCGTAAATGGAGCTACACTTAATTTTATTTGAATATGTACATCTCCAGCGTGTCTGTTCTTATACTGTATTAGGATTGCCTCCTTCTGTTGATCGGAAAATCAACTTTACCTTATCAAGATTCGAGGCATTTTTAATACCACGCTAAAAGCTATTTAAAAACTAAAAAAGAGTAGTACAACTCTAAGGTTGTACTACTCTGTTACTGCCTGACTTTTATCTTCTAAAAAATTAATTTCTACCGCTTCTGTTAACACATCCGCGTAGCTATAAGAGACTCGTTCAAATGCGTTCTCTTCTTTATCAAGTTCTACTACGAAAACAGCCGGATACGTTTCAGATAAAACACCTGAACGAATTATTGTCTTACGTCTACCACCATTTGCAGTTAATTTTAACCGCTTGCCAATCTGACCTTCAAGACCCTTTTTTATTTCCATTATTGTTTTCAATAGGACTCCACCTCTCTGTGTTCATTATAACACAATTAGGCATTATCGTCAAATAAGTATTTAATTATACCAAGTTCCTATTTATAAAGTCAACTACTTAGACAATTTATTTTAATTTTATTTTTAAAAAGGTATTATGCACTATAAATCGTATTTGCTAGTCGGGCAAATTCTTCAATTGTTAAGGATTCTCCTCTTCTCGTCCCATCTATAGTTACTTTTTGTAAAAATGCATCGATTTGAGCTTTATCGAACGTCCCTTTATAATACGTTTGTAAATTGTTCCGTAAAGTTTTACGACGATGTTTAAAGCTCGCTTGCACTAATGCAAAAAACTGATCTTCATCATGCACTTGTACGAGAGGTTGGTCACGGCGTACTAATCGTAATACACTAGAAATAACATTCGGCTGTGGAATGAATACCGTTTTCGGTACATCCATCACGATACTAGCCTCTGTATAATATTGAACAGCAATCGATAATGAACCGTATGCCTTCGTATTCGGTTTGGCAGCCATCCGCTCCGCCACTTCTTTTTGCAACATAACATTCATACTTTCAATCGATGTACGTTGTTGCAACACACCCATTAAAATTGGTGTCGTAATATAATATGGTAAATTAGCGACAATATGAATCGCTTGGTCTGAACTGAAGTGGTTTTCGATTATTTTCGTTAAATTTACTTGTAAAATATCTTGATTAATCACTTCTATATTGTCATAAGCACTTAATGTATCTTCTAAAATAGGAATTAATCGCTGATCAATTTCAAATGCGACAACATTTTTTGCACTAATTGCTAATTGTTCTGTCAACGAGCCAATCCCCGGTCCAATTTCAATTACTCCACTCGTTTTATCAATATGTGCATATTCGATAATTTTGCGCAATATATTGCTGTCAATTAAAAAATTTTGCCCTAAACTTTTCTTAAAGGAGAAATCATATTTTTGTAAAATTTCCTTCGTTTTTTTTGGTGTTGCGATATAATCGTTTTTCGTCATATTATCCCCCTATAATAGTATACGTTTCATTGCCTCATCTAATTCCTCTTTTTGAATATGAAACATATGTAATCGATATAATAATTGTTTTCCGTTCGTATATCCTATATGCAACAACTTCCCTAGTTGTTCTCTACGCTCTTTTGCCCCGCTTCCGCCAACTAATCCGTAACGAATTAAATCAGCTTTCGTTACCGAAGATTCTACCGTGTCCTCAAGCTCATACACATGACGTAACGCCTTTTGAATTGCGGGAATAGAAGCATGTTCTATCCCGATACTTTTAATAGATGACTTTGCTTTCGCCTCTTCTCGTTGCAAAAAGGCATGCTTGCATCCGGGCACAGCTTGATCAATGATGTGACGTATTCTTTCTCCCGGATAATCAGGATCCGTAAATATAATGACGCCTCGTTTTTCCTTTGCATGTGCAATGAGTGCTAATGTTTCATCATTAATCGCCGAACCATTCGTCTCTATCGTATCTGCATCCACAGCTAGTTTTATTTTTGTCGTATCACTTTTTCCCTCCACGACGATTATTTCCTTTATTCTCATAAAGCGCCTCTTTCTTATTTCATTCTTATTTCTATTATAATAGAAAATGCTCTCGTCATGTTAATAATGACAAGAGCATTTTAAAAATTAGTCTAAAATCTTCACTTTTACCGTACGACGACCCCAATTATCGGCAGCATATGCTTCTGATGGAACTAAAACATCAATAATATTTCCTTTAATTGCGCCACCAGTATCTGCTGCAATTGCTTCTCCATACCCTTCTACCCACACACGTGAGCCTAACGGGATCACATTCGGGTCAACAGCAATTACTTTTTGTGTGCCTGATCTAACATCCATGCCTGTTGCTGTGAAACCAGAACAACCAGCACAGTCAGGTCCATATGCTGTAGCTTCCATCGTTAACTCTTTTACACCTGATGGTTCTTGTGAATTGGAAGTTGAGACAGTTTCAACTTTTTCTTTCGTTCCAATTGCAACTTTTTTATTTTTCGGCTTTTGTACAACATTTTCTTCTAATAATGTACGATCTACTTCTTCGCCATTTTCATAAACGATTTCGTACGTTCTTTCTACTTTACCTTCTTTACCTTCAGAAATCGTACGTGATTCGCCTTTTTCTAGTTCACTATCTTTCTCTTCATCTGTGTTGAAAGAAAGTGCTTCTGTTACTTCTTTCGTTTCTGTTTTCACTTTTGTTACTGTAACAGTCATACCTTCTTTTAAATCTTTATCTAAAGCTGGTTCAATTTTATCTTGTTTACTATATTTGATATCTTCATCTTGTAAAAGCTCTTTGACCGTATTAGCAGTAGCCCAAACATCTTCTTTATCGCCACCGTTGTTTAAAGTAACTTTAAACGCTTGATCAATATCTATGAACATACCATCTTGTAGAAGTGCCATGTCATTAAACGATACAACATCATGCTTTTTCACTTCAATGTTCTCTTCTTCTAAAAATTCTCCTACTGTTTCCGCAGTAGAATAGTATTCCTCTTCTTCTCCATCTATATTTACAGTTACTTTATTCGCTGATTCAAGTACAATTTCCATGCCGTCGACAACTTCTGTTGTTGCTTCATGTGATAACTCATCATGTTTCCCAAAATCTATTCCAACGTCATCAAGTAATTCTCCAACTGTATCAGATGATGTTTTTACTTTTTGTACATCTCCGTCAGCTGCAATTACTACTTCTGCTTTTGCTTCATCCAGAAAAACCCATACTGAAAATAAAGCTACCACTACTGCCGTTAAAATCGTATATCCTACTTTCGTTTTAAGCGCACGTAATGGATTTAACAAATTTTGCATTTTTTTTCCTCCTTAATTACGATACTCATTATAGAAACGATTCAAAATGTAGTCAAAATCAATCTAGTAACAAAAAGGTTACAATTCCATTACATGGAAATTTTGTTTTCTGACTATTTTGAATGTAAGCGAATTTACGGTGTTTTCATGTTTTTACGTTACTTTTCTGTTAAAACGCTGCAACAATTCCGTAATATTTGCTTGTTTTTATAGAGTATCGACGAAGGAAGATTATTTTAAACGAAAAATTTTTAATGCGTTTTCGGTCGTAATACGAGAAACATCTTCTAAGGACATCTCTCGTAATCGTGCAATTTCTTCGGCAACAAGTTTTACATATGCGGGTTCATTTCGCTTTCCACGATAAGGATGTGGCGCTAAATATGGTGCATCTGTTTCAATTAATAAACGATCTAACGGAACAACCTTCGCAACTTCTTTCACTTCTTTTGCATTTTTAAATGTGACCGGGCCCGCTAATGAAATATAAAAATTCATCTCCAAACAAGCTTGTAATTCTTCTCTTGTTGCACTATAACAATGCATAATGCCGCCTACTTCCGCTGCATTTTCCTCTTGTAAAATTTTTATAATGTCTGCTGTCGCTTCACGGTTATGAATAATAATTGGCATATTTACTTTTTTTGCTAAATGTATCTGCTTTCGAAACACATCCGCTTGTATATCTTTCGGAGACGTATCCCAATAATAATCAAGACCCATCTCACCTAGTGCAACTACCTTTTCGTGCTTCGTTAGTTCTTCTAACCACTCTAAATGGGATTCTTTATAATCAATCGCATCTACCGGATGCCAACCAACTGCAGCATATATAAAATCATAAGTTTCAGCAATTTCAATCGCTAAACGAATTGTTTCTTCATCAAATCCGACAACGACCATTTTTGTCACACCCGCTTCTAATGCACGGTTGATTGTTTCTTCTCGGTCTTCTATAAATTGATCTGCATTTAAGTGAACATGTGTATCAAATAACATTTTATTTACTCCCTTTTTAAGTCTTATTGAAATATGTTGGATAAATTCCTTCCTATTAACTAGACTTTAGTATTTTTCTATCTATCATCAGAAATCCAAGAAAGAAAAAAGGAAGGTGAGAATGAAATGATTCGCTACATGGTAGCTTCCTCTTTCACTCCCCCATCCTTTCATCTATTTATTATTGTATATTCTTTTATTTTACGACAGATCCATTCGGTAATGCACCACTTACTGTCGCAAGTGATAATGTACCATCTTCATCTTCTCCAGAAAGAATCATACCTTCTGACATTTCGCCACGAAGTTTTACTGGTTTTAAATTCGCTACCACAATTACTTTGCGACCAACTAAAGCTTCAGGTTCATAATATTGTGCAATACCTGAAATAATTTGACGTTGTTCACTTCCTAAGTCGATTTGTAGTTTTAGCAATTTATCAGCATTTTTCATTTTTTCTGCTTGTAACACTTCACCAACACGTAAATCAACTTTCGTAAATTCATCAAATGTAATTTCATTTGACTCTTCTTCTACTACTTTTTCTTCCGGCTTACTCATTTTCGCCTTAATAGAGGCAACTTCCTCCTCCATTTCTAAACGAGGGAAAATTGGCTTACCTTTTTGTACTTTCGTACCTGCTGGCACAATGCCACGCTCTGTTAGAGACTCCCAAGTTTGGTGTGCCTCATCTGTAATACCTAATTGTTCGAACATTTTAACTGGCGTCTCTGTTAAGAACGGACGGATCATAATTGCAACCGCACGTAATGCTTCCACTAGATGTGCCATCACATTTCCTAATCGGTCACGCTTTGTTTCATCTTTCATTAATTTCCATGGCTCTGTTTCATCAATATATTTATTCGTACGGCTAACTAAATGCCAAATAGTACTTAATGCGACGGAAAACTCCATTTTATCCATCGATGATTGAACTTTTTCAATCGTTTCATCCATTAATGTTTCTAATGATTCATCTACAGCCTCTTCTTTAGAGCGAAATGTTGGAATTTCTCCATCAAAATATTTCCCAATCATTGCGACCGTACGATTTAATAAGTTCCCTAAATCATTCGCTAAATCAAAGTTAATACGCTCTACAAATCCCTCCGGTGTGAACACTCCATCTGAACCGAACGGAACTTCACGTAATAAATAATAACGTAATGCATCTAACCCATAATCATCAATTAAAGTAACAGGATCGACGACATTCCCTTTCGATTTAGACATTTTTCCATCTTTCATTAAAAGCCAACCGTGCGCAAATACCTTTTTCGGTAAAGGTAAATCTAACGCCATTAACATAATTGGCCAATAGATCGTATGGAAACGAACGATTTCCTTTCCAACTAAATGAACATTTGCCGGCCAATACTTTTTATACTTCTCTTCATTATCTGTTCCGTACCCTAATGCGGTAATATAGTTCGTCAGTGCATCAATCCATACATAAATAACATGTTTTGGATTTTCAGGTACTTGTATTCCCCAATCAAAAGTTGTTCGAGATACTGCTAGGTCCTCTAATCCCGGCTTGATAAAGTTGTTGATCATTTCATTTTTACGTGATTCTGGCTGAATAAATTCAGGATTCTCTTCGTAAAATTGCAATAAACGGTCTGCATATTTACTCATCTTAAAGAAGTATGACTCCTCTTTTACTTTTTCAACCGGACGATGACAGTCTGGACATTTTCCATCTTCTAACTGTCTTTCTGTAAAAAATGATTCACAAGGAGTACAGTACCAACCTTCATAAATATCTAAATATATATCCCCTTGATCCACTAATCGTTGGAAAATCTTTTGTACAACATCTTTATGACGTGTCTCTGTCGTTCGAATAAAATCATCATAAGAGATATCAAGTTTTTTCCATAAGTCTTTAATGCCTGCAATCATTTCATCTAAATAAACTTGAGGTGTTTTTCCAACCTCTTCTGCCGCCTTCTGGATTTTCTGACCATGTTCATCTGTACCTGTTAAATACATTACATCATAGCCACGTAATCGTTTATATCTCGCCATCGCATCTCCAGCAACCGTTGTATATGCGTGACCGATATGTAAATTACCACTCGGATAATAAATCGGCGTTGTTATATAAAACGTTTTGTTTTCATTTGCCATGTTTCTATCTCCTCTTTTATAACAATTATCTACATTTTACTATATTGATTAGCTATATTGTAGCGATTTTCTATTCATTTATAAAGTATATTACATTATTTCCATAATAAAATATTCGTTTTCCTTATACAGTTCTTTTTGCCTAGTAAAATTAAATAAAACTTATCATTTAAGACTCATTTTCACTGTTTATATTGGTTAATCTGAATTAATTCTAAATTTATTCGCATTATTTAAGTTTTTTATAAGTATTTTCCTTCTCATATATATAAATTCATGTATAATATGTATATAATTAATTCTTATAATGAATATTTTGGAAAGGAGATTGAAGATTACAATGAAATCTACTGGTATGGTTAGAAAAGTAGATGAGCTAGGTAGAGTCGTTATTCCAATTGAATTAAGAAGATCATTGGATATTAAAGAAAAAGATGCGATTGAAATCTATGTGGACGGAGACCAAATCGTTCTTAAAAAATACGTACCTAATATGGCTTGTCACATTACAGGTGAGAGTACATCTGATAACATTGCTCTTGCAAACGGTAAACTAGTTTTAAGTCCGAACGGGGCTAAAGAGTTAATGGACGAACTAAGCAACATTTTTCAACTAGTTTAACTAACATACTAGATAGGTAGAATATTGCACATTCTATACAGTCTACAAATATAAATATTTTATCTATCTTCAATCAAAACATGGACAAATAAGCTGAGATTTCGTACAAAGCGTTCGATCAATGCACGTTTTACTTATCTCAGCTTAAATTTTAACCGTTTTCACACTTATTTAATATGGATATGCTGATAAACTTCTCTTTTTGAAATACGACGATCTTTTGCCACTCGTTTCATTGCTTCTTTATTTGATAACCCTTCTTTCGTTTCATAGGTTTGTACATGTACTTCTATCGAAAGATTTTCCCACCAAATATTTTCGTCTTCCAACATTGCTTCTTTTGCACCTTCAATAAGGATACAACATTCGCCTTTTATTTCATTTGTATCTAACCACTTTATTACGTCTTTTACAGACCCACGAACAAATTGTTCATAAAGCTTCGTTAATTCCCTTGCTAACACAATATCGCGATTGCCGAGTACTTTCTCCATCATTTTCAGCGTATCTTTTATTCGATAAGGCGATTCATATAAAATAATAGTAGCTGGTAATTTTCCTATATAGGATAAAGCATCTTCTTTTTCTTGTTTTTTACGTGGCAAAAACCCATAAAAATAAAATGCATCTGTCGGCAATCCCGATGCAATTAATGCTGTTGTAGCAGCATTTGCCCCTGGAAGTGGAATGACGTGTATCTGTTTTTCTGTCACCGCACGAACTAATTCATAGCCTGGATCCGAAATAGCCGGCATTCCAGCATCACTTACTAATGCAATCGTTTCTTTCGCCTCAAGCCGTTGTAATAATTGTGGAACTCTTTCCATCCGATTATGTTCATGGTAACTAATCAGTTCCTTTTGAATATGAAAGTGATTTAATAATTTCTGTGTATGACGTGTATCCTCCGCTGCAATAACATCTACTTTTTTCAATGTTTCTAGTGCACGAAATGTGATATCTTCTAAATTTCCAATTGGTGTTGGTACTAAATATAAAATACCTTCCGCTTCTTTTTCAAAACTATTTTGTACGAACATTACGTTTTCTCCCCTTTTTCATATTGTTGGATCATTATTTCCTTCTCCTCGCGGCGCAATTTTTTTATTTCATATTCTCTTTTTAATGCGGCCGATTTAGAAGAACATTGCTCCACATAAACGACTTCAAAAGGGCCTCGACCTCTCGTATATTTTGCACCTTTTCCACTTTCATGCACTTTTAAACGTTTTTCAACATCTACTGCATAACCAGTATATAAAGTATCATCTTTACATTGTAATATGTAAACGAAATGATCATTTTCCATAGATAATCTTCCTAGCCTCTTCTGTATATGTTTCATCCTCTTCATAAATATATAATGGGGATAAAATGGTTAAACCAGGTTTTCCATCTCTAACCCCTTCTATTAACAAAGTGTTTGCAGGTTTTCCCATCTTTGGATAAACGAGCTGCATTCTTTTCGGTTCAATTTTGTATTGCCTAAACAATGTAATTAAATCTGTTAAACGTTCCGGTCTGTGAACGATTGATATTTTCCCACCTGGTTTTACATACAGTTTACACGCTTTAATCACGTCTTCTAACGTACATAATACTTCATGTCGTGCAATCGTTAAGTGTTCATTTACGTTATGTTCTGTATCTTTCGGTGTCGCGAAATAAGGTGGATTACAAGTAACAACATCATAAAAGCTTTGCTTAATTGCTGCATGTCGCTCCTTTAAATCTCCTTCCACGATATGAATGCGATCCTCCATATTATTTAAAGCGACACTTCTACTTGCCATATGTGCTAAACGTGGTTGAATTTCCAACCCAGTAATCGTCCCTTTAGTACGTTTTGATAGTAATAGAGGGATAGCACCATTCCCTGTACATAAGTCTAAAATATCGCCACGATTAATCGGCATATATGCAAATTGTGCTAATAATACTGCATCTAAAGAATAAGAAAAAACGGTAGGACTTTGAATTATTTTCATTGTTTCATCAATCAATAAATAGTCTAATCGTTCATCTCCCATTAATGTTTCCATCCTGTCCCTCCTAACAAGTCTAAAAATTTCCTCATAAAAGTATTTTTTATCATAGTTATAAGTGCAACATTTCCTAACAAACCTTCCATTGCACCCCTTTACAATTATTCAAACGGCTGTATAGCTATATGTACGTTTCTAATGTTTATGTACTATTATATTTCATTATTATATGTACTTCTAGCTATTATCCGCTTATATTATCATATAAAAAAACACTGCTTTCCGTATAGAGAGCAGTGTTTCGTGTACAATTAGCCAAATAATTCGAGGCAAAACAAACAATCTTCATCTGTTCTGGGACTACCGAATTGCATATGACAAATATGAAAACCTTCTTTATAAATTCGCGCTAAATTATCGAATCCCTCACCCGGTAACGTTGTGCCATCTCCAGACTCTGACGTATCTGCTTCTGGCTCCCCATTTTCTTTATTTAAATACTGTCGTAAATGGTTATTTTCGATTTCTAGACGGTGATTTTCTTCGATAATATCGCTTAAATCTTTTTTTAAGTTTCCTAACTGTTCATATAGTTCACCGATTTGTGTTTCCATATGTGAAACTTGATCAAAAATTTGCCTCTTATTCAATCCTACCCACCTCTTTTACTCCGTTACTGGTATTGAAATAAGTTCTTCACTAATTAATTCGTTTAATGTATAATCGATGATTGCCTCATTTTCAAATAGTTGAATTTGTACAATGTTTTCCAATAAATTTAATCCTACGACCTTCCCAGCTCCTTCTGTCGTATGAATTTTTTCACCAACGTCCGGTAACTGCTTTTTCGCTGTTTCATAATGGTCATTTTCATATTTTAAACAACACATGAGACGACCACATAGGCCTGATATTTTGGCAGGATTTAAAGATAAGCTTTGGTCTTTAGCCATTTTTATCGATACAGGTTCAAAGTCTCCTAAAAATGTTGAACAACATAACATTCGACCACAAGGACCTATACCGCCTAATAATTTCGCTTCATCCCTTACACCAATTTGACGTAATTCAATACGTGTTTTAAACTTCGCTGCTAAGTCTTTTACTAAATCACGAAAATCGATTCTACCCTCAGCAGTAAAGTAAAATATAATTTTGTTTCGATCAAACGTATATTCCACATCGACAATATTCATATCTAATTTATGTGTTTCTACTTTATGAATACATAAAGATAATGCTTCACTTGCTAATCGTTCGTTTTCCGCAACATTTTCCTTATCTTCTGTCGTTGCAATACGTAATACCTTTTTCAACGGTAATACGACGTCATCTTCTTCTACGTCTTTATTTACGAGAACAACCTCTCCAAACTCTATACCTCTTGCTGTCTCTACAATTACGTAGTCATCTATATCAACTTGAAAGTCATTCGGATCAAAATAGTAAATCTTTCCCGCCTTTTTAAAACGGACTCCGATTACTCCTATCATCATAACCCACCCCTAAAAACGTAATACGAGCTGCTCCATTACTAATGTTGGATGAACATTTTGATTTAATTTTTGCTTCGCTTCTAATATAGCTTGTAATATATGAAGTAATCTTTGCTCTGAAAATTGCTCGATTGCTCTATTTAACAATCCATCATTTGATTGGAAAAATAATAATTGCTCTACTCGTTGATTACGAAAATTCAATATATCTTTAAAAGCTAGTAGCATTAAATCTAAACCTAGTTCTTGGTCTTGTTTATCTTTTATTTTAGGCAAATATGTTTGGTGCATAAATAAATAACGATCTTCATAATTAGCAATTAATTGATAAATGAGCTGATATACTACATCTTTTATTTCATACACTTTTTCTTCTTCATGTAATGTTCTAGCTTCACTTATATTATTCGTTAACGCACTAATAAGTCGCGATTGTGATTCATTAATCGCGATATCATTATCTGCCATTAATCTATTAATAAAAGCCTTCTGTTGTAACGGTTTTAACTCCAATATTTGACAACGTGACTGAATCGTTGGAATAATGCTTTGACCGTTATCTGTTAACAAAAGTGCTGTAGTTTCTACTTCTGGTTCTTCTAAAAACTTTAAAATACGATTGGACGCATTCACCGTCAATGCTTCTGCATTCGTAATAATATATACCTTCTTGGCACTTTCCATCCCGCGATATCCAAACTCATGTTGTAAAGCGCGTATTTGTTCGGTTTTAATTGATTTCCCTTCCGGCTCAATCCAATGAACATCTGGATGGTTTCCTGATAAAATACGTTTACACGTATGACAAGACTGACAAGGTTCCACATTGTTTACATTCGGGCAAAAAATTGTCATTGCAATCATCGTTGCAAACGTCTTTTTCCCCGTCCCTCTCGTCCCTTGAATTAAATAAGCATGAGACACACGATTTTTTAAAAAGCTATTCATCATAATTTTCCCTGCAAGTGGTTGTACCTCCCGCAATTGTTCCCATGATTTCATGCTAATTACTTCCTTTATTTTTAAGTATATAAATTAATTAAAAGCCCTTCAATTTCACCTATTAGTCCTAACAAGTCAACGTTTTTCTTTTCTTGGTCCATAACTTCTTCTGTTAATTGGACTAATTTCTCATCAATTTCATTCACCGTCGTTAACTTATGATTAAAACTATTTACATGGAAGCTTCTCGATTCATGCAAAGAAAGCCCGTCATAAACAGTTTTTTGTAAAAACTCTTTCACCATTCGTTTAAATTTCGCCAAATCTTTAAACGAACGAAAACGGGCTATTTTCTTTCCTTGTTCTGTAATATCGTCTATTAATTTCTTCAATTCTTTTTCTTCTAAATGTTGTGTTTGTGTCTGAATGAATTGCTGGAAATCTTTTTTTCCTTCTTGTACTCTTTTTGGCGTAACTTGTTCCACTTTCGAACGTATTTCCTGACCAATTTTCATGTTATATCTCCTTTAAAAACGGTAAAAAGATTCAATTGGTAAAATAAACACCGTTGCTCCGCCTACTTCTACTTTTACAGGCTTCGGAATGTAAGAATCCGCATTACCACCCATCGGAGAAATAGGTGCTACCATTTGTTCGCGTTGTGAACAATTTTCTTTAATAATACGTAACGCATCATCAATATGTTCGTTTTGGCATCCGATCATTAAAGTCGTGTTACCTTCTTTTAAAAATCCACCTGTCGTTGCTAATTTAGTCGTTTGGAAGTTTTCTTCTGCTAACGCGTTAATTAGTCTATTCGAATCTTTATCTTGAACTACGGCAATAATTAATTTCATATTGAAGCCTCTCCTTTCAAATGAGTAATAATTTTTGTATATACTTCATCTGTCACTTCTTCGATTGTCTTCATCGCATCCACCGATTGAATACGGTCTGAAAATTGCTGTAACAACAATTGATAACCATCATATACCCTTTGATGAAAATCTATTTTTTCCAAGTCTAAACGATTTACTTCTCGTTCTTCGTTCGCATTGATCCTTTTTAACCCTTCTTCAGGTGTAATATCAAAAAAGATCGTTAATGCTGGCATATATGTGTCAATCGCAAATTCATTTATTTTATACACTTCGTCTATGCCAATACCACGCGCATACCCTTGATAAGCAAGGCTACTATCAATGAACCGGTCGCATAGAACAATTTTTCCAGCTTTAATCGCTGGCTTTACCTTCTGTACTAAATGTTGGCGTCGAGCCGCAGCAAACAATAATGCCTCGGTCCTTTCTTCCATCTCGTTTTGTGGAGAGTGTAATACTATCTCCCTTATTTTTTCAGATGTACTTATTCCGCCTGGCTCTCTCGTTACTAACACTTCATATCCGGCTTGCCTAAGTTTTTCCTCTACAAGCTTTATGACAGTTGTTTTTCCTGCCCCTTCGCCACCTTCAATAGTAATAAAGTTATGTTCCACAACCTTAGCTCCCTTTACATCCATCATCTTACACGTATTGGTTACAGACGATTATATTTCTATAGAAATACTTCCTTCCCTTCCCTCTATTGTATCATGATTTCTACATATATTTAAATAATCGAGGACGTTTTCCTGCTTTCTCTGTAAATATTTTTCTATGAAAAAATCTTACAAGACAAAAATGTGAACCGCAGCGATAGAAATAATGCCTAAAGGACCTAATATAGACGTAACCGCAACAGTAAATACGTTAATAGGAATATGTAACCCTAATTGACCACCAAATACATTAAAGAAAAATAACAGCAACAAACCAATCGTTATGCGAACGGCTCCCTTTCCTAAAAACGACATGGCCCCCTTTGGTGCTCGTACAATAATATAAAATAAAGTAAAAATAAAAAGCCCTACAATTGTAACGGTAATCGTATTCATGATTCTCTCCCTCTTCCCTTTTTCATCAATATATGAAAGAGAGAGAAGAAATAGAACAAATACCCGCTAATACTGTAGGACACTCACTTTTCTTCTTTTCGCTTCTTTTAATAAAAACATATATTTTGCTTCCGCTAATTTTACATGTTGCTCTGTTTCCAACATCGGATCAATACTATTTTCCACAATGCGTCGTAAATGTTTCCATTCCCTTTCCGCATCAAAAATTGCATCTAATAACGCTTGATCGGCAATTTTTTTATACTTTTTTCTCCTCATGTAACATCACCTTGTCGTTTGGAATATATTATGTCATGTACATTGCATCGTTCGGTCGTAACGACTGAAGTAAAGAAAGGTTTACTCAGTCGTTTCCACCTTATAAAATTAATCTTTGTATCGTTATAACTCGCGTCGACCTTCTAATGACTTTGCTAATGTTACTTCATCCGCATATTCTAAGTCTCCACCAACTGGCAAACCGTGTGCAATACGAGAAGCTTTAATTCCCGACGGTTTCACGAGACGCGAAATATACATTGCCGTTGCTTCCCCTTCAATATTCGGGTTTGTCGCTAAAATAATTTCTTCCACATTATTATCCTTTAATCGTTGGATTAAGCTGGGAACATTAATATCTTCCGGCCCAATGCCATCCATCGGTGAAATAGACCCGTGTAATACATGGTATCTTCCATTAAATTCACGCATTTTTTCCATTGCGATGACATCACGTGAATCTTCCACTACACAAATAATGCTGTCATCTCTGGAAGGATCCGTACATATAGCACATGTTTCTTTATCTGTTATATGGCCACAAATCGCACAATGAGATAATTCTCGCTTCGCACTTACTAAAGCTTTGGCAAAATCTACTACATCATCGTCATTCATGTCGATGACGAAAAAAGCCAGACGGACAGCTGTTTTCGGACCGATACCTGGCAATTTAGTGAAACTATCAATTAATTTCGATATTGGTTCTGGATAATACATTACGATGCCTCCTAAAGGCGATAAAATAAATTAGAACATTCCTGGCATGTTTAAGCCTTTTGTAAATTTACCCATCGTTTGTTCTGTTTCTGTTTCAATTTGTTTCATCACATCGTTAATTGCTGCTAAAACTAAGTCTTCTAACATTTCTACGTCGTCCGGGTCTACTGCTTCTTCATTTATGCTAATTCCAGTAACATTTCTGCTTCCATCAGCTGTTACGGTTACCATTCCACCACCAACAGATGCAGTAAATTCCTTCGCTAATAATTCCTCTTGTGCCTTTAACATTTGTTTTTGCATCTTCTGCATTTGTTTCATCATATTTCCCATATTACCTTTCATGGATAACTCCTCCTAAAAATATAAAATTTATTCTTGTATTTCCACTACGTCTTCCCCAAAGAGCTGTTGTGCTTGCTCTATATGAGGTTCAACTTCTTGTTCTTCCTGCTCTTCCTTTGAATCAGAATCTGTATGATTAGCTCCCTTATTTTGAATATAATCTTCACGTACTTGTAACCAATTTTCCTCTGGTATTGGGATGATACGTATATGATTAGAAAGTACATTCGCTAAAATAGATTCCGCCAATCCTTTATGATCCATAAATAAAGAACAATGAATTTCATATTTAAATGCAACAATAATCGCATCTGTTGATGCCGCAGCAGGGTTTGTATTCTGTATCGTCGCATGTGCTTGTGGATTTGCCGCTTTTAATTGATCTAAGAAATTCGCCCATTCATTACGAATTTTCACGATATCTGCTTTACTAGCATTATCTAATACAGAACGAATTTGCTCATGTGGTACTTTAAATGTGCTTTGTTGTTTTGCCATCGGTTTTCGTTGTTCTTTTGGTGGCGCCTGTTGCACGCCTTCATTTTTCATATTTGCCAACTGTTCTTCTAACGCATGTAATCGTTCTGTTAGCTGTTTTATTTCATGTGATGGCACTGCTTGCTGAAGTACTTCTGGCTCGTTTTTTTGCTCATTTGCAATCATTAATAATGTTACTTCTACAAACACTTTCGGACTTGTCGTCCATTTAATTTGTTGTTCACATTCTGTTAACTGTACGATGGCATGTTGAATCCACCCTACATCCACTTTATCTGTTAACTGCTGAAATGACTCTGTCACAATCGCTCGCTCTAAATGATCTTGTAGCTTAGGTGTCGCTTTATAAAACAAGACGTCACGCAAGAAATAAATAAAGTCAAATACGAAACGACCTGGATCTTTTCCATTCTCAACCATCTCATCAAATAAGCGTAATGTTTCTTCCGAATTTCTTTCATACATCGTATGTGCAATATTCGTTAATACATCTTGTGATACGCCACCTGTTACAGTTAAAACATCTTTTATTTCAATTTGCTCATCGCTATATGAAATGGCCTGATCTAATAAGCTTAATGCATCACGCATTCCACCTTCAGCAGCAAGTGCAATTTGCTCTAACGCTTCATCTGTAATGTTTACAGCTTCTTTTTCCATAATAGTTCTCATACGTTCTATGATTACTCTATTATGTATTGGTTTAAAGTCAAAGCGTTGGCATCTTGAGATAATTGTCAGTGGAATTTTATGCGGTTCTGTCGTCGCTAAAATGAATACGACATGTGCAGGTGGTTCTTCTAACGTTTTTAAAAGGGCATTAAATGCGTTAACCGAAATCATATGCACTTCATCAATAATATATACTTTATATGGTACGACACTAGAAGCATATTTTACTTTCTCTCGAATATCACGAATATCATCGACACTTGTATTAGATGCAGCATCAATTTCGATGACATCTTGAATCGAGCCATCTAAAATCCCTTTACAACTAGCACATTCATTACAAGGTTCTGTTGCAGGCATTTTCTCACAGTTAATCGTTTGTGCAAAAATCTTCGCTGCACTCGTTTTTCCCGTTCCACGAGGGCCTGAAAACAAATAAGCATGTGAAAACTTACCAGTTGAAATAGCATTTTGCAATGTTTGTGTAATATGCGATTGTCCGACAACATCTTCAAATGTTCTCGGTCGGTACGTACGGTACAATGCTTGATAACTCATTTGGCGTTAAATCCCTTCGTTAGATTTCTTATCTATTATATCGCATATCGTCTATGTTTTGAACTGTTTAGAAAGGTTTTCTTATTTTGGATTAGAATGGTGTACATTTCTTCCTTTTCAAGTAAAAATAAAAAAGAAACTTCTATCATTCACCTTTTATAGAAGTCTCTTTCCTATTATTGTTTCTTTTAATCATGCCGCTTTACACTTAACTTTTATATGTTATTCGGCGTCAATTTCTTCTTCGATTCGTTTAATAAATTCATCTTTTGCACTATAACCTTGTTGTTTTAAGTACCAATTATTGACGGCCGCTTCAATAAGTCCAACGACATCACGTCCTGGTTTCAACTGGATTTCAATCGAAGGAATTTTTACATCCATATACTCTGTAAATTTCGTTTCTACTTCTAAATCATTATACAATTCGTCTTCTTTCCACTTTGTCAATTCGATATCTAATGCAATTCTCGACTCATCCTGAAATGCACTACGCCCATACATGCGCACAACATTCAATAATCCTATACTACGTAAAGATAGTAGTTCCTTATTCGTTCCGTTATGTGTGCCAAGTAATGTACGTGGACTTAATTTTTTTAAGACGACGATATCATCTGCGACTAAGCGATGCCCTCTACCAACTAATGAATGGGCCGTTTCACTTTTTCCTACACCTGAAGCCCCTCGAACTAACACTCCAATGCCAAATACATTTACACATACCCCATGAATAGCAATTTCCGGCGCCAATTCTTTAATTAAGAAATTATCAATTTTTCGAATGAATTCATAGTTTGTATCTTCTGTAACGAGCAGTGGAATATGGTGTCGTTTACAATATTTCGGTAAATACTCCAAATCATCTCTTCCGTCCGTTACGATAATGCTAGGTGGTCCATATTTTACTAATGTTGCCACTTGTTCATCGCGCTCTTCTTCCGGCAATGATTTTAAATAATGAATTTCATTTTCTCCAAGCACAAATACATGCCCTTTTGGAAAATAATCCATAAACTTAGTAAATTCAAGTCCAGGTCTTCTTGCATTTGCCCTCGTCACTTCTCTATCTAAATAGTCGGCCTCCGTTAATACTTTTAACTTAAAAACACGCACAAGCCTTTCGACACTAATTGTTTTATCCATCTATTATCACCCTATTGTCTCTCTTCATCCTAATCGTATCCTTTTCTTATCATACAACTTTTATACATCATTTTACATTAATTGTATTCGTTTTCAAAAACTCGTCACAATTGTATGCAAAATTTTCCCTCTCTTGCCTATCCTTCCCTTTTTCGTCAATTAAAAATCCATATAATTCGTAAAAAATACACACATCAATTCCTCCCTTTTTTAGGATACCTTTTGTATAATGATGTTATGTTATAAAGTACGTTGAAATGAGGAAAAAACATGAATATATCAATAATTTCAGTAGGAAAAGTACGTGAAAAGTATTTAAAATTAGGGATAGAGGAATTTACTAAAAGGTTACAATCGTATTGTAAATTAACATTTCATGAAATTGCTGATGAACAAGCCCCTGAACATTTAAGTGAAAAACAACTTTTAGAGGTAAAACATAAAGAAGGTACGAAAATTTTATCCAAAATAAAAGATGGCCAGTATGTGATTGCATTAGATGTTTTAGGCAAGCAATTTTCTTCTGAGCAACTTGCAAAAGAAATAGAAACATTAGGCATCCACGGAAAAAGTTCGATCGTGTTCGTGATTGGCGGTTCAAACGGTTTAAGTGACGATGTCCTAAAACGAGCGAATATGAAACTTTCCTTTTCAAAAATGACCTTCCCACATCAATTGATGAAACTTATTTTATTAGAGCAAGTGTATAGAGGATTTAAGATTATGAGGGGGGAGCCGTATCACAAATAGTGGTAAAGCAGAATGAGATATCTGACCCTAGAGCATATTCATACCAGCGCCAATCCATAAATTATGCAACTAATTTAATTACCTAAAATAAATCTGCAATGGTTTTATTTTACGAAATTACTAGTATAGAAAATTACATACGACTTATCTATAAATAAGTGCTCTTTCTGCTCCTTTTGCACTTAATTTTAGATAAGCCGTATCTGCTTTTCTGGAATAAGAGATCTGACTCCAAAATT
>DXHX01000072.1 GCA_019113205.1 Candidatus Pseudogracilibacillus intestinigallinarum | reverse complement strand
TTATCTAATTGCACGACACGGACGATATCACCGTATTTTTCACCGAAAAGTGCCATCGCTCCCATTGCTTTTGCTTCATCAATAGATTTAGATTCAATGACAATAGGGATATTTTCCCATATTTTTTCATTAACGATTTGTTCAATTTGTTCCAAGCTTGTTTTACTTGTCGCTTCAAAATGCGTAAAATCAAAACGTAAGCGATCAGCTCGGACTAATGATCCAGCCTGATGGATATGACTTCCGAGTATATCACGTAATGCTTGGTGTAAAAGGTGTGTAGCAGTATGGTTTTTCTCAATTTGATCTCTAATTTCTTGATTAACTTGCGCCGTTACTACTTCGTCTTTATGCAATGTACCTTCAACAATTTTCACTTGATGTAAATGTTGTCCATTAGGCGTTTTTTGTACGTCTTGAACAATAGCCTTTCCATTCGTACTTTGAATGATACCGTTATCTGCAACTTGCCCACCACTTTCAGCATAAAAAGGTGTTTCTTCTAGGATGATTGACACTTCTTCTCCTTCTGTTGCTTCTGTAACGAAACCATTTTCTGTAATTAAGTTAGAAATAGTTGTGTTTGTTTCAAAAGTATCATAACCAATAAACGTGCTTTTATCATGTATATTTGCTAAAACATCATTTTGGACTTGCATGGAGCTCGTCTGTTCTCTTGCTTCACGTGCTCGAGTTCGTTGTTTTTCCATTTCTTCTTCAAAGCCAGTTTCATCGATTGTAAAACCATATTCTAATACATATTCTTCAGTTAACTCTTTCGGAAATCCATACGTATCATATAATTTGAAAACATCTACACCTGGCACAACATTTTTTCCTGTTGCTTTTTGTTCTTCGATAATTTCCGTCAATCTTTGTAATCCATCATTTAATGTTTCATTGAAACGCTCTTCTTCTACTTTAATGATGTTCATAATATGATCCGCTTGATCTTGTACTTCCGGATAATAATCTTTCATAATCTCTGCTACTGTCGGCACTAGTGTATACATAAATGGTTTTTCTATGCCGATTTGCTTTGCATAACGAACTGCACGACGAATTAGGCGACGTAAAATATATCCTCTTCCTTCGTTCGATGGTAACGCATGGTCACCTATTGCAAATGCAACTGTACGAATATGGTCTGCAATAATTTTATATGCTGCATCTGTTTCTGTTGCTTTTCCATATGGAACATTTGCTAATTCTTCCGTTTTTTTAATAATCGGTAAAAATAAATCTGTATCAAAGTTCGTTTCTGCATCTTGTAATAACGATACTAATCGTTCTAACCCCATCCCAGTATCAATATTTTTCTTCGGTAATGGTGTATACGTATCATCTGGATTATGATTGAACTGAGAAAATACTAAATTCCATACTTCTAAATAACGTTCATTTTCCCCACCTGGATATAATTCAGGATCTTTTGGATCATTTCCCCAACTTTCTCCACGATCATAAAAAATCTCTGTATTTGGTCCACTCGGTCCTTCCCCAATATCCCAAAAGTTTTCTTCTAAACGAATAATACGTTCTTCCGGTAATTGAATATCATGTAACCAAATATTATATGCTTCATCATCTTCTGGATGAACCGTTACAGAAAGACGTTCAGGATCAAAACCTATCCAGTCTTTGCTCGTTAAAAATTCCCACGCATAATGAATCGCTTCTTTTTTAAAATAATCACCTATCGAAAAATTTCCTAACATTTCAAAAAAGGTATGGTGTCTAGCTGTGAATCCAACGTTTTCGATATCGTTCGTACGAATTGATTTTTGTGCATTAACGATTTTTGGATTGTCAGGTACGATTGTCCCATCAAAATACTTCTTTAATGTTGCTACCCCACTATTGATCCATAATAAGCTTGGATCGTCTTTTGGTACGAGGGAAACACTTTTTTCTACTTGATGTCCTTTTTGCTCGAAAAAATCTAAAAATAGTTGTCTTACTTCAGCCGATGATAATTTTTTCATCCTAGTTCCTCCATCATTTGTTTCATTTTATTATGTTACATATATGTATATAAAAAATAAAAAAACTCCTCTCTGCATCATTGCAGGGACGAGATTCTATTCGCGGTACCACCCTAATTATGAATTATATAATTCACCACTTTTACATCGTAACGTGATGTTGACGTCGGGTATGAGCCGCACTCAAGTAATAGCTTTCTGTCCGCTCATATTAGGACGTTCCACCAAACTCGCCCCTCTCTAAAAATATAATGCTGAACATACTTTTTACTCTCATCATTTTTTTCGTATTTTAACGTTAGTATAAGGAACAAACGAGTAAATGTCAATTTACTTGCAAAAAACTTATGCCTCATATGTTTTTTACTCACATGTTATTGTTTCCTCATCATCAAAAATTCTTTATTGGATGTTCAAAAAATGTATAAACTATATATTATAAAGGATTTTGCAGCTAGTTTATTCTGTTTTCCAATCTCTTTATATTTTTTCGCTCGGTTAAAATAACTTTTATACATAAGACGATGGGAACACTCCAAATGACACCAATAAAACCTGCTATATGTGCAGCAATAATCATCGCTATTAAAACAATCATCGGGTGTAATTGAACTGTTTTTCCTAATATAAAAGGGGTGATAAAGCTATTTTCAATTAATTGGACCAATACATGTATGATGATCACATAGAGAATGTATGTTGGTGCAATAAAACTAGCCGCAACCATTACGACAACTGTACCGAAAATGGAGCCGATGAAAGGAATGATATTTAATACTCCCATCATAAGTGCTAAAACAAAAGCAAATGGTAGGTTCATCCAATAATATACTACCCATAAAATTGCGGTTAATATCGCTGTTACATATAATTGCCCTTTTACATATTGACCAATTGTCTGTTCCATTTTTCGTAATAGCTCATTAAATTTGCTCCGCTTCTCCATATTCCCTTTATCCAACATCCATTGTTTCCACTTCGCACCATCTTTCATCATAAAAAACATAATAAACGGAATGATTGTACAATAAATAATATATTCAGTAATTTTAGTAGCATAAGAAAGCAATGTTACACTAAAGGTACTGATGTTTTCTAAAGGTACAGATAGTGTATGTAATAATGATTCTTGCATTTTAATGGGTAATGTTTCATATAACGGCATCGCAACGGCTTGCCAGTTCTTATAAAATTGTTTCGGATGCAAAAATAAGCTTTCTGCATAAATAGTCCGGTAAAAGAAATATCCGAGGAGCAATAATATGGAAAACAGACCTAGAATAAGAATTGCAATATTAATCCCCTCATGCCACGGAAATTTTTCCATTCTCTTTTGTACTGGTCGTAATAAGTATGCGAAAATATAAGCAATTAAAAATGGTAATAAGAGATAAAGCAAAGCCATCAAGAGCGTTTGAATGAACGGAATCATTAAAAATATGTATACAGCTGTAACGACACTGATAGGTCGAATATACCGTTCAAACATGACAAAACCTCCCTAATATAATATGAGTGATATTAGGGAGGTTTATACAGATTAATTTAAAACAGTGTTTGCTCTTCCTCTTCCATAAAATCATATGGTGTGAAATCATCAACATGTACAGGATCTGGCAATTCATATGTTTCCACTTTTTCTACATCGGTATTTGTATGAGATTCAATATTTGCAGCAATTGCAATGGGTGTTTCCTCGTTCTCTTCCTTTTCTTCGGCTTGATCTTGAAGTTTCTCTTTTACATACTGCTGTAACGTCGTATAACGAACATTCGTGTCAATCGTATGAACCCCTTCCATAAACGCATCTAATTCACCACATAAAATAAGCGACGTTTTGCTTCGGGTAATTGCTGTATACAATAAATTTTTACGTAACATTCTTCGGTATGTCCAAACGATCGGCAAAATAACGATTGGAAACTCACTACCTTGTGATTTATGGATCGAAATACAATACGCGTGGGTAAAATTAATATAATCAGATCGTGTATAAACTACTTCTCTTTCATCAAATTTTATAATAATTTGCTCTTCTTTATCTTCATTTTCTTTTGCAGAAAAAATTTGAATGATTTCGCCAATATCTCCGTTATATACACCGTCTTCAGGCTGATTGACGAGCTGAATGACACGATCTCCAACACGATAAACGACTTCTTGAAAGGTTCGTTCACGTTTTTTCTTAGCTGGCGGATTAACTAATTGTTGAATGGCTTTATTTAAAGCATTAATTCCTGCTTGCGTCTTATACATTGGTGCAAGTACTTGAATATTTTGAATAGGGATATCTTTTTGTAATGCTCTAGAAATAACGGTTGTTACAAGCTCGACAACTTGGTCCTCTTGACATGGTAAAAAACTAAAATCTTTTTCTTTTACAATATCATTTGGTGTACAGACGTCATTTTTAATACTATGTGCCAGTTGAATAATTTTCGATCCTTCTTCTTGACGATACACTTCATTCAATTGTACAGCAGGTATTTGTTTACTATGCAATAAATCTGACAATACTTGTCCAGGTCCAACTGAAGGAAGTTGGTCTTCATCACCGACGATTAATACTTGCATATCTGATGGAATTGCTTTAAATAAATGATTCGCTAACCACGTATCCACCATCGAAAATTCATCTATAATTAACAATTTCCCGGAAAGTTGTTCATATTCATTTTTTTCAAACGTTTTATCTCCGTCCCATCCTAAAAGACGGTGAATCGTCATTGCTTTTAAACCAGTAGATTCTTGCATTCGTTTTGCAGCACGACCTGTCGGTGCTGTTAAAATGAAAGGAAAATCTTTTTTATTTTTATAAGCATGATAGTCTAATGAAACATCATGAACAGCTGCATAAGCTTTTAAAATACCTTTAATAACAGTTGTTTTTCCTGTTCCTGGTCCACCAGTTAAAATCATTACTTTTTCATGGAGAGCATCACGCATTGCTTCAAATTGTTGCTCTCCATAATAGATCGACTCTTCTTCCTCAATTTGCCCGATAATTTTTAATAATTCCGCTTCTGTCGTTTCATTTTCAATTTCTGTTTGCATAATTCGCTTTATATGTGCACTAAAATGATCTTCCGCATAATATAAGCTCGGCATATAAACATTACTTTGCGATAAGATTACTTTCTTTTCTTCTGCGATCCGTTTTATTTCATCCATTATTTGACTGTCTGAAATTTGAGGAATACGTAATGTTTTTTTCATTTGTTCCATACATAGTGTTAGTGGTAAATAAACATGTCCTGCAAACATACTTTCCTGTAATACATAAAAACAACTAGCTTGAATTCGTTTTGGATCTGCTCGATCAATTCCGTTTACCTCAGCAATTTTATCCGCAGTTAAAAATCCAAATCCTTCTACTTCAAATACAAATTGATATGGATTATCACGTAAAATGACCATCGTTTCATCTTTGTACATTTTATATAATTGTTGAGCCATCTTTAATGACACACCATACTTTGTAAGTAGTACTGCAATTTTTTCAAAGCCTTGATTTTCTTGTAATGTTTTAGCGATAACATTGGCTGTTTTTTTACGCAAATTTGGAATACTAAGTAATACTTGTTCATTGTCTAATATTTTATCAATTGCTTTTTCTCCTAAATGTTCCACAATCCGTGTTGCCGTTTTTTTACCGACACCTGGGAAAATATCACTTGATAAATATTGAATGACCGCTTCCTCTGTTTTCGGGACAAATGTTTGGTAAGATGTTACATCATATTGTAAACCGAACTTTTTATGTTGGATGAGCGACCCGTAAAATTGGTATACGACCCCTTTTTGTAATTGGATAAAGTGGCCTTTGACGACAATTTCCTTCTCATCAAAATCTTCATTTGTTTCGATTATTTTAATTTTTGCGATAGAGAAATGCTGATCAACATTTTCATAAATCGTGAACACTATTTCTCCAGTTATATATAACGCTTCTTCTATCTGTTCATTTCCCATCGTTATACCTCGCAATCGTTTCGGTCATTTTACTATCCTTTATTAAAAAGAACATCTCCATATCATTATCTAGATAGTTTTTCTATTTCCTTTTTAGCTTGTAAAGCTAGACTATGTTCTGGCACTTGTTTCAACACTTTTTCTAACTGTTGTAATGCAAGCACTAATTCATTTTTATGTACGTATATGATTGCTAAATTATATATAGCATCTGTATGTGTGTCATCTAATTTTATCGCGTTTGTAAATTGTTGTGTCGCCTCTTCATAATACTTTAATTTTGCTAAACTTAAACCATATTGAAATGATTTTTCTGCATCGTTTGTAAGTTCTGCACTTCTTTGTAAATACGGTAATGATAAAGTAATATTATTGTTTTGTACATAGCTCATTCCAAGCATGAAATGTACATCACTTTCATCTAAACCTAATTTTATTGTATGTTGAAACATTTTTATCGCATCATCGTATAATTTCGTTTCATAATATAAATTCCCTAAACTATTAAAAAATTCTGGTTGAGATTCATCTAAAGAGATTGCTTTTAGAAAAAACCTTTCAGCTTCCTCATATTGTTTCATTTGAAATAATAGTTTTCCGAAATGCATAAAATGACGTGGCTCTTCTTTTTCTATTTCCATTAATTCGATAAATAGTTTTGCTGCTGCTTCATAGTTTCCATCAAGCATGAATTGTAATGCTCTCTGTTCTTTTGACATTTGTTTCAACCCCTATTATTAAAACGGATAAAGACTATGCCCATTTTGTAAAAGAACATAGTCTCGTTTTTATCCTACATATTGTAATTTTTCTTCGTTTCTAAAAATTTCATCGATCGTGCCGCCACCTAAACAAACCTCTCCATCATAGAAAACAACCGCCTGTCCAGGTGTAATAGCACGTTGTGATTCATGAAAATTAACTAAGGTAGACCCATCGTCTTGCACCTTCACTGTTACATCACTATCTTTTTGACGATACCGGAATTTCGCCGTACAAGTAAATGTGTCATCTACTTCATTAATCCAGTTCACATTCGTTGCAATTAGTTGATCTGAATATAAATATTCACTATCATCACCTTGGGCAACATATAAAATATTCTCTTTTAAGTTTTTCCCCACAACAAACCAAGGGTCACCAGAACCACCTATCCCTAACCCATGTCGTTGCCCGATTGTATAATACATTAAGCCATCATGGGTTCCTTTTTCAATATGGTCCATCGTCATCATCTTCCCAGGGTTTGCTGGTAAATATTCACTTAAAAATTGTTTGAAATTTTTCTCACCAATAAAACAAATGCCTGTGCTATCCTTTTTAGTTGCTGTCGCTAAGTTATGTTCCTGTGCAATTTCACGTACTTTTGATTTCGGTAAATGACCGAGTGGAAACATTACCTTTTCTAATACATCACTTGTTAATTGGTTTAGAAAATATGTTTGGTCTTTATTATCATCATTGCCTCGAAGCATTTCCACTTTTCCATCAACATGACGTACTTGTGCATAATGCCCTGTTGCAACATAATCTGCCCCTAATGATAATGCATAATCTAGAAATGCTTTAAATTTAATTTCTTTATTACACATCACATCAGGATTCGGTGTACGGCCTTTTTTATATTCATCTAAAAAGTACGTAAACACTTTATCCCAATATTGCTTTTCAAAGTTGACAGAATAATAAGGTATATTTAATTCGCTCGCTACTTTTGCAACATCTTCATAATCTTCTGTCGCAGTACAAACACCATTATCATCTGTATCATCCCAGTTTTTCATGAATACACCGACGACATCATATCCCTGTTCTTTTAATAAAAGTGCAGCAACAGACGAGTCCACTCCACCGCTCATCCCGAGTACTACTCTTGTTTTTTCTTTCATATAAATCCCCTTTACAACCCTTTTAATTTTTTCACTGTATTGGCAATAATTTTTGCCGCTTCCACCACATTTTCTTCATTATTAGCTGTACCAAAACTAAAACGAAGTGAATTATCCATCCGGTCACTTTTAAATCCATACATTGCTTTTAACACGTGAGATGGTTCAATCGTTCCAGCTGTACATGCGCTTCCACTAGAAGCTGCGACGCCAGATAAATCTAAATTCGTCAATAGACTATCGATTTTTGTACCTGGGAAGCTAATATTAACAATCGTCGGAATACTATTATTTATATCCCCATTCACGTCAAACTCTACTTCTTCTTTCTCTAATGTTTGAATAAATAGTTGACGTAAATGTACGTAATGTGCGTAATTTTCACGACGGTGTGCAGAGGCAATTTTATATGCTTCATGGAAACCAACCGCACCAATTAAATTTTCCGTTCCAGCACGTCGTTTTCTCTCTTGGTCCCCACCAAAAATTTGTGGTTCAATGACAATATCATCATTTTTATATAAAAAACCAATTCCTTTTGGTCCATTTAATTTATGGGCAGACGTCGTTAACAAATCAATTCCCATTTCTTTTACGTCTATATCTACAAGACTGTATGCTTGAACAGCGTCTGTATGGAAATATGCTTGGTGGTCTTTTAATAATTCACCAATTTGCTGGATTGGTTGTATGGCCCCAGTTTCATTGTTCGCTGTCATGACAGATACTAAAATAGTTTGATCTGATAATACTTTTTCAACGTCACGTACATCCACTTGTCCATTTCGATCTACAGGTAAATAAGTGACATGAAACCCTTTACGTTGCAAGTATTTCATAATATTCATAATAGCATGATGTTCTTGAGTAGAAGTAATAATATGACTTCCATTATATTCATTTTCAATAGCTGTGCCGATAATCGCTAAATTATTTGCTTCCGTCCCACCACTAGTAAAAATGATTTCCCGTTCTTCTGCATTTATACTATCCGCTAAGAACTTCCGCGCATCATCTAAAAACTTTCTTGATTTTCTACCGTATCCATGAACACTTGATGGATTTCCAAATGACTCTTTTTCCACTTCATACATTTTCTTTAATACATTTTCATGTACTGGAGTTGTTGCAGCGTGGTCAAGGTATATCATGGCCTCATCTTCCCTTCCTTAAATGTAAAACATATATTCTTTTTGTTGTTCTTGATCATCATTTTTGATTAAATCTTCTAATGTCGTCGTATCAAGGACATCTTTTACAACATCACGAATTTGCATCCATAATGCTTGTTGTGCAGCTTCTTCTTCTTCAATCCCCTCAACAGGTGTGATAGGACCTTCTAATACACGAATAATATCCCCTGCTGTAATTTCGTGAGGAACTTTTGCTAATACATACCCTCCATAAGCGCCACGAACACTTTTTACAAGTCCTGCATTACGAAGCGGTGCGGCTAACTGCTCTAAATAATGAGCAGATAAACCTTTATCTTCCGCAATTGATTTTAGAGAAATTGGACCTGCCCCATATTTTCTCGCTAATTCTATCATTACCGTTAGTCCATAACGGCCTTTCGTTGAAATTTTCATGTAAAGCACCTCTTTGTTTTCATTCCGAATTTACTTAAAAAAATCGTTATTAAAAATAATTATAACATGAACAGTCTTGTTCTTGCATTTTAACACATTCACTACTACGCTTAATATAATTATGATTCAAAAAAGGACGATGTATAATGAAAGAAACGTTAGCAGTTCGTATGAGACCAAATCATATTGATGAAATAATTGGGCAAGAACATTTAGTTGGTGACGGAAAAATTATCCGTCGAATGGTTGATGCCAATCAAGTGGCATCGATGATTTTATATGGACCACCTGGAACAGGAAAAACGTCGATGGCATATGCTATTGCAAAAAGTACTAACATTCCTATCCGTAGCTTAAATGCTGTTACAAATAAAAAGAAAGATATGGAAATTGTCGTAGAAGAAGCAAAAATGATGGGACAAGTGATGCTCATCTTAGATGAAGTTCATCGACTAGATAAAGGGAAACAAGATTTTTTGCTTCCTCATTTAGAAAGTAATTTAATTACAATGATTGGTTGTACAACGAGTAATCCATATCATGCGATTAATCCCGCAATTCGAAGTCGGTGCCATTTATTTGAACTAAAACCGCTAGAAATTGAACAAATTAAAGTTGCTATCGATCGTGTCTTACATGATAAGGAATGTGGCTATGGCGATGTAAATGTCATCATAGATAATGAAGCTTTAGATCATTTTGCATATAGTACAAATGGAGATTTACGTGCTGTTTTAAATGGAATTGAACTTGCGGTAAGTTCTACACCAAAAGATGCATCAGGCACTATACACATTACTTTGGAAGATGCGGAACAATGTATGCAAAAGAAAAGCTTTTCCCACGACAAAAGTGGAGATGCACATTATGATGTATTGTCTGCTTTTCAAAAGTCCATTCGTGGTAGTGATGTAAATGCAGCACTTCACTATTTAGGAAGATTAGTCGAAGCGGGTGACCTCGATAGTATTGCTAGAAGAATGATTGTCATTGCATACGAAGATATTGGACTAGCAAATCCACAAGCAGGACCCAGAGCGATTTCGGCAGTTGAAGCAGCAGAACGTGTCGGTTTTCCAGAAGCACGTATTCCATTAAGTGTTGCAGTGGTAGAGTTAGCTTTGTCCCCTAAATCCAATACAGCATATAAGGCATTAGATGCCGCTTTACACGATATACGTACAATGAATACGGGGGATGTTCCAAAACATTTAAAAGATAGTCATTATGCAGGCGCAGAAAAACTTGGACGAGGGATCGATTATAAATATCCACATAATTATGATGGAGGGTGGATATTACAACAATATTTACCAAATAATATTAAACATAAATTGTATTATGAACCGAAAGACTCTAGCAAATTTGAATCGGCATTAAAGCAAATTTATACGAACATAACAAAAAAACAAAAAGATGTATAAATGTATATTTTCCCATCTAGTTGGTCATACTAACGAACAAGAATGGTAGATAAATGAGGTGGGAAAAATGACAAAAATAAGACAAGATGCATGGTCACATGAAGATGATTTACTATTAGCTGAAACCGTCTTACGTCATATTCGTGATGGAAGTACGCAATTAAATGCATTTGATGAAGTTGGAGACATTTTAAATCGCACGTCTGCTGCGTGTGGATTTCGTTGGAATGCAGAAGTTCGCTCAAAATATGTCGATGCAATAGAACTAGCAAAAAGACAACGAAAAGAAAAGAAGCGACAAATGGCTGTTCAATTAAAAAAGCGACCGGTGCTACATGAAGAAATTATACAGGATGTATCTAATCATCCGCATATACAGCCATTACAGCTTGAGGAAAATCAACTTACGATGCATGAAGTCATACAGTTTTTACAACAATATGCAAGTAGACAAATAGATACAAATAGTTTACAAACAAAACTAGCATCATTAGAAGAGGAAAATAAACGTTTGAAAGATACGTTACTGTCGACCGAGCAAATGTTAGAGAAAACGAATAAAAAATTAAAAATTGTTGAAGAAGATTATCAAACATTTATTCAAATTATGGACCGTGCTAGAAAACTAACTGTACTCGAAGATGATGTAGATATGCAATCCCCTACGTTTAAAATGGACAAGAACGGTAATTTACAACAAATTTCCGATCAAACTAATTAAAAATAACCTTCTCCATAAGTTTGGGGAAGGTTATTCTCATTTTACATCATTACACCCAACTATGCCGTTTCACATATACATTTTGATCCCGCATAATGGCAGGTGGGTGTCTGATTTAATACAAAATCATTCACGAACGTCTAAGTAAGGATGATATGGCTGTATTAAAATACATAACTCCCAATGTATAGGTGTTCGGTCAAAATGGTCTGTTCCACGTACATCTTAGGAATAATGATTTACCTTATTTAAAGAATAACATATGTAAGCGCTTTACGCAACTATGATTATGAAATTTTTACGAGATCACATTAACATACTGTTAGTAGCTTACTTTGGAATACATTCGTTAAAAAAACAGCAAGCACGTCTTACAAAATAGACGCCACTTGCTGTTTCATTATTTTTATTCTTCGTCGTTCTCAACTAAAGATTGGATAGATAATTCTTCTAATTGATCTTCACTAACTGCGCTTGGTGCTTCTGTTAGTAAGTCCGATGCAGATGCTGTTTTCGGGAATAAAATAACATCACGAATGTTTGTTGTATTAGATAATAACATCACAAGACGGTCTAAACCTAATGCAATACCTCCATGTGGTGGAGCACCAAACTGTAATGCATCTAATAAAAAGCCAAATTGTTCTTGTGCACTTTCTTCTGTGAATCCTAATGCTTCAAACATTTTATCTTGTACCGTTTTTTCGTGAATACGAATAGAACCTCCTCCTAATTCATATCCATTTAAAACAATATCGTACGCATTTGCGCGAGCCTCTTCAGGGCTTGTCGTTAATTTTTCAACATCCTCTTTTACAGGAGATGTGAATGGATGGTGAGCCGCTGTAAATCTTTTTGTATCTTGGTCATATTCAAATAATGGCCAATCTACTACCCATAAGAAATTAAACTTCGACTCATCGATTAATTCTAGCTGTTTCGCTAATTTTAATCGTAAATGACCTAAAGCATCTTGTACGACTGTTTTCGTATCTGCTCCAAATAATAATAAATCGCCATCAGCTACATTTGCAAGTTCATAAATTTTTTCTTTTTCATCATCAGAGAAAAACTTAGCAATCGGTCCAGTAAAGTCACCATCTGCAACTTTGATCCACGCTAATCCTTTTGCACCATATGTTTTAACATAATCCGTTAATTCACCATCGATATCTTTACGAGTAAATTTATCTGCATGACCTTTTACGTTTAATAAATTTACAATTCCACCACTATTAGCTGGTCCACTGAATACTTTAAAGCTACTATCTTTTACAACTTCGGTTACATCAATTAACTCCATTTCAAATCGTGTATCTGGTTTATCTGAACCGAAACGACGCATCGCTTCTTCATGTGGCATACGTAAGAAAGGTGTTTCAATATCTAAGTTCAATACATCTTTCATTACCTTTCTCATCATTTCTTCTGTCATCGTCATAATTTCGTCGCTTGATAAAAATGCTGTCTCGATGTCAACTTGTGTAAATTCAGGTTGTCTATCTGCACGTAGGTCTTCATCACGGAAACAACGAGCAATTTGGTAATAACGTTCAAAACCACTCATCATAATTAACTGTTTAAACAATTGTGGTGATTGTGGTAATGCATAAAATTCACCCGGATGTACACGCGAAGGAACTAAATAGTCACGTGCCCCTTCTGGTGTACTTTTCGTTAAAATTGGTGTTTCCATTTCTAGAAAATCTTGCTCGTTTAAATAGTTACGAATCGCTTGTGTTGCTTTATGACGAATACGGAATGTATGCTGCATATCTTCACGACGTAAGTCAATATAACGGTGTTTTAAACGTAAATCTTCTGATACATCTTGTGCTTCATGAATTAAGAATGGTAAGTTCTTTGATTTATTTAAAATATTAATGTTTGCAACTGTTACTTCAATTGTTCCCGTTGCTATATTTGGATTTACTGTTTCTTCATCACGTTTAATTACTTTACCTTCAATTTCAATAACATATTCACTACGTAATGTTTCTGCAATAGCTAAAGCCTCTTTTGAATAATTTGGATTAAACACGATTTGCACAATTCCAGAAGCATCTCGTAAATCTATGAAGATTAACTCTCCTAAATCACGTCGACGGTGTACCCATCCTTTTAAAACAACGTTTTCTCCTACATGTTGTTCTGTTAATAAGCCTGCTTTTTGTCTTTCAGTCATTACTTTTCTCCTCCAAATATAGTTTGCAATTTTTGTTCTAATTGATCGATCACTACTTCTTCCTGTTCACCTGTAGCCATTGAACGTAATTGAATGACATTTCGTTCTAATTCTTCTTCCCCTAATACGAGGACATATTTTGCACCTAAACGGTCTGCGTGTTTAAATTGCCCTTTCATTTTACGTTGTTGGTAATCCTTATCAATTTGGAATCCAGCTTCACGTAAATTTTGGACAATACGAACTGCTTCCACATTTACATCGCCCATCGTTACTAAAAATAAATCAATATCTTCATTAATAGGTAATGTAATGTTTTCTGCTTCTAATGCAAGCTGTAATCGTTCAAGGCCCATTCCAAAACCGATACCTGGTGTGCTAGGACCGCCTAATTCTTCTGCTAAACCATTGTAACGACCACCACCAAGTAGTGTCGTAATTGCTCCAAAACCTTCTGCATCACTCATTATTTCAAATGCCGTATGGTTATAATAATCTAAGCCACGAACGAGTGTTGGATCAACAACATAAGGAATGTTCATCGTGTCTAAATAAAGTTTTACTTTTTCAAAATAAGTAGTAGATTCTTCATTTAAATATTCTAATACGGAAGGAGCTGTTGCCATTGCTGGGTGTTCCATATCCTTTTTACAATCCAAAATACGCAGTGGATTTTTTTCTAAGCGACTGTTACAATCTGCACATAACTCTCCCATATGTGGTTTAAAGTGTTCAATTAACGCATTTCGATGGGCAATACGGCTATCTGTATCCCCTAAACTGTTAATGACGAGTTTAATGTTTTTTAAACCGAATTTTTTATATGCTGTCATCGCAAGTGCAATAACCTCCGCATCTACACTTGGATCAGCACTACCTAATACTTCTACACCAAATTGGTTCAGTTGGCGCATTCTTCCTGCCTGTGGTCGTTCATATCGAAACATTTGCGCAAAATAATACAGTTTAGTCGGTTGGATTGGGGAACCATACATTTTATTTTGTACGTACGCTCGAACAACCGGTGCCGTTCCCTCCGGACGTAATGTGATGCTTCGACCACCACGATCATCGAATGTATACATTTCTTTTTGAACGATATCTGTCGTATCCCCTACTCCACGTTGGAACACTTCTGTATGTTCAAACAATGGAGTACGAATTTCTTCATAATTAAAATTTGCACTAATTTCACGTAATACTTTTTCTACATATTGCCATCTTACTGTTTGCTCTGGTAATAAGTCTACCGTTCCTCTCGGAGCACTTAAAGCCATAGATGAAAACCTCCTTTTAAAAATAAAATCTCGCCCCTTTATTCCACTATCAATACGGAATAAAGGGACGAGATATACCCGCGTTGCCACCCTAAATTAATGTTTCTACATTCACTTTCACAGTTAACGCCTGTTTTACGTCAATTAAAGAATCCTCTTGGACTGTCTTTCATTAGGCATTTCATGTGAAAATAGTTTCAACCTTGCTATTTTCTCTCTGTTCATGATGACACTAACTACTTCGTTCCTTCATCGGATAATATTATTCATTTTATCGTTTTTATCATAAGTTTATTTTTTCATTTTGTCAAGAATTAACTAGGGTCCACAATAATCCCTTCTTCTGTTTCGACTATGATTGTAACTGGTCCATCATTTGTTAAGGATACATCCATCATTGCACCAAATTCTCCTGTTTCTACATGTATACCTTCTTTTCGTAATGCATCATTGAATCGTTCGTACAATCGCTTCGCTTCGTCTGGATGCATTGATTTTGTGAAACTCGGACGACGACCTTTACGAATATTGGCATATAATGTGAACTGGGATATAGATAACACACTACCTTCCACATCTAATAAAGAGCGATTCATTTTTCCTTCTTCATCTTCAAAAATACGTAAATGAACAATTTTTTGTACAATAGCTTGGACATCTTTTTCCGTATCATTTTCTCCTACACCGAGTAAGATGACAAAGCCGTGATGAATTTGTCCAACGATGTTCTTTTTTACTTCTACCTTTGCATATTTACTTCGTTGTACAACTGCTCTCAACTGACATAACTCCTTTATTTAATGTACTGTTCGTGTTACTGCGTAAATATCTTTCACTTGCTTAATTTTATCAACAACATAGTGTAAGTGATCTGTATTTTTAATTAAAACAGTCATATGAATATGAGCAATTTTATTTTTATCTGCACGTCCACTTACAGAAGAAATTTGTGTATTCGTTTCGTTTACGACTTGTAAAATTTCATTTAGTAAGCCGTGACGGTCATAACCAGAAATTTCGAGATCTAAATAATAATCTTTCGAAAACGTATTTGTATTGCGCCAACGTACTTCTAGCATGCGGTCCTTCGCTTCATCTGTTTGTACATTCGGGCAGTCTGTGCGGTGAACAGATACACCGCGACCTTTCGTAATATAGCCGACAATATCATCATTTGGCACTGGATTACAACATCTAGATAAACGGACTAATATGTTGTCAATCCCTTCAACGATCACACCCGAATCGGATTTACCAATTGGCGCAGCCTTTTCCTGCATTACTTTATTTACTTCTTCAGTGGAAGATTCTAATTGCTGTTCTTCTAACTCTTTTTCTTTACGTAATTTATCTGTTAAACGTGTCACAATTAAAGAGCCTGTAATACCTTGATAACCAACTGCGGCATATAAGTCTTCTTCATTTTGGAAGTTAAACTTTTCACAAACACGTCGAATATTTTCTTCTGTTAACACTTCTTTTGTTGTAAATCCAAGTTCTTTAATTCCTTTTTCTACTTCTTCTTTTCCTTTTTCAATATTTTCTTCTTTACTCTGCTTTTTAAAATATTGTTTTATTTTACTTTTTGCTTGTGAAGATTGCGTTAGTTTCAACCAATCTTGGGATGGACCATATGAATGTCTAGATGTAATAATTTCTACAATATCCCCATTTTTTAATTTATAATCCAATGGCTCCATTTTCCCATTCACTCTTGCTCCAACTGTTTTATTTCCAATTTCAGTATGAATTCGATAAGCAAAATCTAAAGGAATAGAACCAGATGGTAATTCTATGACATCACCTTTTGGAGTAAATACATAAACCATATCAGAGAATAAATCTACTTTTAGTGACTCAACAAATTCTTCTGCATCATGTGTATCTTGTTGCCAATCTAAAATCTCTCTAAACCATGTTAACTTTTCGGCAAAGCTCGATTTATTTTGATGGATTTGTTTTCCTTCTTTATAAGCCCAATGTGCAGCAATACCATATTCTGCAATTTTATGCATTTCTTTCGTTCGAATTTGCACTTCTAATGGTTCACCCTCTGGACCAATTACTGTCGTGTGAAGAGACTGATACAGATTCGGCTTCGGCATTGCTATATAATCTTTAAAGCGTCCAGGCATCGGTTTCCAATACGTATGAATAATTCCTAAAACTGCATAACAATCTTTAATACTGTCAACAATTATTCGGACAGCTAATAAGTCGTAAATTTCATTGAAAGCGACACCTTGTGCTTGCATTTTCCGATAAATACTATAAATATGTTTCGGACGTCCAGAAATTTCTGCTTCAATACGAACATTTGCTAATTCATTGGCAATTTCATCAATGATTTCATCGATATATGATTCACGTTGATCACGTTTTTGTCGCATTAATTGTACAATTCGATAATATTCTTGTGGATTTAAATACCTTAACGCTGTATCTTCTAACTCCCATTTAATCGTCGACATTCCGAGTCGATGTGCTAATGGGGCGAAAATTTCTAATGTCTCATTTGAGATACGTCGTTGTTTTTCGTTTGGCAAATGTTTTAACGTACGCATATTATGTAATCGGTCTGCTAATTTTATTAAAATAACACGAATGTCCTTTGCCATTGCTACGAACATTTTCCGATGGTTTTCCGCCTGTTGTGCTTCTTTAGATTTATATTTAATTTTTCCTAGTTTTGTAACGCCGTCTACAAGCATAGCAACTTCATCATTAAATGCTTCCGCGATTTCTTCTTTTGTTACATCCGTATCTTCTACCACATCATGTAAAAATCCACCTGCTACTGTTTCAGGGTCCATATCTAAATCAACTAATATCCCAGCAACTTGCACAGGGTGGATAATATACGGTTCGCCTGATTTACGATATTGGCCTTCATGTGCATCTTTGGCGAATTCATAAGCACGGTAAATAAATAGAACATCATCGTCGGATAAATATTGCTCTGCTTTTTGAATAATATCGTCAATCGTTACTATTTTATCTTTTGACATGGCTATCACCTAAATTTCATCTAAGTTATGGGCCGATCTATATATGTTTGTGCATAAATTGTACATGTAAAAGTTATGGAAACACGAATAGCTTAGTTAAATTAGTCGTAGAGACATGAACTACAAGCATATTCGTGTTTCAAATGATATTTATGATGTTGTAAACCTAATCAAAAGATTTGTAACTTTTACTTACTACATATAGTTGATGTGATCGGTTTATTCGTATCGCATTAATGTTAATACATCATAATTTTCTAACTTGCTCATACCGTCTAAATATGCTAATTCAATTAAAAACGCACATCCAACAACGACACCACCAAGTTGTTCAATTAATTTTATCGTTGCTTCTATTGTACCACCAGTTGCTAATAAGTCATCTGTAATTAATATACGTTGGCCAGGTTTGATTGCATCTTTATGCATTGTTAAAACATTTTCTCCATATTCTAAACCGTAATCAACTTTAATAACTTCACGTGGTAATTTACCTTCTTTACGTACTGGAACAAAACCTATCCCTAATTTATAAGCGACAGGACAACCGATAATAAATCCTCTCGCTTCCGGTCCTACGATTAAATCAATTTCTTTTTGTTCGGCATATTTAGCAATCTCATCTACTGCATATGCATAAGCTTCTCCATTTGCCATCAGTGGTGTAATATCTTTAAACTCTACCCCTTCAATCGGCCAATCTTGTACAATTGCAACATGTTCTTTTAAGTTCATAATGTTACTTCCTCTCTGTTTTCCTGTTCTTCATGCATCAATGGCAAAAACCATGATTTTAATTCATTATAGTTTGAATAATATAGCGTGCGTTCAATCTCACTTTGTTGTAATTGAAATTGATAAGTTCGTGATTTGTCTAATGCTGTTTTTTCCACGTCCTGATTTATATACACTAAATCATTTTCTACACGGATAAATTTTAAGTCAAAAAAGACTTTTAACATAAATATCGCTTTTTCTTTTGACCATTTTTGCTGATAAATAATTTTTGGTAAATCTGATTTCAAATGTACAGGTTCTTGTTGGAATAAGAAACTATACATCCGTTTAAATTCATCACGCGTTGGAATAGATTGTAAAAATGCATCTTCTGTCGCTTCAAAGCATAAATGAATTGCTTTTGGTTGGGCATGTCTTACAATCTCCTGTAACACGATTAAATCATGTGGTAAATCATAAATATATAAACAATCTACCTTTTCTAAAGTAGAAGGTGTTACTTCATACGTAATTGTTTGGACATTAGCATAATGGGCAAACTGTTGCATTGTTTCATTTTCATATACGACAATTAAATTTGAATCATAATGATTAAAAAAAGGAACGATGTTTTTTTCCGATCGTTTTCCACGATAATCAAATAATTGCCATTCATGAATCGCCATATCTTCCATAAATATTTGAACTGTTTTTATGCCGTTCCATTCATTTATTTGTAATTTCCCTACGATATCGATAGGTGTTTTTTCCGATATAAAATGAAATAGCTCCCCTTTCGAAAAGGCAATCACATCTAATACACCAGAGTCTTTTTTAAATTGTAACTTTAAATGCTTATTATCTTGGCCAATTTGGCGTACTTGAGACGGAATCCCTCGTACATGTAAAATTGGTTCTTCATTATT
>DXHX01000071.1 GCA_019113205.1 Candidatus Pseudogracilibacillus intestinigallinarum | reverse complement strand
TATTACATTTCACTTTGAAATTATCCCTTTTGAAATGATTACGCTTGTAAAAAACTCGATTGAAACGGTCCCATTTCCACCGTTCTTTGAAGCGTTTATTATGATTGTGACGATTGAACTTATTCGAGAAGCTGGTATTCGTTTACCATCCCCGATTGGACAGACGATCGGAATTGTCGGTGGAATTATTATCGGGGAAGCGGTTGTTACTGCTGGATTAGTATCTAATGTTGTCGTAATTGTCATTGCGTTAACGGCCATCATGTCGTTTACACTGTCCTCCTATGAGATGGGAAATACATTACGCATATTATCTTTCCCGATTATGGTTGCAGCATCCCTATTCGGTTTTGTCGGAATTGTTGCTAGTACGCTAATTATTTTATTCCATTTATGCAAAGTAAAAGTGCTCGATACACCTTATTTCTATCCGTTAGCACCTTTTGATTTTGCTTCAATAAAACGAACATTATTTCGTTTTCACACCGAAACAATGGACGTTAAAAAGAAATGAGTGTTGAAGGATGAATGAAGGGAAAACTATTTTACCTTATCAATTATTTTTTTTGTTAATTCAAACACAAATAGGGGTAAGTGTTGTTTCATTACCTCATGATGTGTTTAATACGGCAAAAGGAGACGGATGGATTTCGGTTCTCTTAACAGGCGTCGTAGTACAATGTATCATTTTTATGTATATATTTTTAATACAACGATTCCCAAACTCTTCATGGAAACAAATATGCGAGACATTGTTCGGAAAAATAATTGGTAAGTTCATTGTCTTTCTATATATTGTCTATTTCCTCTGTTTAACGAGTATCACCCTTGCGAAATATGCATTATTGTTAAGTGCATGGATGATGCCCCGCACACCGAGTTGGGTGTTGCTTCTGTTAATGTTAATCATTGTATTCTATATCTTCACAGAAAAATTAGAAACAATTGCACAATTTTATGTGTTAACATCTGTCATATTACTCGTTTATGTTGGGGTTAATATATATGCATGGAAAGAAGCGAATTTGACCTTTATTTTCCCGATTGGAAAAAGCGGTGTACCCCATATTTTAGAGGGAATAATAGAAGTATTTCCTTCCTTTTCAGGGATTGAATTATTATTAATCTTTCATATATATATTCGTGCGGAAAAAAAGGAAATTTTAAAAATAGCAACAATTTCAAATGTTTGTTTAACTTTCTTTTATACGTTTATTACGTTTACGTCATTAGTATTTTTAAGTCCGGAAGAATTAAAGCTTGTACCTGAACCTGTTCTATATTTAGTCAAATCATTTAGTTTTAAAATCATCGAACGCCCTGATTTAATATTTACGTCGATTTGGATCGTTTTAGTCGCAACGACATTAACGACATTCCTTTATGCGACGAAATATTTATCATTGCATCTATATAAGAGGGGGAAACCGCGATTTGTAACAATATTTTTATTAGTTGTTTGTTATATAGCGGCTATTTCACTTCGTAATACATATACATTGCAAACGGTGTTAGATTATTTTATCTATGCGGTCATTGTGTTTATGGTCGTTATACCACTAATCTCCTTTCTAATTACCTTTATTTTTTCGAAAAAAGAGGTGGAACCGTAATGCGTTCAATTGTGGTATCAATTATTTTATTGTTGTTGCTAACTGGCTGTTGGGATCAACGTTTATTAAAAGAACATACCTTAATTTTGTCAATTGGATATGATCTGACGGAAGACGGAAAAATTGAAAAAACGATTACCTTCCCAGATAAAAGTGGTGGGGGTGGGCAAGTAAGTATGTCGACGAACACAGAAATCATTTCGGTTATCGCCAATACGGTAAAAGATGCTGAAACTAAAACGGATGAATATTCTCCAGAAAAATTCGACCGGTCGAAAGCAAAAGTGATTTTAATCGGAAAAGATTTAGCTGAATCCGGTATTTTTCCAACATTAGATTCTGTTTACCGTGATTTACGCGCCCCATTATATGCTTCTGTTGCGATTGTTGATGGTACCGCAAAAGATGCATTGGAAGTAGAAGATACGTATTCGTTATTAACGAGTGAATTTTATTCTGAATTATTGAAGACGGCAAGTAATGCAGGAATTATAAAAGATGATAATATACAAGAAATTTGTCCAGTTATTTTAAGTGACGGAAAAGATATTGCTATACCACAAATAGCTTTAATGGATAATGGCAAACGAGCAAAAATTACTGGTTCAACACTATTTAATGGCGATAAATCGAGTGGAGAGCTATCGTTAGATGAAAATATTATGTTATTAACATTAATGGGGGTAAAGAATAAAAATCGTAAAATGAATTTCCTCGTAGATCCAGATCAAGAACGACGCGAGAAGCAATATGTAAATTTTTCTATCCGAAATGAATATCAGCATGTAACGTGGGAACGTACAGGAGATAATGATCTTACAGTTACCGTGAAATTGTCTTTACAAATTGAAATAGACGAATATGCGAGTGATCATTTATATGATGAAGATAAGGCAAAATATTTAGTAGATGCCATTACGAAGCAAAGTGAAAAACGGGCGAAAAAAACAATTGAAAAAATCCAAGAAGCAAATAATGATACGCTTGGTATAGGGGAGAAAATAAAAGCATATGATCCACAATTATGGCAAAAAGTAAATTGGAAAGAAATGTATCCGG
>DXHX01000070.1 GCA_019113205.1 Candidatus Pseudogracilibacillus intestinigallinarum | reverse complement strand
CTTGATATGCCTCACCAATTAAACGGCTATCAACCATTCTTGCATAGAAACGGAAGTTTTCAGAAGCACGAGCAACCATATTACGAGTTTGTTTAATTGGTAATCCTGTATCTAATGATTCTAAATAAGCTATATTTTCTACTTCTTCATCAATTAAATCAGCAATTTTATAAATATATGCTAAACGTTCTGATAACTTCATCGTACGCCAAGGACCATTATCAAATGCATCCCTTGCCGCTGCTACTGCTTTTTCAATATCTGATTTACGTCCTTCTTGTACAAGGTTTACCGTTTCATTTGTAAATGGGTTATAATTTTCAAATGTCGCACCTGCTTCACTCGGAACAAATTCTCCATTTATATATAAAGAAATATCTGGTTGTTTCACATGTTCTAATTTTGCCATTTTTTTCACCTGTCCTTTTACATATATTTTTTGTACAAAAGTTTCTCTATTAAAACCAATCTGTTTAATTTTAGAAGTTTTAAAAAAGGGTGGGACACCATGTATAATGCATTTTTCAATGTGTCCCAATATACATTATTTTTCTAAAATATTTAAATCAACCATTACTTGACGAGCTTCAGCTTGCAATTCTTCTGACGGTAAACCTAATGGTAAACGAATTTTCGGTGTAATTTTCCCCATCATTCCTAAAGCAGCCTTTGCAACCGTTGGGTTCGTGTCTTTAAATAATACGTCGTTTAATGGCATTAACTCATAGTGTAAATCTTGTGCTTTTTTAATATCGCCTGCTTCCCAAGCGTTATATAATTCAGCTACTCTTTTCGGCTCAACGTTTGCTGTTGCACTAATGAATCCAGCTCCACCGATTGCTAACATTGGGTAGCATAATAATTCGATTCCAGAATATAGTAAGAAGTCACGTCCACAGTTTAATAGGACACGGTTCACATGTTCGAAATCCTTATTTGATTCTTTCGCTCCGATAATGTTTGGACAAGCATCTACTAAACGCTTCATCGTTTCTACTTCCATATTTACTGCAGAACGTCCTGGAATATTATAAATAATAATTGGAATATCTACAGAATCGGCAACTGTTTTAAAGTGTTGGAATAATGCTTCCTGGTTTGGCTTGTTGTAGTAAGGAACGATGACCATCGCTGCATCTACACCAATTTCTTCTGCATACTTCGTTAATTCCATCGTTTCATCATGGTTTGTCGAACCTGTACCAGGAGCGAAAAATACGCGTCCGTCAATCGTTTCTTTTGCTAAATCCATGACACGTTTTCTTTCTTCTATCGTTAATGAGCTCGGCTCTCCACTTGTACCAGTAACTGAAATCCCGTGACTCCCGCTCTCAATTTGCCAGTTAACTAATGATTTAAATGTTTCTTCATCAATTGACCCATCTTCTTTAAATGGTGTAATTACTGGACAGATCGATCCTCTTAACTTCTGCTTTGCTTCTTCATATTTATTCATATCTATCTTCTCCTTTATATAAAATGTGTTATTATTTTCTCTACCATAAATAATATACTAAATCATATATGATTTCAAGTGTAATCTAATATTTTTTATTTTTTCATAAAATTAGGGCGAATCTATAATAGTTCCGCCCTATCTTTTTTTTATTATTCTCCTACTAGCTCTCTCGCACGGTCATATACTTCTTGACCTGGTAATCCTTTACCTTCAACGTTTTCAATCCAATTTTCAATTGTTGGATTAATAAATTCACTCCACTCTTCTAATTCGGCATCAGATAACTCATAAATTTCAATTCCTTTTTCCTCTGCCTGCTCGACAGCTTCCTTACCAAATTGGTCGAACGTTTCTCCTGTTGTTTTCACCATAGCTTCACCAGTTAAATCTTGTAATAATGTTTGATCTTCGTCATTTAAACTATTAAATTCATCTTCATTCATAACGACAAACATTGTAGTAGAATAGAAGTTTCCTACTGTTGCATATTTCAATACTTCATCTAAGCCCCATGTTTTAACCGCTTCCCATGGTGCTATCGTTCCATCTACTACTCCACGTTCTAATGCTTCAAAGTTTTCGTTCATTGGCATCGATACTGGCGTTGCTCCTAATGCCTCAAGCCATTCACTCGTTTCAGGAGACGGAGAACGAATTCTCATCCCTTTTAAATCTTCAATTGATTTTACTTGTTTATCTGTTGTGTATAATTGTGCAGGGTCTGTCGTATATAACCATAAAGGCACAGTTCCCGCATACTCATCTTTAAATTCATCAAACTCATTATATAATTCCCATAATGTTTTCGTTCCTTCTACTGAAGAAGTAGACATGAACGGAAGCTCCATGACAGATGTTAATGGGAATTGGTTCGGTGTATACCCATTTACACTTAATGCGATATCAACAGAACCAGTCTCTGCAGCATCGAAATGTTCATCCGGCGCAGCTAAAGATGCACCTGGATAAGAAGTTATTTGAATTCTTCCATCTGATTGTTCTTCTAAATCAGCCGCTAAGTCTTGTACTACATCCTCCATAAAATGTGATGGAGGGAAAAAGTGCGAAAAATCCCATTCATAGTTGCCGCCACCTGCATCACCACTACCATTTGCATCTGAGTTAGAGCCGCCACATGCAGCAAGTACCAACATCGAAACCATTGCAACAAAAAGTAAATACCATTTCTTTTTCATCATAACACCTCTTCATATCAGTAATCGCTTTCATTTATATCATATATCATTAAATATATTATTTCAAGTTGTTTCATAGATTATTCTGACTATTTTTCATAAAAAAAATATGAAAGAAGAATAAAATCAATCCATCTTCTTTCATATCCTTATACTACCTCATTAAATCTGGTAAAAATGTAACGATTTCTGGGAAGATAACGATCAATGCTAAACAAAGAATAATCGTTAAAAGCATTGGTGTTACTCCTTTAAAAATACGTTGAATCGGTACATCCTTCACAATCCCACTTATAATATAAACACTTAAACCTAATGGCGGCGTTAATAATCCCATATTCATAACGAAGATCATCACAACGCCAAACCAAATACCGTCATATCCTAACATCGTAATTAATGGATATACAACTGGTAATGTTAAAACGTAAATCGCAATTCCTTCTAAAAACATACCTAAAAAGAAATATACAATTAAAATACAAATTAAAATGATAGTCGATGGTAACGCTAATTCGGAAACAAATTTCGTAATAACGACTGGTATTTTACTCAGTGCTAAAAACTTACTGAAAATATCTGCACCAATTAAAATAAAGAAAATCATCGCTGTTAATCGTGTTGTTTCATTTAAGGAGTTTAAAAAATCTTTCCAACTTAATCGACGTGTAACAACTGCTAATAAAAATGCCCCAAATGCCCCAATTCCCCCTGCTTCTGTCGGAGTGAAAAATCCAAAATAAATTCCCCCAACACTTAATGCAAATAGAAATAAAAATGGCCAAATGCTATTTAATGAAACAATTTTTTCTTTAAATGGTTTCTTCTCTGTTACAGGAGCCAATGATGGATTACGAAGCACCATAAAATAAATAACAATCATGAATAAAAACATTTGTAATAATCCTGGTACTAATCCGGCAATAAGTAACTTTCCAATTGGTTCCATCGTTAAAATACCATATAATACTAAAATAACACTCGGTGGAATTAAAATTCCTAACGTACCGCCCGCAGCTACACAAGAAGTAGATAGTCCGTCATCATAACGATATTTTTTCATTTCAGGCAACGCAATTTTTGCCATCGTAGCTGTCGTTGCATTCACAGATCCTGAAATTGCTGAGAACATAGCACTTGTTCCAATCGTCGTAATTGCTAAACCGCCTTTTATATGTCCAATCCAAGCATCTACAGCACGGTATAAGTCATTTCCAAATCCACTATAAGATAAAAACATTCCCATTAAAATAAATAATGGAATGACACTTAATGAATACGAACTAGCAGTCGAAAATGGCGTCGTTCCTAATTGTACGAGTGCTGAATCCCAATCACGAATCCATCCTAAACCAACTGTTCCTACAATTATAAGCGACACACTAACTGGTATCCTAAGTATAAATAAAACTAATAATCCAATAATTCCGATAATACCGATCATCTCTGGACTCATTCTTTATTCACCGCCATTCGAAAATATGAAATTGCCTTTATAATTGCCATCAATGCAAAAACAACTAGCGTAATCGTAATAATAAATAAAAATGGATAAACAGTAATAGATAAATCTGTCGTCGTCGTTTTTCTTTCCATCATACGTACACCATTATTGAAAATATGTTGTGACATAAGTAATACGACAGCGACAATAATTAACTCAACTATTCCATTGATAATATGGCGAACTTTCGTTGGTAAAAGATCTACCACGAAATCAATCGTAATATGTTCGTCTTTTCTATGTGTAATTGCTAATGCTAAAAAGACAAGTAAAGCCGCCCCCAATTCGGTCATTTCATATGTTCCTTTTAATGGCTTGTTCATCATATTTCGTCCCAATACATCAAATGTAATAATCGACATAATAAAAATTAGTGCAAAGTTTGATAATAGCTGTTGAAAGTTAGCAATGCCATTAATAATTTTTTCCGCTTTGTTTATTGGTTTTTCCATCTTCCTCACTCCATTTCATTCATTTTCTAATGCATTTCATCTCTTTCATTAATCGTCTTCCACATTTGACCGTTGACAATTTCTCCTACTATTTCTTGTAATAACTGTTGATTCTCTTTGCAAATAGCATGAAATTTTGCGTTTTTACCAAGACAAATAAACTATATGGAAAAGTATCAAAGTTTAAACTGATGACATCGCTATTATTTCTTTCATTTGTACCATTTCCACAAGCATGAATAATAAAATAATCCATCCAAAAAAATAAAAACATGATGTACTTTTTAGTCAATATTCATATAAAACTTCTCATGTACAAATTAATTTGAACCTATCATATATCACATATATCTTTTCAATATTTTTTCAGCAATATTCTCATTATTTAAAATCGACGAACAGTTACCTTTTCTAGTAGTAAACGACAACAAGTCTTGAATTCATATACAAATTCATATATATTAAATATATGATTAATAAGAAGAAGTTAAATAAAAGACAATATGCTTATCAAGTAATCCGTTCTCGAATTATTGATGGTCAATATGTACCAGGACAGCGCATCGTTATTGATCAAATTGCTAAGGAGGTTAATTCTAGCCATATTCCAGTACGTGAAGCAATTCACCAGCTAGAATCTGAACAGTTAATCGAATACAAGCCGAATATTGGAGCAGTTGTAAAAGGGATTAACAATCAAGTCTATATCGAAACATTAGAGGTTCTAGCCGTTTTAGAAGGATATGCTACTGCATTAAGCGCTGCACATATCGATCAATCGGGAATCGACGAACTAGTCCGTATTAACGATCAGATGGAACAATGTTTAAAAAATTATGAACTAGATAAAATTGGTATCTATAATAGAGAATTTCACTTTTCTATTTACGACTATTGTCCAAACCAATTTTTAATCGCTAATATTCAAGAAATGTGGCAACGACTAGATGTTGTTCGAAATACAGGATTTACTTTTTTCCCAAAACGAACACCACACTCCATTGAAGAACATAATCAAATTATTTCATACTTCCAAAATGGAGCTGATTTCTCTACGATTGAAAATTATACGAGAAATCATAAATTGAATACATTAGAAGCATTTAAACAGACGAATGAAGCTTAAATAACTAGCTATGTGTTCTATACATAGCTAGTTTTTTGTTATTTATACCGTACATGAATATTATTTTGCTTATACGTTGCACGAGTAAATTCAAATATTTCCATCGATAAAGCTAAATAACGTTGTTCAAAGATTGGTGCAAAGTGTTTCTTAATCGTTTCAAATAAATCATCACACACTTTTTTAATCGTTTCTTCTGAACGACCAGCACCTAATTTAATCGTTACATGGACAAATGCATCATCTTCCGTTCCATCTGCTACACAGTAATCATGTAATGCAATTGCTCTTGTTCTCAGCCCACCAATCGGAATGACATCCTCATGTGTTAACAATGTTGTATTCACATTTTTTAGTAATACTCCTATATCTGTTTCCTCTGCTAAATTATCCGTATATTCGATAATTACATGTGGCATGAAAACAACCCCTTCTTACTTGTAGTCTTCCCCTACAATTGTATTTACTAATCGGCCGACACCTTCTACTTCTGTTACAACTTCATCGCCAATTTTTGTATCGACAGATCCTTTCGGCGTACCAGTTAAAATAATATCATTTTCATTTAATGTCATGAATGAACTTAAATATTCAATTAAATCAGGGATACTAAATACCATATCTGCTGTCGTTCCTTGTTGTTCCACTTTCCCATTAATATATGTCGTTAATTTTAAGTTCATCGGATCCTCAATATCTTCCTTATCTACAAACCATGGTCCAATTGGTGTACATGTATCTCTGTTTTTCACTCGTAAATTCGGTCGATAGTAGTTCTCTAAATAATCACGGATTGCATAATCATTTGCTACTGTATAACCTTTAACATAATCATATGCATCTTCTTTTTTAATATTTTTCCCACGTTTTCCTATAACGACAGCAAGTTCACACTCATAATGCATGAATGTCACATCACTCGGACGAACGGTATGACCTAAATGTCCAATAAACGTATTCGGTCCTTTTAAAAATACTAACGGTTCTTCTGGTGCTTTAAATGACAATTCTGCAGCATGATCTGCATAGTTTAACCCTAGTGTAAATACTGTTTCAGGCTCTACTGGAGGCAACCAAACAACATCTGTTTCCTCTACTAATCTACCATCATGTAATTGTACTTTTCCCTCTACTTCTGTTGCGTCTTGAATTAAACCACCGTAGCTTACTCTTGCTCGTTTCATACAATTTCTCCTCCTACTACATGCTTTTCAGATACAACTCTATTTTCAAGTTTACCAATTTGATCGATTTCAATCGTGACAAGATCATCTTCTTTTGCTAAAGGAGCATTTTCAGGGACACCTACTAACAATACATCCCCTTCATTTAATGTCATATAGTCTGTTACATCTGCTAATAATTTTTCAACAGACCGAAGTAAGTTTTTCGTTGTATTTTCTTGTTTTACTTCTCCATTGATCGACACTTTAATTTGTAAATCATTTGGATTTTCTACCGATTCTTTTTGTACAATCCATGGACCAACAGGTAAAAATCCATCACGTGCTTTATATTTCACTGCTGGGCGGTGAACACTTTCGTGTGGAATGCTGACATCATTAGCAATTGTATATCCTAACACATAGTCTAATGCTTCCTCTTCCTTCACTTTCGTCGCGACTTTACCAATAACAATTGCCAGTGCTGCTCCTACTTCTACAGACTCCTCAGATACTGGTAATGGTATAAGTTGCTGTGCACTAATATATGTATTTTTCGGTTTAATATATAAAACAGGTGCCTTTGGCGGATTTTGATATGGAGCTTCATTCATTTTCGGTGCTAGTTGGTCATATGCGCCTTTAAAGTTCAATAATGCACCATAAACCGTTCCCTGAATCGGAACATCTAATGGTAATGTATCAATTTGATAATCGATTTGATCTATTTCAATCGTTTCATCGTTCAACACGTTTCCTTCTAATTTTTGTGAAATGCCTCGTAATTTCAGTTGTACATTGCTCATCCTTTAACACTCCTTCGATTTAATAAATCATAACTCGAAACACGAACGATATTATACAAAGATTTTACACTCTATATAATAAACGTCCGTGTTTCTTTTTCAATATATACATTTATCGTTTTCATATTTCTACGTAGTTGTCAATACTTGGTTGTGTCCATACTTTCCAGTAAAGAATGTTAGTGGGTTCCCATCTGTTTGTTTAATATCTAATACTTTTCCAACGAATAATGTATGGTCTCCAACAACATACGAATTGTCTACATCACATGCGATAGAAGCGAGTGTTCCATCAAGTACTGGAATGTTTTCAATGTATTGAAAGTCAATTTCCCTTTCGTCTTTTGTTTGTCCTGCAAAATGCATCGATAAATCTTTCTGATGATCCGCTAAAATATTAACAGCAAATTTATTTGCTTCTTTTATTTTATCTAACATATTAGCACGATTATCAATCGAAATCATAATTAGTTTTGGGTGCAATGAAACAGACATAAACGCATTTGCTGTCATTCCATGAGGCTCTCCATCTACTTCCGTTGTAATCACCGTTACCCCTGTTGCAAACTTCCCCATCGCATTACGAAACTCACGATCATCCATTGCTATTCCCTCCTTAAAAAATTATGCGAAAATTAATTCGCTTACTCTTATTTGTTTTAAAAATGTAATATGACAATAACTTAAATCCATATGATCATATAAATCATTTACTTGAATAATTGCTTTATTTTGTTCGACCATTAATTGGCCATTAGTTGTATATCCATTTGCACAAATTTTAATGAGATACGTACCTTTATTAGGTAAAATATACTTTTGATTGATTTCTGCTCTGAACATATCATCATCAATCTGCATTAACTTCGCCTGTATGGTATAATCATTTCCTAAAAATTGAATCACTTCTTCGACTTTTCCTTGTTGTACTAATGCCTTCGTTTCCGTTGAACCAATTTTGATTGCATGGACCGTCTTTTTAGGGATGACTGAAACAGAATAACATTCTGTCGATTGCGCGACTCGTCGCAACATAGCAACGTTTCCCTTTGCTTTAAAACCAAATGTAAAATCAAACCCTACAACGACATGCTTTACATTCATTTGAAGTACATATCTATCAATAAACTCGTAAGGATCCAAAGAAGCAAATGGAAAGTCAAATTTCATTACAAAAATCGTATCAATCCCACAAGCTGCAATTTTTTCGATTTTCTCTTGCAGTAAAGTTATATATTTACGATTTTCCATCCCTTTGATCACTTCATCAGGATGTGGACTGAAAGTGAATGCTGCACTTTTTATATGGTGCTGTTTAGCATAGCGACTTGTTGATTTTAATAATTCTTGATGTCCTAAATGTACCCCATCAAAAAACCCCATCGCCATTGCGTAAGCATCTTTTTGTCGCATTTCCGTTTCACAATCAAGAAAAATGACTTCCATTTTTTTGCCTCTCCTTTCCTCTTTAACCTTGGCGTTAGAAATGTGCTTTTTAATTTGTATACATCATAAATGGATGAATGCACATTCCCTCCGCACTTTCCTTTGCTCTATTTTTTATAGCGTAAAATCCGGCTTATATAATGTTAATTTCGCTTTTTCTTTTTCGATGAGTTCTCCCGTTAATACGTGGATGAATGGAGATGCTTCATCAAACCAACTATCTGGCGCTTCATGACCCCAGAATGTTTGACGTGTTTTGTCATGTACACTCCAACGTTTCGGTTCGAAATCTCCGTCACCTG
>DXHX01000069.1 GCA_019113205.1 Candidatus Pseudogracilibacillus intestinigallinarum | reverse complement strand
TCCCATTTTACCTGTCGAACGATTAGAGAAAAAACGAACAGGATCAAGCACCTCTCTAGTTGGTCCAGCAGAAATTAACACATGTTTTCCAGCTAATAATTCAAAGTTTTTTTGGTGTTCTTCAATAGCTTTTATGATCGTAAGTGGTTCTTCTAGTCGCCCTTTTCCAACATAGCCACATGCTAAATAACCTGCACCAGGTTCAATGAAATGGAAACCTAGTCCAGCTAACTTTTTCATGTTTTCCATTATAACTGGATGATCATACATATGCACATTCATTGCAGGGGCGATATAAATATCTGCCCTTGTAGCGAGTAGTATTGTTGTTAACATATCATCCGCAATACCGTTTGCTAATTTACTAATCATATTCGCTGTCGTTGGAGCAATGATTGCAACATCAGCCCAGTCAGCTAAATCAATATGTGCTATCTTTCTAGCATCTTTCTCATCAAATGTATCGATAAACACTTCATTTCTCGATAATGCTTGAAATGTTAATGGTGAAACAAACTTCGTCGCATTTTCTGTCATGACAACCTTTACATCTGCACCTAATTGTGTCAGTTTACTCGTTAAATCACATGCTTTATATACTGCAATGCCTCCTGAGACACCTAGTAAAACTTTTTTATTTTTTAACATGCTGTATCACCTCTTTAAAATATAGACGTCAAATAATAAAGGAAAAAGACGAACGATTTGTTATCGTACCTTAACCATTTAAAATAAACATTTATCTAAATGGTTGAAGGCTCAAATACAAAGATCATGTTCGTCTTTTCTTACTTTCTATTTCAAAAAGTTTTATGCCTCTTCTTTTAATACTAATTTTTCTTCTTGAATCTCTTCTAAAGCAATTCCAACTGGTTTAATTGATGTTGGATTTTCTATTTGTGTATTCTCTTCATCTTGCAATTCTCTTGCACGACGTGATGAAATTGTTACAAGTGTATACTTTGAATCAATTTTCTTTAATAGGTTATCAATTGATGGTTCTAACATTTTTTGTTCATCCTTCCAATATTTTTTTATATTCTGCTTCAATTCTCTCTCTTTTGCAATGTTCGCTCGTAATAATTGCTTTTACTTTTTGAACAGCTTGATCTACATCATCATTGACGACAACATAATCGTACTCAGACATCATACTAATTTCTTTTTCTGCTTCTTTTAGTCTATTACGGACAAGTTCATCAGATTCTGTCCCACGTCCAATGATTCGATTTTTTAATTCTTCCAAACTAGGTGGAAATAAAAAGATAAAGACACCTTCAGGGAAATTTTCCTTTACTTGTAATGCACCTTGTACTTCAATTTCAAGGAATACATCGTTTCCTTTTTCTAATTGTTCTTCCACATAGGCACGAGGTGTACCATAATAGTTTTCAACATATTGTGCATGTTCAAGTAGTTCCCCATTTTGAATCATTGCCTCGAATTGTTCTTTCGTTGTATAAAAATAATCGATACCTTCTTGTTCGCCGGCACGTTTTTCTCTCGTTGTTGCCGACACCGAATATTTTAAATGTGTTTCCTGTTCAAATAAACGTTGTCTTACTGTACCCTTACCGACACCCGATGGTCCAGATAAAATAAATAAAATACCTTTCTCCTCAAACAACCTGTATCCTCCTAATTAGTCTTCTGTCATCTCATCTTGTGTTAATACTCTTTGTCCAACTGTTTCAGGTTGTACAGCTGATAAAATAACATATGAACTATCTGTAATAATCACTGCTCTCGTCCTTCTACCATATGTCGCATCAATTAAATTATTATTCTCTCTCGCTACTTGAACAATTCTTTTAATCGGTGCTGATTCTGGTGACACGATGGAAATGATTCGATTTGCCGAAACAACATTTCCAAATCCGATATTAATTAATTGCAAAGCCAAAATGGCACCCCCTAATAGTATACCACGAATGTCTCATTCTATATTTTGAACCTGTTCTTTAATTTTTTCATTTTCACTTTTTAATGTCACGACTAATTCACTCATCAATGGATCAATGGACTTTGAACCAATCGTATTAATTTCTCTGTGTATTTCCTGATTAATAAAATCTAATTTTCTGCCAACCGCACCTGCTTCATTCAACACATTGGAGAAATGTCGAAAATGACTCTGTAAACGAGTAATTTCCTCTGTAATTTCGCCTTTCTCAGCTAAAAGTGCGATTTCTTGCAATATATTTGTATCCTCTACTTGAATATGTTCCCCTATGTACGTTTCAATTCTCTCTTGAATACGTGACTTATATGCCTCCATGATAATTGGCGCACGCTCATTTATTTGTTCGACGAGATCTTTCATTGTATGAAGCCGTTTCATCATATCTTTGAGTAAAAAGTTCGCCTCTTCTTCTCGTTTTCTTTTCACTTCTTTTAATACATCTTCCATACAGTGAAAAAATTTCTCCTGAAATGCATCAAGTTGCTTAGGTCTTTCTTGCACAGAAAAAATGTCTTCATGATGAATAAAGGAATGAATGGAAAGGTCGTTTTTCAAGCCATATGATGACATTAACTCCGTCGCCTTATCCAAATAAGCCTGTAACAATGGTTCATCTACATGTAATTCTTTTTCCATAAATGCTTCTCCAGTTATCGAAACATATACTTCTACTCTTCCACGTACAAAATAACGTTGTATGAGTTGTTTCATATCTAATTCGAAAGCCTGTAAAATTCGAGGCATTTTTGGAACAAAGTCTAAGTAACGACTATTGATTGTTTTTATTTCTATAGTACAAGTTGTATTTTCTACATGGAACTCACTTATACCGTACCCTGTCATACTCATTACCATTATCATCACTCCAATAATTTATATTATACAATTTTACGTGAAAATTCTCTATTAATATGTGATGATAAATAATGTTTTAATATATGTTATTTTTTTCGATGTTTCGTAAAAATATTAACAATAGTTGGAACACTTCCTAATAATACTATCATACCCCAATCTCCCTTTAATAAAGGAACAGTTTGGAAAATTTGTTGTAAAAATGGGACATATAACACAACGAACAATAAAATAAGTGATGATAGAACTGCACCTACTAAATATAGATTACCAAAAGGAGACCTCGTCCATATTCCTCGTTCATTTCGGCAGTCAAATACATGAATCAATTGTGCAACAATAATCGTTGAAAATGCAATCGTCCTTGCATAGGTAATATCATTCGACATATGATAACTGGCGATAAAGGCAATTAATGAAACGAGTCCAATTAATAATCCTCGTGAGATGATTTTCCACCCTAACCCTCTTGACAAAATTCGCTCATTCGGATGCCGTGGTTTTTCATCCATTACATTTTTTTCTGGTCTATCCATACTTAATGCCATTGCCGGTAAGCCATCAGTTACTAAATTGACCCATAATATTTGTACTGGGATAAGTGGCAATGGATACGATAATAAAATAGCAAACAACATTAATATAATTTCGCCAACATTCGAAGTTAATAAATAACGAATAAATTTTCGAATATTTTCATAGATATTTCGTCCTTCCTTAATCGCTTCCTGTAATGTTATAAAATTATCATCCATTAATACGATAGAAGAAGCTTCTTTTGTCACATCTGTTCCAGTAATTCCCATACTTATTCCAATATTACTCTGTTTGATTGCTGGTGCATCATTAACCCCATCCCCTGTCATTGCTACGATATGTCCCTTTGCTTGAAATGCTTCTACAATGCGTAATTTATGTGTAGGGGTAACACGTGCAAATACATTTACTTTAGTAACTACATCCTGTAGCGTAGCATCTGACATTTGTTCTAATGCTTTTCCATCCAATATTTCATTATGAGCATCGTATACAATGCCCACTTCTTTCGCTATTGCACTTGCTGTAAGTGGATGGTCCCCAGTAATCATTACCGTTTGTATGCCCGCATTTCGACATGTAGCTATCGCTTTTTTCACACCTTTACGAGGTGGATCAAATAATCCATACATCCCTAAAAAAATACAATCTGTTTCATTTACTGGGGAGTCTTTAATTTCTTTCATTGCGATCGCAATAACACGGTAAGCTTTTTCCGCCATATGTTCAGCTGCTTTTTGTAACCGCGTATTATCCGCAGAAAATTTTCTTCCATTAGTGTCTAGTTGGTAACGACTTCGTGGAATAATTTCCTCTGGTGCACCTTTCATAATGAAATACCTTTTTCCACCTTCCCCTTCTACAATAGTATGCATTCGTTTTTTTAACACATCAAAAGGTTCCATTGTCACCTTATGATATTTTTCGTCTTCTACGTAAGATATACCGTAATTTCTCGCTGCAATTAATATTGCTCCATCTGTTGGATCCCCATCTACAACATAAGTGCCGCGTTTCACTTGTAAATTCGCTTCATTACACAATGCACCAAACTGTAACATTTGTTGGACATTGTTTGTCGAAATATTTTTGGGTAAATTACTTTGTAAAAGATCATCGTAAACAATATATTGTCCATTCATATACAATTCTTTTACGACCATTTTATTTTCTGTAATCGTTCCTGTTTTATCTGTACAAATTACAGACGTACAACCTAATGTTTCAACAGATGATAGTTTACGTACCAAAACTTTCCTACGTAACATTCGTTGTACTCCCAAAGATAAAGTGACAGTGACGATTGCTGGTAGCCCTTCAGGGATGACAGCAACTGCTAACGATATACCAATTAAAAACATATCGTACATCGGTTTCCCGTCATACAATCCAATTAATACGGTTAATATTGTTAAAGCTAACACAATATAAATTAATACTTTGCCTAAATCCGCTAATTTTCTTTCTAGAGGTGTAGTAGTAACAGTTGTTTTTTCTAGTAGTTGTGCAACTTGTCCGATTTCTGTCTGCATTCCTGTGCGAACAATGATTCCAACACCGTTACCTTTTCGAACGAGCGTGCTTTTAAATGCCATATTCGTCTGGTTATGAATTTCTTCTCCACCACGAATCAGAGCTGTTTCTTGTTTATGTACTGGTGCAGATTCACCTGTCAAAATTGCTTCATCAATTTGCAATGCATTTACTTGAACTAACCGGATATCTGCTGGTACTCGATCACCTGTACGTAATGCTACTACATCCCCAATAACCGCTTCCTTCGCTTGAACAGTTTTCCACTCACCATTACGAAGTACACGCATTTCAGGTGCCGATAATGCTTTTAATTGTTCCAATGATCGTTCTGCTTTTCTTTCTTGAAAAAAACCGATACAGCCATTTAATAACACAATTAATAATATAGCTGTCGCATCAATATACTCTCCTAAAATAGCAGCAATAAATGTTGCAGCAAACAAAATGAGAACTAAAAAGTCTTGAAATTGTTTCATCCATAAGACGAGGATGGATGGTCTTTCTGCTTCTTGCATTAAATTTTCGCCATATTTTTTTCGTCTTTCGTCTATTTGGGTTTGTAATAGCCCCCTTTTATGAAATACATGTAATTTTCGTTCTACTTCATTTACCGGTAATTTATACCATTCCATTTACACCCCACCTATCTAACATTCTTTTTCATATATATGCAGTGGGACAATGATTAATGATATAATAGAGAACGAGGTGAAGGAAATGCCATTTGATGGGATTGTTACACGTGCTGTAACAGAGGATTTACAACAGAGTTTAATCGGTGGTAGAATTAATAAGATTTATCAGCCGACGAATAACGAAATTATTATGACGGTTCGTAACAATCGAACAAATTATACATTATTATTATCGATTCATCCGTCCTATGCTCGTATTCATTTAACGAATGACAAATTTCAATATCCGAATGAACCTCCAACTTTTTGTATGGTTCTTCGTAAACATTTAGAAAGTGCCATTATTGAGTGTATAGAACAATATGCCCTTGAAAGAATTATCTCCATTAAAGTGAGAGGTTTTAATGAAATCGGTGATCCAATTACAAAAACGTTTATGTTAGAAATTATGGGACGTCATAGTAACATACTTCTCTTAAACGATGATGAAACAAAAATTATTAATTGTATGAAACATGTACCACCTTTTCAAAATAGTTACCGAACATTATTACCTGGTGCAGACTATAAACGACCACCATCTCAGGAAAAAATTGACTTATTACAATATCCAAGTGAAAAAATAGTTCATAAACTCGATTTTAATCAAGGCAAAATAGAACAACAACTCGTTCAAATTATAACTGGTATTTCTCCATTTATAGCAAAAGAGATTGTTCATAAAGCACATTTAGGAGCACAAAAAGAGTTTATAAAGGCAATTGATACCTTTCAAGAACAAGTCCGAACAAATCAATTCGTTCCAACTATTTATCGTAAGGACCGGGAAGATTTTCACGTACTCCCCATCACATATTTAAATGGAGATACGATAAACTTTGATAACGTTCATGAGATGCTAGATGCTTTTTATTCAAATAAAGCAGAACGTGATCGTGTCAAACAACAAGCAAAAGATTTAGAACGAATCATAAAAAATGAGTTGCAGAAAAATAAAAAGAAATTACTCATTCATGAAAAAACAATTGAAAAAGCGAAAAAAGCAGATCTTCTTCAAAAACAAGGCGAATTATTAACAGCACATTTGCACCTCGTTCAAAAGGGAGATTCTTCCGTTACGGTCATAGATTATTATGATCCCGAACAACGTGAAATGACGATTGAGTTATTAGCTGATAAAACTCCGAGTGAAAATGCTCAACGTTTCTTTAAACAATATCGAAAATTAGTAATTGCTAAAGATATTTCTGCAACAGAAATGATGAAAACGAAAAAAGAAATAGCATATTTAGAAGAAATTGAGCAACAAATCGTTACTGCTCGTGATGAAGATATTGACGATATACGTGAAGAACTAAGAGAAGAAGGATATATTAAAAAACAAAAAGGAAAACAAAAGCGTAGAAAGAAGCCAACACCTGAACATTTCATTTCTTCTGATGGAACAGATATTTATGTTGGCCGAAATAATATGCAAAATGAATATGTCACACATAAGTTAGCACATCGTGAAGATATATGGTTGCACACATTAAATATTCCTGGTTCACATGTGATCATTAAAGACTCAAATCCAAGTGAAGAAACGCTTTTTGAAGCAGCCCAAATTGCCGCTTATTATAGTAAAGCCCAATTATCTGCTAGTGTTCCTGTCGATTATACGAAAGTAAAATATGTGAAAAAGCCATCTGGTAGTAAACCTGGATTTGTCACATATACAGATCAAAAAACCATTCACGTTACACCAATAGAATCAGCGATAAAACAATTAAAAGTGAAGTGATTACCGATATGATATATGTAGTCACTTTAGAGTCATAGTCAAATAAATAATGATATGTAATGGTGTCATGATAGAAATATACTCTAAATGTTTTATCCGATAAGAGTATCTATATATTGCTTTTGATTCATTTGTTGTTAACACAAAATTTTAGTCAACCATCTATGTGCTTGAAGATGCATAGATGGTTTTTTATGTTACATTTCAAACAGTAATTTTATATTATTAGAATGAGACAAGTGATTTCCCTCCTTGATTTGATTTTGGTCGATTTTAATTCTAAAAGGAAATTCATTTATTTTCTATTTATATGCATAAAAAAGGTGCCAGTGGATTTTTCCCACCAACACCAAATATCGAAGAATCATATTTAATTTATGAATTTGTAAAAGAGGTTATTTTCACCAAACTATCTTTACTCAAACTCTTCACTTAAAAACAAATCAATGAAACTATTTACTTGTGGTAAATTACGCATACCAGGCTGATAGCAAAGCCATGTATCACGTGTAATCGGCTCTCCTTCAATTTCTAATGGTAAATGCGCATACTGGTTCATTAAATTATTTGAAATACTTTTCGGTAAAATAGCCATGCCGAGTCCTTGTTTCATAAATTGTTTACACGTTTCAATTTGATCCACACTAATTTTTTGGATCGGTTGAATTTGATCTTGACGGTAAAATAGCC
>DXHX01000005.1 GCA_019113205.1 Candidatus Pseudogracilibacillus intestinigallinarum | reverse complement strand
TACGTAGCTTCATAGTTATCTATTGCTACTTCTTGCACTTTGTATTCAAAAGCAATACCTTCTGAATCATATGCAGGTAAATCAGTAAATTCATACGTCCAGTTGCTTTCTTCCGTTACTTTTTGTGGTTTACCAAATGGTTCGCCATTTTGTAGTAACTGGACTTCAATTAATTCTGGACGTGTTTCTTCAGCATTATTCCCATCAACCCATGTTTTCTGACCAGTTAAACTTGTCATTCCAACACGTGTATTGTTGATGTTGATAGTACCGGATGTTGTTTGTTGATACGTTGCTTCGTAACCAGATATAGCTTCTTCATTGATTGAATAGTTGTATTCTACACCTTCATCATCATATTTCTCTAAGTTTTCAAAGCTATATAACCATTTACCCTCATCATTCGGTGTTACTTTTTGTGAATCAATGTGCTCGCCATTTTGTACTAAATGTACTGTAATCGATTCTGGACGATGCTCTACATCATCATCATCTTTCCAGAATTTCTCACCTTGCACCTCTGTTTTCCCTACGCGTGTATTCGTTATATCGAAGCCATCTACTTTGGATGCATATCCTTCGATTGCTTGTTCTTTCACGACATAATTGTACGGCTTACCCGTATCGTCAAACATTGGAAGTTTATCAATTGTAAGTTTCCAATCATCTGTTGCTTTTAATGTGTATGTGTCGACTAATGCTTCGTCGCCATCCTCTACCGACCTGAATAATTCAACAGTCACTTCTTCAGGACGGTCACCGTCTTTATTATAATCGTCATACCATGTTTTCGTAATCGTAATATCGCGTTCTTCTGCACGTGTATTCGTTACTTTTAGTCCTGAATCATCAAGTGATGGTGCATACCCTGGAACTTCTTGTTCTGTCATCGTGTATGCATACGGCTCACCATTCTCATCTTCCGCATGTAAACCATCTACTGTTAACGTCCATCCTTCTGTTTCTTTCATTGTGTACGTTTCTAAATAATCCCCATTACGGAATAGGTTGACACTTATTTCATCTGGACGCATTTGCGTATTTGCTTCATCTTGCCATTCTTTTTCTAATGTTACAGATGTCAATTTACGTTCGTTTTCAATTTCCAATTGAATCGCATCACGCTGTGTATCTGTTAACTCCACTTCATATTTCGTGTCATTTGTTACAAAACCATTTGGTGCTTTCGTTTCTTGTACATAATACTGACCAGGTTCATGATCTTTAAAGAAGATTTCCCCATTTTCATTCGTCGTTTGTGTATCGACTACTGTTCCGTCAGCTTTATATAGCGTAAATTCTGCACCTGCTAAACGATTGCCTTTATCGTCGTGTTTAACAATTTCAATATCACCGTTTACTTTGTAGTTTTCAACTTCAAATGTATAATCCTGTGGTTCACTTTCACCAACAATAAACGCTTTATCAATTTTAATTGTTTGTTCATCAAAACCTACATAACCTTCAGGTGTATTCACTTCACGTAATTTATACTCTCCGAATAATAAGCGGCCAAAATCTGCATACCCGTCTGTATCTGTTGTCGCTGTTTTTAAGACCTTATCATTCGATGTGTCAATTAATTCAAATTGAATTCCTTCTATTGGCTGCTGTGCTTGACCATACGTTGTATCCATTTTATGGACGAGTAAATAACCCGCTGTTCCTTCCGCACCGCCACCTGAAGTTTGTTTAATTACAACATTATAGCCATCAGATGCATCAGTATCTTCTTCAGTAATCCCGTCTCCTGTAATTTTATAGTCATTGCGCACATCTTCTCCATCTTTTGCGAAGAATAATGTTGAATACTCAATGATGTATGGACGTTCTACTTCATCCTTCCAAGACACGGTAAACTCATTTTCATCTATAGTTAATTCATACGTTGATGAATCAGCTAATTCTGTTTTAGATACAGTACCATCTGTATTTAGTTTTGCATGATATATTTTAATGGACTCTTCGATATACGCTTGATTGTCAGAAATCGTATCTGTTAATGTAAGATTATCGATTTTTTCTTGCGCTAAGTTTACATCAATCGACCAGTTTACACGACGACCATCTTGATTTCCACGTTTGTTTCCATACTTGCGATCTCCGTAAACAGACACTTTTGCATCAAGATCTGATAGCACTTCATCTCCATCTTTCACTTGTGCTTTATTCACATATTCTTTTGAAATGTCCTCTAAACCTGCAACAGATGTTTTATATGTCACTTTGTATGCTTTATCTGTTTTACCGATTTGGATATGAATATCATTTCCGTCTGTTGTGACGTCCGCATTTGCATCTCCAACAACGTCCATTGAACCATCTGAACGTATCTCTAGTTCTTCTACCTTGATGGAATCTTTCACTAATTGCTGATTCCCTTGTGGTGTGTCTACAATATGGAAGTTTTCATATGCATTTTCACGGTAGTTTGCGATAATTTCCCATGTTATTTCTTTTGTATCTGGGTTATAGCTCGCATTTTTCCATGAACTATCTACTGTCTCTTTGTTTACCGGTTTTTCTGCCTTCACTTCACGTGATATATGGTCAGATGAACCTTCTGGAATCCAGCTAATTTTTGCCGTATTATGTGCTTTGTTATCTTGCGGTAACTTATTCGGGTCATATTTCGTTTTGTATGTCACAATAATTTCTTGATTCGTATCACCAATGTTTGATAGTTTAAACGGATTTCCACTATCTAGTTTAAAATCTGTTTTAGACTCTCCACCAATAGTCATTTGAATCGAGTTCTCAATTAATGTAAGTCCTTCACCTAACGTATCCGTAATGATAACATCATTCATTTGACGCTGGTCCATGTTTACACGAATCGTCCACTCGATTTCCTTTTTTGCGTAATCAATATTACCTGCTGATTTCGCACCAACGTATTGACCAATATTATAGCCTTCACCATATTCATTCCCGTCAAATGAAGCGACGTTCTCCATACGGAACCCTTCTAATTCTCGGTCAATTACTTTCGTTTTGTAGACAACATAGTAAGGTTTATCTGTCGTAATTCCTGACACTTCAAATCCATCTGCTACTTTTGATAAGCTTCCACCAAGTGCACTTGGATCTACTGGCTCTCCAACGAATTGGTCGTTTCCATTTTCATCAATTTCAACTTCTTGAAATGTAAGTGATCCATCGACAAGTTCCACTTTACCTTTTGGTTTCCAATGATCCGCCAACGTCACACTTTCTAATTGTTTTTGGTCATAGTTAAACTCTAAATACCATTCGATAATCCCTGTTTTCGGATCATAATGTTTCACCACACCCTTTTTCAGAGGGTCTCCACGGTTAATCGTTACTGTCGCATTTGCACTTGTATCACCTAAGTTTGCGTCTTTAAACGTAACGGTATTTTTGAAGTTTTTCACTTCCATGTCTGTCACTTTCGTTTTATAAGTTAATGTATATACTTCCTCAATATCACCTAATGGAATAGATAGTTTACCTTCAGCAACTGAAGGTGTAACAGAAACTTTTGTTTTCTCTCCTACAGGTGTTCCATTTAATGTTGCAGATTGCTTTACAACTTCAAGTGAACCTTCAACATATTCCGTTCCTTTTGGCAATAAATCTTCCAAAGTAACACCTTTTAAAGAGTTCGCATTTTTATTGATTGTAACTGTCCATTCAATTTCATCTGCATTATAAGACTTGTTCGGCTTTCCTTGCTTTTCAACTGTTTTATTAATCGGCGAGCGATCAATCGGAATTACTTGACTTCCTTCATCTTCGATAGGACCAATGACAATATTTCCATCATCTTCTTGTACAACATCTTGATCCAGTTCTGCACGGATTTCAATCCATCCAGTAACATTATTATGCGTTTCTACATAATCTGTAAACGTTAATGTTACTACTCCTGCTGGTGTAATTGTATATGTTGCAACCTGGTTTCCGAAATCGTCTTTTAATTCACCGTCTAAATCGCCATTTAAATGAAGTTCGTCTGGTAATTGGAAGGTTACTGTATCTCCATCAATATATTTATGACCATCCTTCAATTCCCAATCAACTTTTACCCAGAATTCATCATCTGGCTTTAACGGATTATTTTCGTTATATGGATTTCCTTGTAAGTCCGTCACTTCAGATATTTTGAAGTCAAAGAACTCATTGCCCATTGCACTAGCAGCTCGGCTTTCTTCCTTTGCTGACATTGCATTTGATTTTTTGGGTACCTCTTCCACAAGTTCTTCAGTATCTTTTTCAGATACATTATCATTTTCTAGTATTGCATCATCACTTTCAGATGCATTATCTTCCCCCATAGAATCATACTTAGATTGTCCAGTTAGATTTTCTAATGCTTCTTCAATTTCTTTTACTGCTGCATTTAATTCTTCTTGTGTAGATGTTTCATCTTGAAGGAGCATCTTAGATTCTTCTACTACATTTATCAAGGCAGCATAAGATTCTTCTGTATAATCGTTCTCCTCCAATCCTTCAATATCTTCTAGAATAAGTTCAAGTTTAGATATATCTAATAATTCCTCTTCTAGATTTGAAATAGATTGTTCATTTGCTCGCTCTTCATTAGAAGCCTCTGCAAAAATTGTATTTACAGAAACTATCGGACTTAAAATCGTCTGACTCACTAATAATACGGCAAGTACGAGCAAATTAAACCGTTTTAACATATGTTTTCCTCCCTTTTTTAAAAATAAAATGTAATAAATCGCCAAACTTTTACAACCATTACAAACCAAACCGTTAAGTATCATATCATTTACTTCAAAACATAATGTAAACAAAACGCAAAAAACAGCCCTGACCATATAGGTCTAAAGGGCTGTTTTTATGTATTTTCTATTTCTCAATATTTAACTTTAATTTTTTTATAACATTTATTTTATACCAGTCTTGTATTTCAGAACTTGGAGGAGCATCCACTTCGCGGCGTAAATGTTGAATTAACGAACGATACTTAGCAGCAATAGCATCAATATCGCCAATATGGTTGTATAACTTCATTAATTCAAAATAAATTTGTTCGTCTTCCGTATATTCCTCGACTAACTTTTCTAATAGTTGAATAGCCTTTTCAAATTCATTATGTTCAGTATAACATTGTACGACATCTTCAATTAAAGATTTCCATAACTTTGTTAATATATGACGTTTTGGTTCTAACCAAACATAATCATGTTTCATAAAATACTTATTTTCAAATGATAGTACCATTTGTTCATATTCTGCAATGTTTTCTGGCGTAATGGCAGGAAGTTGATACGACTGTTGTTCCCAATCTAATACGTCCACCTCTACATCGTTTAACTCTAATACGTATCCATCAAGGCGATTTTTTAAAACAAAATGTTTTCCAAATGGTTTTAAAGCTTTACGTACATTATAAACGTTCGTATAAAGTAAAGAAGCACTACTTTCTAAATTTTTATCTTCCCATAACAATTCCATTAATGTTTCTTTTTCTACATAAGTTCCGTGATTTTGTAGTAAGTACACAAAAAGCTCTTGTGCTTTCGCTGTACGCCATACGATTGGACTAAACATATTTTTTTCTGTTTCAAAAGATAAATAGTCTCCTATTTGTAAACGGAGCACTTTTTCTTTAGTGCTTTCTTTTACCCCATAAGTCATTACATGTCTTTGATAACGATCCATTGTTTTTTCAAGTCGTTCCTTTTTTAAAGGCTTAATAATATAATCTAATGCGTCAATTTCAAATGCTTCAACTGCAAAAATATCATATGCTGTCAAAAATACAATATACATATTAGGGTTTTCTTCTAATAGTCGTTCAGCGACTTCTAATCCATTTATTTCTGGCATTTGAATGTCTAAAAATGCGATGTGTGGCGCTTCTATTTCTGCAGCCTCTAAACATGCAACAGGATCAGTAAAACTACCTATTACTTCTATTTCACTATGTCCACTGATAATTTTTTTCGCATAATCTAATGCTAATTGTTCATCATCCACAATCATTGCTTTTATCAAAAGACTTCCCCCTTTAAAACAAACAATTTTATTGAACGATTCATTGGAATAATATGGTTTATTATACCATGAAAATAACAAGGAAAATCCATTTTTGTTAAAATAAGTTTTATTTTCAGAAATAATAAATTAATAGAAGAATCATTGCACCTACAAAAAAACTACCATAAGTTAATGTTAGCTTATAGTAGTTTCAAAATCATACTTCTTTCCCTCTCCTTGAGATAAAGAATATTGATAATCCTGTAAATAAAATACCTAATCCGATTGCAAGAAGGTTAAACACTTGTGTTGCTGTGCTAGGTAATAATCCACCTACTGATTCATCACTAGAAGGTACCGTAAAGTCTAATTTTACGATACAATCATCTGTAACTTCAACTGTACTTACCTCATTTCCATCTGCATCAGTTACAGCGTATTTTCCATTCTGTAATTTTTCTCGGTCTACCTTCGCTTTACCATTTTCATCTGTTTTTATAGTAACCTTGTTTT